>JBGAHN010000011.1:0-69804 GCA_044226145.1 Labilithrix sp. | reverse complement strand
CTCGAAGCGATCCATCGACCGACGCACGCGCCGGAGCTCCTCGAGGGGACGGCGGCGGCGACGCGCCTCGCGAACTTGGAGTTGGCGCCTGCCGGCTCGCCGCCCGAGCGTCGCGCGCGCGCCCTCGCGTCCATCGGCGACGCGCTCGGAGACGACGCGCGGACCGACGCCCTGGGCATGGCGGGGTGGGCCCGGTTGGCCTCGGACGACGCGGCGGGCGCGTTCGATGCGTTCCGCGAGGTCGCGCGGGCCAAGCCCGACGAGCTCCACGCCTGGGAAGGCGTTCGAACGGCCGCCGAGAAGCTCGGGGAGCAAGAATGGGTCGCCGTCGCCTGCGAAGAGCTCGGGGCACGCACGGCGAACCGCGCGCGTGGCGCCGCGTTCTTGGAGCACGCAGGGCTCCTTTGGCTGGCGCTCGCCGGCGACGATCCGGCCGTCGCCGAACGCGGCGAGGCCGCCCTCGACGCTTGCTTGCGTCGGGATCCGCGAAGGCCCGTCGCGTTCGACAAACTCTTCCGGCGCGCCCGCGATCGCAACGACGGCGACACGGTCCTCCGGCTCGCGCGAAAGCGCCTCGAGATCACGGACGATCCGGCGGAGATCGCCAAGCTCTATTGGGAAATCGCGCGGGCTCTCCGAGCCAAAGGCGACGTCGACGGGGCCCTCGAAGCACTCGAGCACGTCACGTTGTTCGACGAGCAGCACGTGGGGGCCCTCGCGCTCACCGGTGAGATCTTCATTCGGCACGGGAAATTCGGCGAAGCGGCGGAGCGCCTTTCGCGGCTCGCCCTCCTCGAAGCCGCGCCTCCGAAGAACCGGATCACGGCCGGCGTCGCGGCGGTCGATCTCTACGAGAACAAGCTCGGCGAGCACGAACGAGCGCTCGCGGTCCTGTTGGCGCTGCACCGCGAAAAGCTCACGACGCTGCCTCTCCGCGAGCGCATCGCGCGCGCGGCCGCGAAGACGGGCGCGTGGGACGAGGCGACGAAGATCCTCGAAGAGCTCATGCTCGAGCGCGCCGAGGCCTCGGGACGTATCGAAGCGGCGCGGCTCGCCATGGTCGTGCACCGCGATCGGCTGGGCGCGCCGGCGGGGGCCGTCCGCGCCGTGACGAAGCTGCTCGACGAGGCCCCCACGGACGGCGAGGCCCTCGATTTCGTCGTCGACCTCGACGCCTCCATCCGCGAGCGACGCGCGCTCCTCGAGCGCGGGCGTGACGCGCTGCTCGAGGCCCTCCACGGATCGCCCGACGATCGCGCCCAGCTCGCGCGGCTCGCACGGATCGCATCGGCGCTCGCGGAGGCGCCGCTCGAGCGGGCGGCGCTCGGATGCCTTCGCGCCGTGGCCCCCGATGCCGACGCCGACGAGGCGTTCGCGGCGCTCGCGGATCGGACCGCGCGGATCCCGGAGTCGACGCCGCCGCGCGCGATCCTGGCGGAGATCGGCGCGCCGAACGACGAAGGGCCGCTCACCGGTCTCTTCGCCGAGCTCGGGCCGACGCTCGCCGAAGCCTTCGGACCGTCGCTCGCCACCCTCGGCGTCCATCCGAAGAAGGATCGCGTCGACCCGCGCTCGGGGCTCCTGCTCCACCGCGAGATCGCCGCGTGGATGGAGGCGTTCGGCGTGGCAGCGTTCGAGCTCTACGTCGGCGGGAAGGATCCCGAGGGCGTGCACGGCGTCGCCGGAGAGATCCCGGCCATCGTGGTCGGTCCTCACGTCCGCGCTCCGCTCTCGCCCGTCGCGAGCGCCCGCGTCGCGCGGGAGATCTTCACGCTGCTCCGTGGGACCACCACGCTCCGCGTCCGGGGCGTCACCGCGGCGGCGATCGCGGCGGCGGCGTGCAAGACGACGAAGTCGCCGGCTCCCCCGTGGGGAGATCCTCCGGCGGACGTCGAGCGGGCGCTGAACAAGGCCATCGCGCGCAAGACGAAGGCGCGCATCGAACCCCTCTGCCGATCGCTCGCGAAGGCCACCGTCGACCCCTCGGCGTGGGAGACCGGCGCGCGGCTCGCCGCGGAGCGCGCGGCCATCGTCGCTTGCGGAGACGTCGCCCTCGTCCTCTCCGATCCGAACGCGTTCGGCGGAGCGCCACGCGGGGCGAACGACGACGGTGTGCGCGAGCTCCTCCGCTTCGTCCTCTCACGACGCTACGTCGAGCTCCGACGAGCGTTCGGACTCGAAGGCTGATCATGGGCGACCCGAAGGACAAGAACGTCCCGATCGACTTCGGTGACATCGACTGGGATTCCGCGCTCGACGAGTGGGACAAGAACGCGTTCTTGCCCGAGATCGCGCCGGACGCCGGCAGCTCGAAGACCGACGTGGCCCTCGCCGCCGAAGCCGACGCTCCACGCCCCGTCGACGCCCTCGTCGATGCGGGTCGAGCGGCCTCTCCCGAGGTGGCGGCGCGACCTGCCGTCGAGCCGCCGCGCGCGCCGCTCGCTCCGCCGAAGCCGCTGCCGCTGCCTCTTCCTCCGTCGTCCCGATCTCTCCCCCGCCCCGCCGATCTGCGCAAGCCGAACCTCCCGCCGCGGATCGGACCGCGACCGGTCGTGGCGCCCTCCTCGCCGACGAGCGCGTCGAAGCCTTCGAGCCCGCTCCTGCCTCCGCTTCCAAACCTCGAGCTCGACGAGGCGTCGGCATCGGCGAAGATGCCCGCGGCGTTGCCGTCGATCGATCTCGAGCTGGACGACGACGAGGCCGTCGGGGCGGAGAGCGATCGACCGATCTCGATCGAGGTCGACGACGAGGCGATCCCGAAGGCACCTGGCTCGGCGAGTCCGCCGTCGTCGGCGCGAGGTCGAAGCAAGCCTGCGGCGAAGAGCGCCGAGGAAGAGGCGTTCGCGGCGTTGGCGGTGTTCGATCTGCCAGGCGACGCGACCGACGTCGACGGCCTCCACGCACGCGCCGAATGGCTCGAGGAAGAGGCGCTCGCGGAAAGCGATCCCGCACGGCGAGCACGGGCGCTCGTCGCCGTAAGCGAGCTCTTCGCCCTCGCCGGCGATACGGAGCGCGCACGCGCACGCGCCGCGGAAGCGCACGCGCTCCGATCGGACGATCCCCTCGCGTCGCGGCAGGCACGGCAGCTCGATGCCCAGGCGTCGAGCGGGCTCGCAGCCACCCTCGAAGCGGAGGCCGCGAACGCGCCGACGGCGGCCGCGCGAACGCACGCGGAGCTCTTCGGCGCGGACGTCCTCCGACGAGATGGCATGGTCCCGGCCGAGGCGGAGCGGTGGGCACGCGCACGTGCCTCCGATCCGAACGACGTTCGACCGGCGACGGCGCAGGTCGCGAGCGCGCTGGGAAGCGACGATCCTTCGTCCGTGGAGACGAGCTCGCTCGACGCGCCCGAGCTCGCCTCGCTGCGGCGCGCATTGGTCGAGGCCGTCCGAGAACGAAGCGACGCCCCGAACGAGGCCTTGGACCCCGGAGATCTCGGCCTCGCGTTGACGGATGCGCTCCGCGGCGTGAGGAAATCCCTCGCGACGCGAGCGCCGGAAGTCGCCGCGCGGGCCGCGGGACGGCTCGCCGCGTTCGACGATCCCACGTTCGCTCGCGCCGCTCTCTGGCTCACGTCGGCGTTCGGCGCCGCGACCGACACCGAACGCCGTCGGGCCGCGGAGGCCGCGCGGGCGCTCGCTGCGCGAGGTCACCGTTCGGCGGCAAGGCACCTCGCCGCGCGGGGGCTCGAGCTCTCGGACGCCACGCTCGTCCGCGAAGCGCTCGCCGACGGAGCGCCCTTCTCACCGAGCGAACGGGCCGTGATCGCCGCGCTCGCCGGCTTGGGTACCGCCACGGAAGCGCACGCACTGCGCGACGCCGGTGCCGCCTTCGAACCCCTCGCGCGAGCGCTCGGTGCGACCGACGCGCGCCCGTCAGGAACGCCGACGAGTGCGGACGGGGACGACGTGCACGCCCGCGACGAGCTCGGGCGGCTCCTCGCGGGGGGGCCGACCGTCGACGAGCTCGACGCGGCCCTCGCGGAGCTCCCGTACGTCGTCGATCCATCCCTGTCGGGGGTGTTCCTCGAACATGCGTCGCGCGCCGCGCGCTGGGGCGATCTCGGGCGGGCGATCGCCTCCATCGCCAAGGACGAAGACACGACCGCGCAGTTCGCTCGCGCGTTGATTTCCGAGCGTTCCGGCGACGCTCGCGAGGCCGCGCAGGCGTGGGCCTCGGCGCTCGAGGGAGCGTCGAGCACCGCGGCACGCACGGCGGCCCTCCGCGCCCTCGCCGACGTGGAGCCGTCGACGGACGTGATCGCCGAGCTCGCCGTCGCGCGATCGACGACGGAGATCGCGGGCGACGCCGCCAGCGCGCTGCCCTCGAGCTCTTCGTGCGCGACGAGGCGAACGCGGACCGCGCGTCCTGGCTCAACGGCGCCATGGGTCGTCTCGGCGAGACGGGGCTTCCGGCGTTCATCGCCGAAGACGACGCGCGCAGGCGCGGCGCGACGGACGAGGCCCGGCGTTGGGTCGAACGACGTCGCGCGACGGCGATCAGCTCGAGCGCCATCGAGGCCCTCCGCGAAGCGAGCCTCTCGAACGATCCGAAACGCCGAGAGTCCCTCGTCGAGGAGGCCCTCGCGGCGCGGTCGAACGACGTCGCGCTCCGCGAACGCCTCGAGCTGCTCGGGCACACGCCCCCGGCCGACGACGCGGCGTTCCGCGAAGCCCGCGCGGGCCACGAAGAAGGCGCGGCGCGCGCGGCGCTCCTGCTCGAGAGCGCGTTCGGCTACCTCGGCGCCGGCGATCCGGAGGCGGCCCTGCGGGTCGCGAAGGCCGCCGAAGCGGCAGGGGAAGCGGAGGGCGCCCCCCTCGTCCGCGAGCGCGCCGAGCTCGCCCTCGGGCGCGTGATCGAGCGAACCGAAGCCCTCATCGAAGCCGCGAAGGGCGCGAGCGACGACGACGAACGGCGCGAAGCCTACGAGCGCCTCGCGTCGATCGACCCCGATCCGGCCGGCGCTCTCCTCTGGCACCGCGCCATCCTCGCGGATTCGCCGCACGCGCTCCGGAGCCTGCGTTTCGTCGAAGTCGCGCTCATCGAAGCGGGTCGTGACGACGAGCTCGCACCGATCGCGGCCGCCGTCGCCGAGGCCCTCGAGACCAGCGACGACGGCGAGTTCCACGCGCACGCCGCGCTCGCCGCGCACCTCGCGCGGAGGCATCCCTCGCCGGAGACCACGTCCGTTGCGCAACGGCTCGTGCGAAACGCGGCCCTCGCCGCCGCGCGTCCGCTCTGGGCGCTCCGGGCCGCAAACGCGCGCGCGCGCCTCGACCACGACGAAGCCGCCGTCCTCGAGACCTCCCGAGAGCTCGCGGCGCGGACGACCCGCGGCGCGGAGAAGGCCCACCTCCTCGTCGTCGCGAGCGAAGCGGCGCAGGGCGCGGGCCGCCCCGACGAAGCGCGCGCGTTGCTCGATCACGCCGTCGGCGAAGCCCCGGAAGACGTGGTGGCCTGGGAAGCCCTCGTCGCGATCCACGAAGCGAGCGGCGACCGACGCGCGCTCGCCGAAGCCCGAGAGGGCCTCGCAAGGACGAGCGCCCTTCCGTCGAGGAAGCTCGACGCGGCGTACGGCGCCGCGCTCCTTTGGTTGGACGAAGGCGACGTCGAGCGAGCCACGGCGGCGTTCGAGACCTGCGCCGAGATCGACGTCGGCTACCGCGAGACGTTCGATCACCTCACGAAGATCTACGCCGAAGGACGACGCGACGCCGATCGCGCGCGCCTCGTCGAGCGGCGACTCGAACACGTCGTCGATCGCGTCGAACGGGTGACGCTCGAGGTGGAGCTCGCGCGCATGCTGGTCGACGTCGGCGACCGCGCGCGCGCGAAAAAGACGCTCGAAGCGGCCCTGCGGGACGTGCCCGATCACCCCACCGCGCTCGCAGCGATGGCCGAGCTCTGCACGCAAGCCGGCGATTGGGTGGTCGCGGAGCAATCGTACGTACGTCTCGCGCGGCTCCTCCCTTCGGCCGCCGAGCAGCGGGCGGTCTACGAGACGCTGGGCGACATCTACGCGGTGCACCTCGATCAGCCCGCGCGCGCCCAGATCGCCTTCAAAGAGGTGCTCAAGCGCGCGCCAGACGACGTGGCGACCATCGAGAAGCTCATCGACGTGTGCCGCAAACAGGGCGACGCCGCGCAAGCCGCGCTGCTCCAGCAAGAGCTCTTGAACGTGTCACCGCCGGAAGATCGCCTGCGCCGGCTCGTCGAGCTCGCGCAAATCCACGAGCTGGGGCGCGATTTGCGGCGCGCGGAGCAAATCTTCGAGACCGCGCGGCGGGAGCACCCGACGTCGGTGCCGGCGCTCCGCGCGATCAGCGAGTTTTACGCGCGCCAGCACCAGATGCCCGCGATGCAAATCTTGCTCGATCGGACGGCGGCCGACGTGCGGCGCGCCCTCGCGAGCGGTCGCTTCGACGCCTCGCTCTTCGAGCTCCTCCAGGCGGCGCTCGAGCTCCGCGGTCGAACGAACACCGCCCAGCTCGTCCAAGCGGCCCACGCGGCCGTCGCGGGCCACGACACGCACGTCTCGCCCCGGGGCGCCGAGGCCCGCGCCATGGATCCGCGCCTCGACGACGTCCTCGCACCCGACGTCGCCGGAGAGGCCCTGCGCACGCTGCTCGCTCGCACGGGCGACGCCCTCGACGCGGCCGCCCCCGTCGATCTCCGCGCGCTTCGGGCCGTTCCGCTCCCTCCGGGCACGCCGCTCGCGCGGACGGCCGGATCCATCGCCACCATCGTCGGGCTCGGCGCGCTCCAGATCCTCGTTTCCCCGAAGCTCGGCCGTGTGGCCGTTCCGCTCGCGTCGACGACCCCCTCGCTCCTGGTCGGCGAGCCGCTCGCGACCGATCCCAACGAGCCGGCGCGCGCCTTCGTCGTCGTCCGGGCGTTGAAGCTCCTCGTCATCCGAGCTTCGGCGCTCGCGCGGGGCGAAGCCGCCGACGCCGACGCCCTCGCCGCCGCGCTCTTTTCGACGCTGAAAGCCCCACCTCCGGCGGCCAGTGTCGACCCGAAGCGCGTCGCCGAGCTCTCCCGGAAAATCGCCAGCGCCCTGCCGCGCAAGCTCGATCCGACGGTCGGCACGCTCGCCCTGGAGGCCTCCGGGGCGCTCGCCGCGAGCGGGGCCAGCCTCCGTCAGGTCGTCATCCATTGGGCGAACCGGGCCGCTCTCCTCGCCGTCGGCAATCCGGCCGCCGCGCTCGAGGCCATGGCGTGGATGCAGGGCCACGACGGGCTCGCCTCCCTCGCCGGCCGACGGGCGGCATTCCTGGCCGAAACGCCGGAGATCCGCGAGCTCGTCACGTTCGCGGTGAGCGACGCCTACGCCGAGGCCCGAACGCGGCTCGGGTTGGATCGCTGAACGCGGAGCTTGCCGCGTCGCGTCTCGCCGACTAGAAGCGGCTCCCTCATGCAGCTCCGCAACGTGGCGATCGTCGCGCACGTCGACCACGGCAAGACCACGCTGGTCGACCACATGCTCAAGCAAGCCGGAACGTTCCGCGAGAACGAGACGGTGGCCGACCGTGTCATGGACTCCAACGATCTCGAGCGTGAGCGCGGGATCACGATCCTCGCGAAGAACACGTCCGTCCGCTGGCGCGGCAAGGACGGTTCGATCACGAAGATCAACATCGTCGACACGCCAGGCCACGCCGACTTCGGCGGCGAGGTCGAGCGCACCCTCATGATGGCCGACGCCGCCATCCTGCTCGTCGACGCCGCCGAAGGCCCCCTCCCTCAGACGCGCTTCGTGCTCCGGAAGTGCCTCGAGCTCGGCTTCCCGATCATCGTCGTCATCAACAAAATCGACCGCGGCGACGCCCGGCCGAACGACGTCTTGAACGAGGTCTTCGACCTGTTCATCGATCTCGACGCGAACGACACCCAGATGGACTTCCCGGTGCTCTACGCGATCGGACGCGAAGGCATCGCCAAGACCTCGCTCGACGATCCGAACACGACGCTCGCGCCGCTCTTCGAGACCATCCTCGCGAAGGTCGCGCCCCCGAAGGGCGATCCCGACGCGCCCTTGCAGATCGTGGTCAACAACCTCGATCACGACGACTACGTCGGGCGCCTCGCGATCGGTCGAATCGCCGCCGGCACCCTCCGCGCGAACCAGCAGGTCGGCATCCTGAAGGACGGCACGCGCGCGAAGGCGGCCATCAAGGTGCTCTCGACCTTCGAGGGCCTCAAGCGCACGCCCACGCCCGAAGCGCACGCCGGCGAGATCATCGCCATCGCGGGCATCGACGAGATCGACGTCGGCGACACGATCGTCGATCTCTCGGAGGGCTGGGAGGAGCGCGCCCTGCCCCGCATCGTCGTCGAACAGCCGACGATCAAGATGCGCATCGGCGTCAACACGTCGCCGTTCGCGGGCAAGTGCAAGGCCTCGAAGTTCCTCACGAGCCGCCAGCTCCGCGAGCGGCTCCTCCGCGAGACGCGCCGGAACCTCGCCCTGCGCTTCGAAGACACCGACTCGCCGGACACGTTCACGGTGCTCGGTCGCGGCGAGCTCCAGCTCGCGATCCTCGTCGAGACGATGCGCCGCGAAGGCTACGAGATGCAGCTCGGCAACCCCGAGGTCGTCACGCAAGTCATCGACGGCGTGAGCCACGAGCCGTACGAGCTCGCGGTCATCGACGTCCCCGACGCGTACATCGGCGTCGTGACCGAGCGGCTCGGCACGCGCCGCGGCCGCATGACGAAGATGGCGGGCCACGGCCACGGCCGGACGCGCCTCGAGTTCCGCATCCCGAGCCGCGGCCTCATCGGCTTCCGCGGCGAGTTCCTCACCTCCACGCGCGGCACCGGCCTGCTCACGACGCTCTTCGACGGCTGGGAGCCGTGGGGCGGCGTCTTGCCGAAGCGCCAGCTCGGCGCGATCGTCTCCGATCGCCAGGGCGTCGCGACGCCGTACGCGATGAACCACCTGCAGGCGCGCGGCGTCTTCTTCATCAAGCCGGGCGCGGACGTCTACGAAGGCATGATCGTCGGCGAACACAACCGCCCGAGCGACGCCGACGTGAACTTCGTCAAAGAGAAGAAGCAGACGAACGTGCGCAACCACGGCAAGGACGAGAACGTCATGCTCGCCGTCCCGCGCACGCTCACGATCGAGACGGCGATGGAGTGGATCGACGCCGACGAGCTCGTCGAGGTCACGCCCGACGCCATCCGCGTGCGCAAGCAGATCCTCCAGTGCTCGCGTCGCCCGCGGCGCGCCGACGCCATCGAGGAAGCTGGCGCGCGCGGCGTGGCGACCGAATCCGAAGCATAATCGCGAACGTACAGTGCCGGACGGCAGGCGGCGGCGAGCGCGTCGACGTCGTCCGTCGTGTAGACGGGGCCGATCCGGCTCGTGCAGATCTCCATCGTCCGCGCGTCGACGACCATGAGCAGCGGCACCGCCTCGGAGCCGCCGAACGCGGGCTTGAAGGCCACGAAATCCGGGTCGAGCCCGTGCGCGGCCCATGGGTATTCACCGCGCCATCGTTCCAGATCTTTGAGGGTCGCCGTCATGCCGCTCGCCCGGCCGCCGCCGAGGACGCTGAGCGTTCGGAGCCGCTTCTTCGAGCCTTGGATGACGTTGAGCGAGAGGCGCGCGTACGGATCCCAGGCCGCCGTCACGAGGAGCATGAGCACGTCGTGGGTGCGCCCTTCGGGATCGTAGAAGTCGGCCATCGAGACGTTCGCGGCGACGTCCGAGTCCGCCGCGTATCCCGGCATCGTGAGGTTCGCGAGGCGCTCCCCCGGCGTCGAACCTTCGCGCGCCTTCCAGCCGATGCCTTCGGTCGGATACGGAGCTCCATAGGGGTTCGTCGTTCGTGGCGCGAGGGTGTCGCCGGCGTCGGAACTCGCGTCCGCGTCGACCGCGGCGTCGCCCCCGCTCGGCGCGTCTCCTTCGGGGCGGACGGTCGACGAATCGCTCGCGCACGCCACGAAGGCGGCGGCCATGATCGACGAAAAGACAAAGCGCCACGCCTTCATGAATGCCCCTCGCTTCGATCCGGACCGTTCCACGACGGCCCGCCGCGGGCAAGGGGTTCGCGACGGCGACGGTTCGGATCCGACGGACGCGGCGACGCCACGCCTCAGTCGGCGTGCAGGTTCGCACGCCGACATTCGTGGGCGGCACTTCAGCGCGCGTTCGCCGCCGCGAGCCCCGACGCCTCGAGGATCTGGTTCTGGATGCGCTTGGCTTGGGTCGCGCCGTCGAAGTCGCGCTCGACGCGCGCCCGCCCCGCGCGGCCGTGGCTCACCCGAAGGGCCGGATCGCGGAAGTAACGCAAGAACTGCTCGGCGAGCGCGTCGACATCGGGCGGGTTCGCGGGGACCAGCGCGCCGGTCTCGCCGCCGCGGAGCATTTCGGCGACGCCGCCGACGTCGAACGCCACGACCGGCTTTCCGAGCGCCATCGACTCGATGACCGCGCGCGGGAGCGGATCGGGATAGACGCTCGGCACCACGGCGACGTCGAAGTCCGCCGCGTACGGCTTCACGTCGGCGCGGAAGCCGAGGAACGTGAAGCGCGCCTCGAGGCCGAGCTCCGTGACGAGCGCGCGGCACTCCGCGAGGTGATCGGGCCGAATGTCCTCCGGCGTGTCGCCGAGCACGGCGAAGTGCACGCGCGACCGTTCGTCCTCGCTCATCCGGTCGAGCGCGCGCTTGGCCGCCCGGATCATCTCCACGTAGCCCTTGCGCGGGAGAATCCGCCCTTGGCTGCCGAAGACCACGGTGTCCTTCGAGAGCCCGAGCTCGCTCCGCAAGCGCGGCTGGATGCCGTGCACGTCGAACTCGTCGACGTCGAGCGCGTTGTGGATGACGCGCACCTTGTCCGGGCAATGCGGGAAGAGCGCGGCCGCGGCGTTCGACACGCACACGATCCGGCGGACGCCCGAGCTCGCCGCGAGCCGATCGTGCACACCCCTCACGGCCGGCGGCAGCGACGTGTAGCGAACGTGCCAGAGCACCGGAACGCCCGCGAGCGACGCGAGGAGACCACCGGCGAAATCGGCGTTCGTCCCGTTGCAGTAGACGAGATCGTACTCGCCGCGACGGACGAGGCCGGTCAGGCGCGCCATCGCCCGGCCCGCGCGAAAGACGTTCACCGCCGCCCGCGCGCCGCGGAGGTGCAGCGGGGCCTCGAAGTCGTCGCGCACCATCGGTCGATCCCACGGCTCGATGGGGTTCTCGACGAGATCGCGCTCGAAGAGCAGCTCTTCCGTGACGCCGCTGTCCTCGTAGAGCTCGCTGATGACCCCCGGTCGAGGCAGGACGACCGCCCGGTGGACGATCTCGGGGTCGAGGAAGCGCAAGATGTAGAAGAGGCTCCGGCCGGGCCCGCCGTTGCGCGCCGTGTCGTTGATGAACAAGACGCGCACTTTTCGACGGGCGCGGAGGACGGGGACGTCGTTCGTGGCATCGGGCGCGCCGACGACGGGCGCGACTTCCGTTCGAGGCTCGACCGAACCGGCGATGGACATCCGACGCTCCGTACACCAAGCGCCCGAGCCCCGCAATCGGAGCGGCATGGCGCATCGCGGCCGTGGCTCCTCGCGCCGAGAGAGGGTAGAAAGCAGCGTTGCCATGAGCCGCGCTTACCTTTGCGTCTCCATCGATACCGAGTGCGACAAAGGCAAGGGCTGGCGTTCGCAAAAACCGATGCGTTTCGACGGCATCCACGAGGGCGTCGTCCGTCGCCTGCAGCCCCTGTTCGTGCAGTTCCGCGCGAAGCCGACCTACCTCCTCTCGCCCGAGGTCCTCCGCGACGACGCAAGCGCCGAGGCGCTCCGGAAGCTCGAAGGGACGTGCGAGCTCGGCACGCACTTGCACGGCGAGTACGCCGAGCCGGGGGCCTTCGAGCCGGACGTCACCGCCGACTTCCAGCGCGACTACCCGGAAGACGTCGAGCGGCAAAAACTCACGTACCTCACCGACCAGTTCATCCGCCGGTTCGGCGAGCAGCCCCAGTCGTTCCGAGCCGGGCGCTTCGGCATCGGTCCGGCCTCGATCGGCATCCTCGAGTCGCTGGGCTACGCCGTCGAGTCGAGCGTCACGCCGCACATGGACTGGTCGTCGTCGGGCGCGAAGAACCTCTCCTTCGAGGGCGCCCCCACGCAGCCGTACCGCCCGAACGCCGAGCGCCCGTGGGAGCGCGGCGACGCCGGCTTGCTCGAGGTGCCGGTAACCATCCGCAAGCGCTTTGTCAATGCCGTGCCCATCCTCGGATCGCGCATCGATCCGAGCTGGCTCCGGCCCACGCGCGGCACCGAGCGCGGGCTCGTCCGCGTCGCCGAAGACGAGGTGGCGAGCGCGCGCAGGAGCGCCCCTGGTCGCCCCGTCATCCTCAACGCGATGTTCCACAACGTCGAGATCGTCCCCGGCCTGAGCCCCTACGCCTCGACGGAGAGCGAAGCGCGCGGCATCCTGGGACGCCTCCGCGCGCTGCTCGCGTGGGCCGAGCGCGAGGGCGTCGCCGTCGTCGGCCTCGGCGACGTCCCGGAGATCCTCGCCGCATGACGCGCATGACGGAGGTCCCGACGACCGGCACGCCGCCGTCCCGAAAGCGCTCGATCCTCCGGACGTCGCTCCTCGTCCTGCCGGCGCAGCTCGTCTTTCGCGCCGGCGAAGCGGTCTTGCCGCTCCTGCTCGCCTACTGGTTCGGCCGGAGCCGCGCCACGGACGTCTACTACTTCGCGTGGGCCATCTTCGCCCTCGCCGGCTCGCTCGTCTTCTCGGCCTACCAGGACTCGGCCATCGTCCCGATCCTCGTCCGCGAACGCCTCGAGCGCCCCAAGGACGTGCCGACCCTCCTCGGCTCGCTGCTCACGCACACGTGGATCCTCGGCGGCGCGATCGCGGTCGTCGTCGGCGGCGTCGCGATGGGGTGGTTCGCCTACCGCTACGACGGCGCCGAGTTCGCGCTCTCGGCCAAGATGGTCGTCCCGTTCGCGCTCTACCTCGTCGCGATCTCGACGCGCACCTTCTTCGCGTCGCTCCTCGTCGTCGAGCACCACTACGTCGTGCAATCGGTCGCGAGCGGCGTCGGCATGCTCGTCAACATCGGCATCCTCGCCGTCGGGCACGCCTCGCTCGGCGTCGTCCTCGTCCCGGTCGCGTCGCTCGCCGCGGAGCTCGTCGCGGGCGGCCTGCTCGCGTGGTTCTCGATCCGCATCGTGGGCCTCCGCCTCCGCTTCGGGCTCTCGCGACCGCCCGCCCTCGTCCAGTTCGCCAAGCTCGTGAGCTCCGAGGTCGCCGGCGGCGCCGTCACGCGCATCAACCCCGTCATCGACCAGCTCATGGCCGGCCTCACGCTGGTCGTCGGCGGCGGCACGATGCTGCGCTACTCGCGCGACGTCTCGTCGGTGCCCACGTCAATTTTGCAGGCCGCGCTCCTGTCGGTGCTCCTCGCGCACCTGTCCGACGACTTCGCCCGGCGCGACCTGGCGACCTTCCGGCGGACCGTCGTGCGCGCGCTCGTCACCGTCTCGGTGCTGCTCGCGGTCGCGTGCCTCTTGCTCTACGCCGTGCGGACGCCGCTCTTCCGGTTCGTCTTCTTGCGCGGCGAGATGGACGAGGGCGGCGTCGAGCGCATGATCCGCATCTTCCCCTATCACCTCGTCGGCCTCGTGCCGTTCGGCGCCTTGCTCATCCTGTCGCGCGCGCACGTGGCGCTCCAGAACAGCAGCATCATGCTCGGCATGGGCGTCCTGAACGCGGGATGCAACGTCGTGTTCAACCTCCTCTTGCTCCGCGTCATGGGGCTCGAAGGCATCGCGCTCGCCACGAGCGCCGTCCAAGCGGCCGTCGCGGTCGTCTTCTGGGTGCGCTTCGAAGCCCGCCTCACGGAGCTCCATCGGGCGCCGGAGCTCGCGGGATGAACGCCGCCGGATCGTCGGCAGGCGCTCCGTCCGCGGGCCACGCGTCCACGAACGCGCCCCGGGACGCCCCCACGAACGCGCCCCGACGATCCCCCGTCGTCCACGTCGTCTCGGCCGGAGAAATCGGCGGCGCCGAGCGCATGCTCGCCGATCTCGCGTCCGATCGAGCGCACCGGAGCCACGTCGTCGCGCTGTCGACCCCGAACGAGCGCCTCCACGCCTTCTTCCGCGACGCCGGCCTCGACGTCGTCTACCGCGGTCCGACCCGCGAAGGCCCCCTCTCCTACCTCGCGAGCTCGCTCGGCCCCTTCGACGTCGCGTGGGTCGAACGCGTCGTGCGCGAGCGGCGCGCCGGCATCGTGCACCTGCACACCTTCGCGTCGCAGGTCCTCGGCACGCGCGCCGCGCTCCGAGCCGGCGCCCGCGTCGTGCGGACGGAGCACTCCACCCGCGTCTTCGACGATCCGAGCTGCTGGGTCTTTTCGCGCTGGTCCCTCCGCCGCGCCGACGTGTCCGTCAGCGTCAGCGAGCACCTCCGAACGGTGACGCGCGCCCACGCACCTTGGGCGTCGACCAAGACGTGCGTGGTGCCCAACGGCGTCGACGTCACGCGCTTCGCCGTCGCGCCCGTCCCCGCCTTCTCGCCCCCCGAGCCGTTCCGTTTCGTCGCCCTCGGCCGCCTCGATCGGCGCAAGGGCCTCGACATCGCTTTCCACGCGCTCGCCGACGTCCCCGGCGCCGTCCTCCACGTCGTCGGTGAAGGCTCGGAGCGCGCGGCCCTCGTCGAGCTCGCCCGGACGCTCGGCATCGCCGACCGTGTGCAGTGGACGGGCCACTGCGACGACGTGCGGGCCCCCCTCACCACCGCGCACGCGGCCCTCTCGAGCGCCCGCACCGAAGGCCTCGGCATCGCCTTGCTCGAAGCCATGGCGTGTGGCCGCCCCGTGGTCGCGTTGCCCGTGGGAGGCGTCCCGGAGTTCGTGCACGAAGGCACGACGGGCTGGCTCGCCCCACACGCCGACGCGATCTCCCTCGCCGCCACCATGCGGCGCGCGATGCAAAGCTCCGGCGAGCTCGAACGACGCGGCCAGCGGGCCCGTGCGCTCGTCGTCGAACGCTATTCCCTCGAAGCCATGCGCGAGGGCTACGAGCGGATCTACGCGAAGCTCGATCGTACGCCTCGCGAAAGACCATGTTTTCCCTAGGGATTTCCCCGCAGACTAGAGCCCGGAACGCCCATGCCTACATGTGGAAGGACCGCCGACGCGATCCAACGCATGAGGGCGCCGCGCGATCCTACGGCACTGGCCGAGGGTCTCCGAATCGTCACAATGTCATGGAACAATGGCAACGTCTCGCGAGTCGTCCAATACTGCGACGGTGACCACGGTGTTGCAGGCCATGGCGTCCCCGCCGTCGTCGACGAGCGGGCGGCGTGCGTCGAGGAGCCATGGTGCCCGACGCCGTACGTAAGCTGCTTCCGATCGCGTCGGTCTTCGGAGCGCTCGGCCTCGCGATGGCGTCGACGCCAAGGCACGCCGCCGCGGATCCGAACGGCGCCGATCTCGCCGAACGGAACGAACGATGCGCGACGCGTCTCTTCATCGCGATGGTCGGTGAAGGCGCGACGCCGGAAGCGCTCGCGAGCGCGAACCCGCAAGCCTCCTTCGACACGCTGGTGAAGGACGCCCGCTTCCAGGAAAGGTTCGCGGGCTTCATCAACTCGGAGTTCAACCGCGTCCCTGGCGCGACGCCGGCGGAGGACGCGCCGTATTACATGACGAAGTATGTCCTCGCGAAGGACGAGCCGTGGTCGGAGATGTTCGTCGGCCACGTCGACGTCTCGCCTCGGTATTGGTTCGACCCGAACTCGGAGGCGGTGATTTCGGACGACGCGGACGGACTCGGCTACTTCGCGAGCCAGGCATGGGTCGCGCGCTATGCCGGAAACGAACCCGCGGGCATCCGCATCTCGGCGGCCTACCAGATGATGCAGAACACGATCGGGCTCACGCTCGTCGCGACGACGAGCGCGCCCGACGCCGACATCAGCGCCGAGGGCCGCAAAGCGGAGCCGTGCGCGAGCTGTCACTACGATCCGTGGTACGCGCTCGACAAGGTCGCGATGGTCCTCGGCAAGCGGACGGGGTCGGGCGCGACCACCCGGATCGACACGTCGAAGGTGACGACGCAGACGCTCCTCGGGGGGACGGCGATTTCGAACCAGCGCGAATTCGTCGAGGCCCTGGTGGCGAACGAAGCCTTCGACGTGAACGCATGCCGCCTCGCGTTCAAGTTCCTCTACGGACGGAGCGAGCAGAGCTGCGAAGGGCCGCTCTTCGACACGTGCGTCGACGCCTTCAAGAAGGACAAAACCATCACTTCGGCCCTCGCGACGATCGCGAAGGCCCCCGACTTCTGCGAGTAGGAGCCGTCGTGCGAAGTCTTCCTCTCGCGATCGCTTTCACGTTCCTCGTCACCGCGTGTGACTACGTCGATCTCGACGCGGAGCACACCAAGGGAACCTCGTACGCGGTGGACGCCGGCACGTCCTCCCCCGATCCGACGCCGACCGTCCGCTGCGACGAAGGTGCGCCGCACCTCGGCTTCGGTGGCACCGATTTCACCGCCGGGCGGATGGCGGGGGCCATCGGAGTCGATCGACGGCGGGTGAAGCCACACGCGGCGCTCGCCTCGGAGTTCGAGCGAGCGCTCGGAAAAGTTCCTTCGGACTTGGGGTCGAGCGCGGCCGCCTTCGGTGTCGTTCCCGCGCGCTGGTACACCGAGCCGACGGCGGGTGCCGTGAGCCTCTACACGCTCTACTCGCTCGCGTTTGGTGCCTGTTACGACACCATGACCGACGCGAAGTACGAGCAAATGCCGACGGCCGCTTCCGCCGCCGCGGAGTGCGCGGCCCTGCAACGGAAGATCTGGCAGCGCACCCCCACGCCGGACGAGGCGAAGGCGTGCGTCGACGGCGCCGTCGGTTCGACGGACGAGAGCGTGGCGAGGCGCCGTTGGGCACACACGTGCGCGTCGATCATGACGGCCGCGGGATTCACCACCTACTGAGGGCATCGAAGATGGACCATTTCTCGCGTCGAAGGTTCCTCACGGCGGCGTGCGTCGGCGCCGGAGCGGCCCTCGGTGCGCGCATCCCCGGGCGATCGCTCCTCGGGACCGCATGGGCGGGTACGCCCGAGCCGACGTCGGTCGTCTGCATCTTCCTCAACGGCGGCATCAACGCGATCTTCACGGGCGCGGACGCGTTTTCGACCAGCGGTGCCTTCGGCGTGACGGGCTCCAACACGACGAACCTCGGCGGCGTCGTCGTCGACAAGACGCTGGCGGACGCGATCCCACAGAGCCTCCACCCCCACGTGGCGACGATCGGAGTCCGTCACGGCATCAGCGATCACAGCGTGGCGCAACGGAGCCTCTTCGTCGTCGGCAGCCAAAGCGCGCCGCTCGCGCTCGCCCACGCCATCGGCGGCGACGGCGCGATCAAGGCGGCGGCGGTTGGAAGCGACGCGCTCCCACGCGGACAGCGTCCCGCCCCCGTCGGCGGCGTCTCCCTCCAACCGATCACAGACATGAAGGCGACCATCGAAGCAATCGCGGGTGCACCGAACGCACCGGACCGCGCCGATCGCGCCGGGACCGCGAGGGGCATCGCCGCCGCGCAAGCCATGTCGAAAGACGTGCTCGCGAAGCACCCGAGCTCGCTCGCGTCGGTCGACCAAGGGCTCACGTCCGCGATCGCGACGTTGAGCAAGCCCGTGCAGCCGTTCGACGTCACCGAGTTCAACGGCGCCTACACCCTGAAAGGAACCAGCGTGAACACCTTCGCCGCGCGGATGGCCGCGGCGGAGCTCATGGTGCGCTCGGGCACCAACTTCCTCATCGCGGAGGACGGCGGCGGCCTCTGGGACACGCACGGAGACATGGGCGGAACGAGCGCCCGAAACATGATGCGCCAACGCATCGCGCCCGCGCTGAACGTGTTTCTGTCGCGGGTGGTCGCCGCAAACAACCCCCAACGCAACGTCATCGTCGCCATCTTCGGCGACTTTCATCGAAGCTTGCCTTTCTCGGACCACCAGGCGGGCCTGGCCGCGCTCGTGATCGGCAAAGGCATCAAGAACGCGACGACCGGCAAGACGAGCGACAAGGTCGGTCTCCCGGCGGGCACACCGAGCATCCCCGGCCTCTGGCAATTCCTCGCGGCAGCGGCGAAGGTCGACGCGAATCCCTTCGGCGCGAACCCACACGCCGTTCTGGCCTGATTCGAGCCTCGGTCGTCACCAACGAGAAAGGCCCACCGAATCGCTCCGGCGGGCCTCTCGTCGATGCACGGCGCGGACGTCACCGCGCGCGGGCAGGTGTCTTCGTCAGCGAACGCCGGCGCAGCGGGTCGGGTAGACGAAGATGTTCTCTTCGGTCGTCACGTAGACGGTCTTGCCGTCCGCGCCACCGAAGGCCACCGACGACGGGCGGTTGTTCTGGATCCGGATCTCGCCGAGCTTGGCGCCCGTCGGCGCGAAGACCTCGACGCGTCCGCCTCGGCCGTTTCCGCCGTTGTCCGAAACCTGGAGGTACGTCAGCTCCGCGACCCAGACGTTGCCACCGCTGTCGACGGCGACACCGACCGGGAAGCCTGCGGCCGGCGCGAACGCCGTCGGCGGCGCCGTCACGGTGCCGTCCGCGCCCACGGCGTACTTGTGGATCGCCCGCGCGCCTTCGGTCTCGGTGACGTAGAGCGTCTTCTGATCGGCCGTGATCGCCAGGTAATTGTAGCGATGCACGTCGTTCTGGTTGAACGACTCGATCGCCGTGACCGTGCCATTCGCCGCAACGCGGTAGAGGCCGGTCGTCCCCGCCGGAGTGTGCTGATACTGAGGATCGGTGAAGTACAGGTTGTTCGCCGGTCCGATCACGATGCCCGTCGGGTTGTACGTCTTGGCGAGCGCCGTCGTCGCTCCCGCGCCGCCGTCGAGCGTCGTGCGGTAGATCGCCGTGGTCCCCGCCAACTCGTCCGAGCTGACGGCCGTGATCACGTTCGTCTTGTCGAACGCGTTGCCGAGCGCATAGCTGTTGGCGGGCGCCTTGCGGAGCGAGGTCGCGGCGCCGCCGTCGGGGCCGACGAGGAGCACGCCGGTCTCGGGGTTGAGCTGCGAGACGATGAGCGCGCCACCGTCGACGGCATCGGTCCACCGCGGGCCGACGAAATACGGCGGGTTCGGGCCGCCCGGCGTCGTCACGGAGAGCTCGCGCAGCGCGCCGCCATCGGCGACCACGCCACCGTCGGGCCAGCCGCCGTCGGGGGTCTTGCTGTCGGCCACGAGCGGGTTGCCGACGCAGCTCAGATCGGTCGGAGCCGCGTCTCCCGAATCGCCCGCGTCGTCGATGGACGCGTCGTCGGAGCCGCCGTCCGTCGGATCGACGCTGCCGTCGGTCCCCGGCTCGCCGGAGTCCTTGTCGCCGGGCGTGGAGCCGGAATCTTCGTCCGTCGACGACGCGTCCGAGTCCTGCGTCTGGCCGGCGTCGTTGTCCTTCGTCCCGTCCGAGTTGTTGTCATCGCTCGAACACGCGTAGGCGTAAAGCGCCAGCGGAAGTGCCCCGAGCACGAAAGCGAGTCGATAAGCCTTCATCAGCATGACCTCCAGATCGACCCGCCACTTTACCGATCGCAAGCGCACGCCGATAGTCCCTTCTCGAGGCCTCGCGTCGAATCCCGACACGCGCCGGGGCAGCATCCTCGTCGCTCGGGATCGCGTCAGCCTCGCTCGGCGTCGCGTCAGCCTCGTGAGGCCGTGCTCGCGAGCATGCCCGCCGCCACGGCGTCCATGAGCTCCCCGAAGCCGCCTTCGTCGAAATTCGAGCCGCTCGCGAGCCAATCCACGTGAACGGCGTCGGCGCCTCGTTCGACGACGAGCCCGCCTTCGTCGGCGAGCGCGCGGGCGTCCCGCTCGGCTTCGCGCGTGGCCTCACCGATCCGATCGCCGCCCACGGGCCGGCCCGTGCCGACGGTTTCGGCCACGGCCACGGCGCGTTCGGCCTCGGACCGCGACCCGAAGAGCGAGCTCCAGAGCGACGTGGCGGCCTTCGGCGGCGAAAAATGCCCGAGGACGTCGAGGTGGTCGGCGTAGCCCATCCACGCGATCTTCCCCCAGATTTGCGAGCGCAGCGGGACGACGCCGTCGTTCGAACGCACGCCGGGAGCGCGCCCGAACACCTGCGCGAGGCGCGCCTCGACGTCGGCTCCGACATCGGCCGCCGCGCACGGGTAGCTCTCGTCGTAGCGCGCGGTGAGGCCGTGCATCGTCGTGAAGAGCGCGGACGAGAGCGCCCGCCATGGGTTGACGAACGAGCGCGCGAGCCCGAACGCCGAGGGCGACGGCGCCATCGAGCAGGCGCATTGGTAGAACACGCCGGCGCGGTCCTCGACCCCCGCGACGAACAGGTCCATCGCCTCCGGCGTGAGCTGCACGACGGCGCCTTGATCGCGGCGGATCGCGTCCAGGTAGGCCCGAACCTCGCGGCTGGTGGCCGGCTCGAGCGCGCGCAAGAGCGCGTCGGTCACCCCGTCGAGCACGCGCAGCTCGACGCCGAGCGCGCGATCCAGATTGCCGACGGCCATGACGAGCGCGCTGGCGGCCGCGAGCGGCGGGGCGCCCACGGACAAGCCGATGAACGTCAGCGCGCTGAGGGCGTAGAGCATGCGCTGACCGCTGACCGTCGCAAAAAACCCCGCGAGCGGCGTCCCGTAGTGGGGCGTGTTCATCGTGGTGACGCTGGCCAACCGGGCGCGCCAGTCGAGCTTTCCCTGCCCGAGCGGCAGGTGCGCCGACGGCGACGCCACGAGCCGCGCGTCGAGTCCGCCGGTGGAATGTCCCAGCAAGTGAATGGGCCGATGAATCGGCCCGGCGGTCCCGCTGCCTCCGGCGGTCCCGCCAGTCCCGTTGGCCCCATCGTCGTCGTCCGCGGTCGACGCCACGAGCTCGGCCAGGCGCACCGCGCGGCGCCGAATGGACGCGGTGGGCGGAACGTCGACCACGTACGTCCGCAGCTCTTCCCCCGCGGCCCGAAACCGAGCCTTCAGCGCCCGTTCGACGTGCGCGAAGTAGTCGTAGCTCGCCAGCTTGCCGAACCCGAACATCCCCGGCGCGAGGTAGAGGCGGTGAAGGCGGGTCATGCCTCCGCTTTAGTGGAAGCCGATCCGCTCGCGCAAGCTGCGATCCCCTCAACGCTCCCCGCCCAAGCCGCCCCATTCCGTGGCCAATGGCCGTGGCAGGCGTCCTCGTCCGAACGGCTAGCCCAGCCTTATGAAAGCTCTTACATAGGTTCAAGAACTCTACCTGAAGCCTCGGAACTAAAGAGAATTTTACTTAGATATTGGGAGGTTATTGGGCGACGAGCTCCCACAAAAAGGAACGGCCCGGGTCGATTTCGGGTTCCCAGCGGGCGGCGGTCCAACGTATGCCCAAGAACGCGTACCCGCTTACGCGCCCATGGCACGCGGGTCATGCACCCTGGAGGTCGTCCCCGGGGTCGAAGCACGGGAGGTCCAGCAAGATGAAGAGTTCCCACCCGGCTTGGCTTGTTCGAACGCTCGTCCCCGCGACCGCCGCCGTCGCGCTGCTCGCCGGTGCCGGCGCGCTCGGATGTGCTCGCTACCGCGAGGGCACGGGTCAAGCCTCCGTCTTGTCCTGGACCCGCTCCTGGACGCACTCGGCGCTCCTTTCCACGGCCGAGGCCGCCGAAGCCTCCGAAGCCGAAGCGCACGACACGGCCGAGCCCGACGTGGCGCCCGCATTCGCCGCGAACATCTCGCCGAGCTTGAATTTTCCGCCCACGACGAACGGCTCCGTTCGCTTCTTCGACGACGAAGAGCGCCCGCTTCCGAAGACCGGCGCGTGCCCGGGCGACATGGCGAGCATCGACGATCGCTACTGCATCGATCGCTACGAGGCCGCGCTCGTCGAAGTCCTCCCGAGCGGCGCCGAGCAAGCTTGGCCGTACTACTTGCCCGTCGAGGGTCACGTCGTGCGCGCGGTCAGCCAGAAGGGCGTCTACCCGCAGGGCTACATCAGCGAAAAGCAGGCGACGACCGCGTGTCAGCTCTCCGGCAAGCGCCTCTGCAAGCCGGCGGAGTGGAAGAAGGCCTGCCAGGGCCCGACGCCGAAGAAATTCGGCTACGCCGACACGCGCGAAGTCGGCGTTTGCAACGACAACGGCAAGAGCCCCATGGGCCGGTACTTCCGCTCGGACATCGCCGCGGGGAAGGCTTGGACGTGGGACAAGATGAACGACCCCAAGCTGAACCAGCTCGAGGGGACGCTCGCGGAGACCGGCTCGCACGAGGGCTGCACGAACGGCTACGGCGTGCACGACATGGTCGGCAACATCCACGAGTGGGTCGACGATCCGAACGGCACGTTCCAGGGCGGCTACTACCAAGACGTGACCCAGAACGGCGACGGGTGCTCGTACCGGACCGACGCCCACGAGGCGGCGTACCACGACTACTCGACGGGCTTCCGCTGCTGCGCGGACATCGAGCTCTGAAGTGCCGTCCACGAATGTCGGCGTGCGAACCTGCACGCCGACTGATTAGGCGTCACTTTCGGCTCTCGGCGCCGCCCCAGGAGCGGCCGCTGACGAACGCGTAGAGCGCGCCCGTCAGGAGCATGAGCAGCGGGAGGATCAGCGCACGCGCGTGGAAGTGGACCGAGGCGAGCGCGCCGACGCCGCTCCCGAACGCGAACGCCGCGAAGATCGTCGAGAGCAACGCGACCTTCGGGCCGTGCGGTCGCTCCGGGACCTCCGGCGCGAGACGGACGTGGATCCGGCGCAACGTCCGCAGGCGCCAGAACCGAAACCATCGGGCCGCTTCGATGCCGAGGTCGGTCACGACGCCGGTCACGTGCGTCGTGCGGACGACGGCCCCCGAGAGGCGGGTGACGAGGCTGTTCTGGATGCCCATCGCGGCGCAGAGGAGCGCGCTCTCGGCGTCGTGGACCCCGGACTTCGCGAGCAGATCGTCGGTGGCGCCCATGAAGACGCCGATCAACACCGCCTCGCCGAGCAGCAGCGCGCCGTACGTGAATGGAAGGCGTTTGAGCGGGCGGCCCTCGATCGCCAAGCTCGCGACGAAGGCGCCGGCGAAGAACGCCGCGACGAGGACGATGGCGCTCGCGCTCGAGATCCCCCGGCCGGACGCGAGATCGTCGGCGGCGCGGCTGACGTTGCCGCTCGCGTGGGACGTGTAGTTGCCCGCGAGGACGAACCCGGCGGCGTTGACGAACCCCGCGACGGTCGCGAGGTAGCCCGCGAGCCGTCGGTCGTGTCTCCCCTCCCGGGTGGCGCCCTCGTGACGAAACATCGGGCTACCGGTTCGTCACGAGCGCGAACACGATCCCCCACGCCCCGCTCGGACCGCGTTCTGGATGTGGGACCATGCGAGGAGATCTCTAACGCGACGGCCCGTCGCCGTCGATGGGTGTCAGCTGTCGAACGAGAACAGGTCTTCGAGATCGCCCTTGGTGAGCTTCTTCGCGCCGCCGACGTCCTCGCTGAGGACGGCGCCGACGAGCTCGCGCTTCTTGCCGCCGAGCTCGAGGATCTTCTCTTCGATCGTGCCCTTCGCGATGAGGCGGTAGGTCGTGACGACCCTCGTCTGACCGATGCGGTGCGCGCGGTCGGTCGCCTGATCTTCGACGGCCGGGTTCCACCACGGGTCGAAGTGGATGACGGTGTCGGCGGCCGTGAGGTTCAGGCCCGCGCCGCCCGCCTTGAGCGAGATGAGGAACACCGGCGGGCCGTCCTCGCGCTGGAAGTTCTCAACGTGCGCCAGGCGGTCCTTCGTCGAGCCGTCGAGGTACTCGTACGCGACGCCGTCTTCTTCCATGGCCGCGCGGATGAGCGTGAGCATCGAGACGAACTGGCTGAACACCAAGACGCGGTGGCCGCCGGCGATCGAGGTTTGGATGAGCTCGCGGAGCGCCACGAGCTTGCCGGAGTCTTCGTCGCCGAACTGCCGCGGCAGCCCCAAAAGGCGCGGATCGCACGCCGCCTGACGGAGGCGCGTGAGGCCGGCGAGGATCTGGATTTGGCTCTTCGCCATGCCCTGGCGCTCGACCTCGCCCATGACCTGCGCGCGCACTTCCTTGAGCACCGCCGCGTAGAGCGACGTCTGCTCGCCGGTGAGCTCGCAGAACTGATCGGTCTCGATCTTCTCCGGCAGATCCTTGGCCACTTCGGCCTTCGTGCGGCGGAGGATGAACGGGTGGATCGTCGCGCGGAGGCGCGTGGCCGCCTTCGCGTCGCCTTGATCGATCGGGCGCGCGTAGCGCTCCTCGAACTTGTCGAGCGGCCCCAGGAGCCCCGGGCTCACGAAGTCGAAGATCGACCAGATCTCCGAGAGGCGGTTCTCGATCGGCGTACCGCTGAGCGCGAGGCGGCGATCGGCCTTGAGCCGCTTGGCCGCGCGCGCCGTGGCGCTGAGCGGGTTCTTGATGTTCTGCGCCTCGTCGAGGATCGCGTAGCGGAGGTCGAGCCCCGCGAGCAGCGCCTCGTCGCGGCGGAGCAGCGCGTAGCTCGTGATGACGACGTCGGCGTCCTCGAGCTCGTCGGTGCGCGCCTTGCGGTCGAGGCCGTGCCAGACCATGTGCGTCATCGACGGCGCGAACTTGTCGAGCTCGCGCTCCCAGTTCGTCACGACGCTCGTGGGCGCGACGATGAGCGCCTTGAAGGCCTTCTTGCCGTCGCCCTTGCCTTCGGCCGCGGCCGCCTTCTCGACGGCGCTCTTCACCGCGAGGAGCAGCGCGATCGTCTGCACGGTCTTTCCGAGACCCATGTCGTCGGCGAGGATGCCGCCCGAGCCGATCTCGTGGAGGAACCAGAGCCACTGGAAGCCCTGCTCCTGGTAGGGACGGAGCTGCGCCTTGAGGTTGCGCGGCTTCTTGACGACCTTGATCTCGTCGACGTTGCGGAGCTTGCCGAAGAGATCCTTGGCGCCTTCGCTGACCTGGGCCTTGCCGACCGCCTCGAGCAGCTCCTGGATGCGCCCCGCCTGCGAGAGCGGCAGGCGCGAGCCTTGGCCGCCGCCGGTCGCGAGGATCTCCGCCTGACGGAGCAAGACGTCTTTGACCTTCTGGGCGTCGATGCGCGCGAACGAACCGTCCTGCAGGCGCACGTAGCGGCGGCCCTCGGCGAGGCAGCGCGCGAGCTCTTCTTGCGTGACGGCGACGCCCTCGGACTCGAACGACAGGCGCAGCGAGAGCCAGTCGACGCCGCTCGACACGCGCGCGTTCGCGGTGAGCGCATGCGTTCGCACCTGGACGTCGACGAGATCGTCGGGGATGAACAGATCCCAATCGTCCGGCAACGAGCCGACGGCCTCGGTCCAGAACTGGATCGCGTCGTCGCCCCGCGCGACGAAGCCCATGCCGTCTTCGTCCGTCGAGAGCCCGAGGCCGCGGAGGGCGCTCGCGGCTTCTTGCTGCGCGGCGATGTCGCAACGAAGGACCGTGGCGCGCTTCGACGCCGGCACGCGACGCCCAACCGGCGTGTCGTCGTCGTCGTCCTTGCCGGCGCGCGGCGGCTTGACGATGACCGGCGGCGTCATGCCGTCGGCGCGCACGTCGATTTCGACGTCGTCATAGGCAGCGCGGAGCGAGACGCGCGCTTCGGTGAGCGAGCCGCCGGCACGGAGGCGGAACGTCGGGCGGACGTCGACGACGTCGGCGACCTGCGACAGATCCGGCAGCTCGGCCCCCACCTCGAGCGCGACGCGCGGCAGCCCCTGCGCGATGAGCACCGGCAACCGCTCGATCGATTCACCGATCGACGGGGTGCGGGAGAGGCGGCGAATGCTCGCCGGCGACACGCGCCGATCGACCGGACGCGCCCAGCCCTCTTGCGCGTCGACGTGCCACGCGGGGCTGCCTTCGAACCACCCGCCCTGCGCGAGCGTGAACTTGCGCGGATCGCCCGCCCGCATGAACGCCGTCTTGACGAGCACCTGCTGGCCGTCCGGGCTCAGCTCCAGATCGAAGCGCGGGCGCAGCGGCTCGTCGCCGAAGCGCAGCTCCATCATCTGCGGCTCGAGGATGACGCGGCGTCCCTTGAGGTGCGGCAAGAGCTCGGCGGCATCTTCGCCGCGGACCTCGATCCCGACGCGGCGCGGCCCCTCGCCTTCGAGGCGCGCGAGCAGGCGGAGCGCCTCGCGATCGGCCGTCGGGCGCTGGGCCTGGAACTGCAGGAGCGCGGCGGCCGAGAGCGGCGTGCGCGCGTCCGGATCGAGCAGCGAAATCGTGAGCGATCCCGACCGCACCTGCATCCGATACTCGATGACCTTCGGCGCCGGCGGCATCGGCTCCGGGAGCCACGCATCGATGCCCGTTGCGGCGCCGTGACGCTCGGTGAACCCCGGTCGTCCCGGTGTCCCCGTCGGCGCAGTCCCCGCGCGCTGCGCCGCGAGCTTGCGTGCCCGACGCCGCGCGCGGCGGCTACCGCCACCACCGGTTCCCATGGTCGTATCCGCGTCGTTGTTGCGTTCCGCGCCGGCCCCTGCCGCGCGATCGTACCCACTGCCGTGAGGGCCTGTTCCGTTCGTCACGTTGCTGCCTCCGCCCGTCGTCTCTTGCCTCGGCTGCTTCGGCCGCACCTGATCACGCAGCGAAATGAGGAGCGCCGCGACGTGTTTGCAGTGACCGTTGATCTTCGAAAATGCAGGACACGTGCAATCGCTCGTGAACCCCGCCGGCGTCACCTGGAGCTTGACCGCGTACGGATCGGGCTCGGTGCCGCGAACTTGCCCCGTCGCCGAGAGGTCCTCCATCCGGACCCCCTCGACGGCCTGACGGCGAACGTAATCGTACCCACGCAAGAACGCGCGAGCCCCCAAGAGTCGGCGAAGGGCGCGGTCGTTGAGCTGGCTCAGCGCTTCCGTGAACGGAGTCGACAAATCGAACGCTGCGTCGCGCCTCTTCGGAGAGCGCGCCTTTCCTGAGTTCGGAAGACGTGGAAAGAGCTCGCGATTTCCGGGGCCCCCAGCATCGCGCCGTCACGACGGATGAGACAGGCCTCGCCGGTACGCGGCCAAACGGCCAGTAGCACCGCTCGAAGCCAAGAGCAATAGGTCCCGAGCATATGTTATAGAGGGGCGCATGCCGGGGTCGCGCAGCACGTGGGTCGCTTGCCTCGTCCTCGCGTGCGCGGTCGCGTGTGCGGGATGTTCCGTTCCGGTCGCCGCCGACCTGGACGAAGGCGAGGCCAACCGCATCGTCGTCGCCCTCGACCGCGAGGGCATCGGGGCCGAAAAAGAGGTCGATCCCTCCGTCGAAGGGAAATTCCGGGTCAACGTCCCGCGGGACGACGCCCCGCGGGCGCTGTCGGCGATGGCCGACGAGCAGCTCCCTCGGCCGAAGCCTCGGGGCGTGCTCGACGTCGAAGGCCGCGGCTCTCTGGTCCCGAGCCCCGCCGCCGAACACGCACAGCTCGTCGCCGGCCTCGGTGGAGAGCTCGAGCGCTCGCTCGCCCACCTCGACGGCGTCCTCTCCGCCCGCGTCCACCTCAACCTCCCCCCGCGCGACGATTTCCGCGACGGACCCCCGGCGAAATCGACGGCCAGCGTCCTGCTCGAGCACCGCGGCCCGACGCCTCCCCTGGCCGTCGACGCCGTCCAGCGCCTCGTCGCCGGCGGCGTCCCCGGCCTCGATCCGGCGAACGTCGACGTCGTGATGGTCGCGCGCCCCGGCAAACCCGCCGACGCGAGGCCGATGCTCGCGCACGTCGGCCCCATCGCCGTCGCCCCCGGCTCCGTGAACACGCTGCGCGTCGCCTTCGCCGGGCTCGCGCTCTTCGTCTTGGCGCTCGCCTCGCTCGCCCTCGCGCTCTATGCGAAGCTCGTACGCACGCGCCGCGAACACCACGACGCCGCGGGCCGCCCGACCTTCGCGCCGGGCGAACCTTCGGCATTCCGGCCTCCGCCGGGTATCGTTCCTTCACGGGCTCCTGGCCCCATCAGCATGCGGCCCCCCACATCGTGATCACGATCGAAGCCCTCTCCAAGTCGTTTCGTCCCACCGGCGGTGGTCCCCCGAACCACGTGCTCCGGTCGGTGTCGCTGCACGTGCCCCAAGGATGCCTCTACGGCCTCATCGGCCCCGGCGCCTCCGGCAAGAGCATCCTCCTCAAGATGATCACCGGCCTCATGAAGCCCGACAACGGGCGCATCCTCGTCGATGGCGAGGACGTGACGACCGCCTCGGAGCTCGAGCTGCAGCGCATGCGCCTGAAGTTCGGCATGCTCTTCCAGAACAACGCGCTCTTCGACCACATGACCGTGGTCGACAACATCGCGTTCCCGCTCCGGCGGCTCACGAACATGGCCGAGAACGACATCCTCGCGCGGGCCGAAGAGCGCCTCGCGTGCGTCGCGCTCTCGGGGTTCGGGACGCGCATGCCGGCCGGCCTCTCGGGCGGTCAGAAGAAGCGCGTCGGCGTCGCGCGGGCGACGATCACGCAGGCGAACATCGTCCTCTACGACGAGCCGGCGGCGGGCCTCGATCCGGTCACGTCGCAGAAGATCTTCGAGCTCTTGCGCGAAGAGCAGCGAGCGTCGAACGCGACGGTCATCATGGTGTCGAGCGATCTCGATCGCCTGCTCACCGTCACCGACCGCGTCGGCATGATGTACCGCGGCGAGCTCATTTTCGACGGCACGACCGCCGAGGCGAAATCGAGCCACGAGCCGCGCGTCCGTCAGTTCGTCCACGGGCTCACCGAAGGGCCGCTCTGACGGCGCACCCCGCCGCGGCGATCTCGGCATGACCCCCGAAGCGGCGCACGATCCGCCCTCCGAGGTCGTGATCTTGATCGCGTCGTGGATCGTCCTCACGGTCCTCGGCGTCGTCGCGGTGCGCTTCGACGAGCGCCGCCTCGCCCGCCGCGATCCCGACGCGCTCGCCCGCGCGTGGCCGGAGACGAGCCGCGACAGCGCCCTCATCGGCCTGCCCTTGCTCGCGTCGCCGCTCCTCGGTCTCTTCGCGGTGGCGTTCCATTTCTGGCGAACGCGCCGCTTCCACCCGCGCGGCCTGCTCCTCGGGCTCGCCGCCGTGGCGATCGTCCTCGCCGCCGACGTCGCCGTCGTGGCCGCGCTCGCGTGGGCGCTCGACGTTCCCGACGCTTGACGCGACGACCGGCACGCGACGATCCGCACGCGACGACCGGCACGTAACGATCCGCGAACCGCGTCGCACCAACGCAACGCGTCAGCGCTCCGGCGTCACTTTCGTCCCCCCGATGGCCCGCGGACTCTGCGTCGCGTTCCAAGAAGTGTATAGTGCCGCTCGGAAAATGCAGGGGTTCCGATGACGATCAGCGACTCGGCAACGGCCGCCACCGCACCGCGCTCGCCTGGCAGCGTCGAAGTCTTGCTCGGGCAAGTCGGCGCGGCGGTCCTCAACCTGGCCAGCACCGTGGGCGCGATGGCGATCCTCCTCGGACGCGTCTTCCAGCGCGTCTTGCCCGGCAAGGTCGACAGCCGCGAGCTCTGGAAAAATCTCTACAAGATGGCGGTCAAGTCGCTGCCCATCGTCGTCGTGACCGCGCTCTTCACGGGCGCCATCATGGTGATCCAGGCCGCCCCCATCGTGAAGCGTTACGGCGCCGAAGGCCTCCTCGGCTGGGGCGCGGGCTTCGGCACGCTCCGCGAGATCGCACCGCTCTTGACCGCGCTCATGATCTCCGGCCGCGTCGGCGCGAACAACACCGCCGAGCTCGGCACGATGGTCGTCACCGAGCAGCTCGACGCCCTCCGCGTGCTCGCCATCGATCCCATCAGCTTCCTCATCGCGCCGCGCTTCATCGCCATCGTCAGCACGCTCTTCATGATGACGATCTTCGCCGACGCCCTCGCGCTCCTCGGCGCGAGCTTCACGGGCGAAGCCCTCCTCGGCGTCTCGCGCGACACGTTCTACAACGGCCTGACCGGCGGCCTCCTCGGCCTCGGCGACGTCCTCAACGGCCTCTTCAAGAGCATCGCGTTCGGGTTCGTCATCGGCATGTCGAGCTGCCACTTCGGCATCGCGACGAGCGGCGGCGCGCCGGGCGTCGGCCGCTCCGTCAACGCCACCGTCGTCACGAGCGCGGCCGGCGTCTTCATGCTCGACTACTTCGTGAGCTTCGCCCTCGGAGGATGACGCCGTGAACGCCGCCCAACCGACGACCGCCGCGACGAACGAGAGCACCGAGCTCGGCCTCGTCGGCCAGCTCGGCGCCGCCGCGATCGATCTCCTGATCGGCGGCCGCGAGCTCTACTCCGTGTTCGTCCGCACGCTCTACTACACGGCGCGCGGGCGCCGCGAGAAGGGCTCGACGATCCGCCAGCTCTACGAGATCGGCAACAAGTCGCTCTTCTTCCTCTGCACGACGCTCGGCTTCATCGGCATGATCCTGGCGTACCAGACGATCCTGCAGACCCAGCGCGTCGTCCCCGATCTCACGATGGTCGGCGCCACCTTCATCGAGCTGCTCGTCCGCGATCTCGCCGCGACGATCGGCGCGCTCATGCTCGCCACGCGCGTCGGCGCCGGCATCGCCGCCGAGATCGGCTCGATGGTCGTCACCGAGCAGGTCGACGCCCTCCGCATGTGCGCGGCCGACCCGATCGACTTCCTCATCGTCCCGCGCTTCATCGCGAGCATGATCATGACGCTCGTGCTCGTCGTGTTCGCGGGCACCGTCGCCATCCTCTGCGGCGCGGTGACGGCAAACTTCGCCTTCGACATCCCCTTCCGCACGTTCTTCAACATCAGCCTCGTCGACTTCAGCGACGTCGGCCTCGGCGTCCTCAAGTGCCTCTCGTACGGCGCCGCGATCCCGGTCGTCAGCGGCTACTGCGGCCTGTCCACGTTCGGCGGCTCCGAAGGCGTCGGCTGGGCCACCACGCGCGCCGTCGTCAACTCGTCGCTCGCGATCATCGTCCTCGACTTCTTCCTCTCCGGCGCGGGCTTCTTGCTCTTCCCCGCCTGAGTCGCGCCGGTTTCGACCCGAATGATCCAGTTCAAGAACATCGTCAAATCGTTCGGCCCGAAGCTCGTCCTCAACGACGTGTCCTTCGACGTGCCGACCGGCTCGGTCTTCTTCATCATCGGAGCGTCCGGCGTCGGCAAGAGCGTGCTCATCAAGCACCTCGTCGGGCTCCTCTACCCCGACAGCGGCGAGATCTGGCTCGACGGCGAGGAGATCTCGACGTTCGACGAGGTCCGCATGGGCCCCGTCCGGAAGAAGTGCGCGATGGTGTTCCAGCACTCGACGCTCTTCGACTCGATGACGTGCGCGGAGAACGTCGCCTTGCCGCTCCGCAAGCACAAGAAGCTCTCGTTCAAAGAGGCCCTCGACGAAGCGCGCCGCCGCCTCGAGCTCGTGCACATGCAGGACTTCGCCGAGCGCTACCCGCCCGAGCTCGGCGACGGCATGCGAAAGCGCGTCGCCATCGCCCGCGCGCTGACGCTCGACCCGACCTACGTGCTCTTCGACGAGCCGACGACGTCGCTCGACCCGGTGAGCGCGCGACGCGTCGACGTCCTCATCCGCGAGCTGTCCGACAAACTCGGCGTCACGTCGATCGTCGTCAGCCACGATCTCGTGAGCATCTTCTCGATCGCCGATCGGATCGCGATGCTCTACCGCGGCAAGGTCCGCCTCTTGGGCGGTCCCGAAGAATTCCGCGCGACCGACGACGGCGTCATCCAGCAGTTCATCAACGGCCGCGCGACCGGCCCGATGGAGCTCTGAGGCCGACGCGCGACCCGTCGACCTCCTTCGGGCGCGGGGCGACCGCGAAGAAGGTCGTACGAAGGTCGGCGGGCGACGGCTTACCCACCGGTCTTGTCGAGGAGCTTGAACGTGGTTCCCTTCCAGAGGTACCGCGAGGTCGCGCCCGGCAGGAGATCCATCGGCCGTCCTCCCGGTCCCATCTTGAGCTCGAGGAAGCGCATCGTCGTGCCTTCGCCGTCGACCGACAAAAACGGCGCGCCGAAGTGGTAGATGGCCCGGTTGAGCGGCGCGGCGTTCGGGAGCGAAACGCTCTTCAGCTTGTCACCCTGCGGCGTGTAGACCGCCACGAGACGCTGGTTGTGCGACGAGACCGAGTTGATGTCCGTGAGCGCGTAGTCGTCCGTGCCGTCGTTGTTCACGTCGGCCACGTAGAGCGACACGCCGTTCGAGTTGAAGCCGTCGAACTTGTACTTTTTCTCGAACGCGATCTTTCGCTCGACGCTGCCTGGTGAATACTCGGACGCAAAGAAACCGTCGTAGTCCTTCGTCGCCTCTTCGCGCGTCACCGGCGCGCCGTTGGATTTCGCGAGCTTGACGAGGAAGTCGACGAACCCGTCTTTGGTCGCGGGCTCGACGGCTTTGCCGGCGGCCGGCGCCGACGTCGAAGTCGACGCGGAAGGCGTGGGCGTGGGTGCAGGCACGGGCGCGTTCGACTCGGCGAACTTGAACGGCAGGCTCTTGCTCCCGTCGGGCATCGCCCAGGTCCCCGCGAGCGCGCCGTCCGCGCCAAAGTTGCCCTTGAACTCGCCGGTGGCCTTGCCGTCGACGGACTCTTGCATCGCGAAGCGGCCGTCCGCGGCCACCGTCCCGGAGAGCGCGATCGGCTTGCCGATTTTCACGTAGGTGTACGTGCCCGAGAGCTTCTCGCCGTCGCGCACGAGGTGCATGGTGGCCGCCGCGCTCTCGCCGAGGGTCCCGGCGTAGTGCCGATCGAATTGGCTCGGGCCCGCGTTCGCCGAAGGCGCGGCCGTGGACGCCGCATCCACCGCGGCCGAGGCATCCGTCTTCTTCTCGGGGCACCCGCACAGGAGTCCGATCATCGCGGCGACGGAGAGCGCGTACGTGCCAGGGACGAGCGGCTTGCCCGCGCTCCGAGCTTCGTTCTGGACGAGACCTTCGTGGGTGCTCCAAATCTTCATGGCGGCCTTCGACGTACCACACGCTCGCCGCATTCACGTCGTCCGACCGATGCTCCTCGCATCGCCGTCCGTGGGCGCCAGGCGTCGTCGCCGTCGGTTCGTATGACGCACGCGAGCATGGCGCTCTGCGTCAGAAACGGAGGCAAACTTCGTGCGCAACGCGGCGAAAAGCGCTTCAGCCAAACGCGCGTAGCTTGTAGCCTTCACCGCAATGGCCCAGGAGAAATCGATCGAGGTCAAAGTCGGTGTACTGATCCTCGTTTCACTCGGGATTCTCGCCGCTTTCGTGCTCATCATGGGCGGCCTCTCGTTCCAGAGGACGTACGCGGTCTACGCCGACTTCGACAACCCCGGTGGCCTCGCCGCGGGAGCTCCGGTGCGCATCGCCGGCGTCAAGGTCGGCAAGGTGAGCGAGCTGCAATTCATGGGCGGCAAGATCGATCCGGTCACCAACCGCCGCACGCTCGTGCGCGCGAAGCTCTCGATCGAAGAGCGCGTGAAAGACGCGATCCACGACGACGCCGACTTCTACGTCACGACGCAGGGCGTCCTCGGCGAGCAGTTCCTCGAGATCGAGCCCGGCTCGCCGCAGAAGCCGCCGCTCCCCGAGAACAGCGTCGTCAAGGGCGTCGATCCGCCGCGCCTCGATCTCTTCCTCGCGCGCGCCTACGAGCTGCTCGACACCGTCATCACCGGCCTCCGCAACAACCGCGAGCTCATCAGCGACATCGCGACGAACACCGCCGGCCTCCTGCGCGGCCTGAACACGGTCCTCTCCGACAACCGCGAGCGCATCAATCGGACGATGGCGAACCTCGAGTCGCTCTCCGAAGAGGCGAACACGATCGCCGTGCACACGCGCACCAACTACATCGACAACCCGAAGCTCCTCCGCACGCTCGACAACGTCGACAAGATCTCGACGCAACTCCAGAAAGACAGCGGCCCGATGCTCAAAGACGCGCGCGAGGCCCTCGCGAACGTCAACCGCGTCTCGAAGCTCGTCGGCGGCGAAGAGGAGCAGGTCAAGGTCAAGAAGGCGCTCGAAGACGTCGCGCAGCTCGCCGCGCGCGCGAACGCGACGGCGGCCGACGCGCAAGCCATCGTGCAGCACATCAAGAAGGGCAACGGCACCGTCGGCGCCCTGCTCATGGACGAGACGGTCTACGACGATGTCCAGGAGATGCTGCGCGATCTGAAGCACAACCCCTGGAAGCTCTTCTGGCGCGAGTGACCTACACGCGGCAGCGGCAGCAGAAGCCGGCGGCGGGCGGCGGTCCGACGCGGAATCAGCCGCCGGGATCGGCGTCCGGCGTTTCGTTCCCCGCATCGTCGACGTGACCGGCGTCGGCTCCGGCTCACCGGCATCGGGCCCGGCTCACCGGCGTCCTTGGGCGATCCCGCGTCCGGCGATGCAGCGTCGGGCTGCCGGGCGTCGCGCCGTCGCCTTCACCGGTCCCCGAGTCTCGATCCCCCGCGTCGTCGGGCTCGACGTCCCCGCCGTCGCCTTCGTTCGACGCCGGCGGCTTTCCGAGGACGCTCGACAGATCGTCGGAGCAGATCCGACCGCCGTTCTTCTGAACGACGCAGACGAGCCCCGGCGCGCAATCCGTCGCCACCGAGCACGCCTCGCCGAGGCCGGCGGCACCGCTGCTCGTGCCGCACCCACCGAGTCCCTGGCACACCGCCACCGCGCCGAGCGCGGCGACGGACCACGGACGAAGGGATCGCGACCTCACGCTCGGAAGTCTACGCGATCGTCAGGAGCACGTCGCCTTCGTTGACGGCCTGCCCTTCCGCGCACGCGATGGCTTCCACCTTGCCGCTCGCGGGGGCCTCGACCGGCATCTCCATCTTCATCGACTCGAGAATGACGCAGATCTGCCCCTCGGAGACATCTTCTCCGACCTTCACCTCGATTTTCCAGACCGTGCCGGTAATGTGCGCATTCACGTTCGTCGCCATGGGGCGCATCGTCCACGGGCGGCGGTCCGAGCGCAAGCGTCGATCGCTCCCGGCGCCATTCTCCGGCCAAGGCAAGCGCGGCGCGCGGGTCCAACGGTTCGGCGCTCCCGTACGGACAAACGCGCCTCGGCCCGATTACCGTTTGCGAACGAGACGGTAGACGGGTAGTTTTCTTCCAGCGAAGCGGCGGAACTCGCGCGGCGGTCCCCGTCCGACGAGCCTCGTCTTCCTCGAAACGCGAACCGCGAACAGCCGAGACCTACGAATGGCGGAACAGAAAGAGAGCTCCGTTCTCTTCTCCCTCAAAGAGCTGATGAACCTCGAAGAGGATCGCATCAAGCAGGAAGAGGACGAACGACAGCGGAAGGAAGTGGCGGAGCAGCAGTCCCGCCTGGATGCCGAGCGGCGCGCACGCGAGGCAGAAGAAGCGCGCCTCCATGCCGAGGAAGAGCGCCGTCGCCAGGAAGAGCAGCGCACGCGCGAGGAGCAGGCTCGGCTCGAGGCCATTCGTCAGGGCGAAGTCGAACGCGCGCGCTCCGAGGCGGAGAACCAGGCGCGGCTGCAGGCGATGCAGCAGCAGCAGGAGCACGAGCGCCACCTCGCGACGATCACGCAAGACAAGAAGAAGAAGCAGCTCACGTACATCGCGGCCGGCATCGGCGCGTTGCTCGTCATCGGCGGCATCGGCGCCGGGCTCGCGATCAAGAACAAGGCCGACGAAGCCGAACGCGCGCGCATCGTGCACGAGCAAGAGCTCGCGGCGAAGGAAGCCGAGCTCCAGAAGCTGATGGACCAGCTCAAGGAGCAGAACGAGGCGCTCGCGTCGGCCGAAGCCGCCGTGAAGAACGCGAAGGACGACGCCTCGCGCGCCGCCGCCGAAGCGAAGCTCCTCGCGGCGAAGGAGCAGGTCGCGCAGACCAGCAACCGCATCAGCGCGACGCGCTCGAACGCCAGCAAGCCGGCGTCGACGCCGAGGTCGAACACGCCGAAGCCTGCGTGCACGTGCCTCGCCGGCGACCCGCTCTGCTCGTGCCCCTGACGCACGACGCGATGCACGTAGCTCCGACGCACGAACGGCACGAAGAGCCGGGCGAAAGCGGCGTTCGAGAGGGCGCCGCTCGCTCGTTGCACGGCTGATCGAGGCATGACGGCTCCGCCCATCGCCTTTGCGCTGGACTACGCGTCGCTCGACGAAGCGAGGGACGCGGCGCGCGACGTGGCGCCGGCCATTGGGATGGTCAAGGTCGGCCTCGAGCTCTTCGTACGCCACGGCGCGGACGCGGTGGCGCTCGGGACGGACGTGGGGCTGCCCGTCTTCCTCGATCTCAAACTGCACGACATCCCCGAGACGGTGGGGCGCGCGGTCGCGCAGGTCGCCGAGCTCGGTGCGCGCGTCGTCACCGTCCACGCGAGTGGCGGGCGGGCGATGCTGAGGCGCGCGGTCGAGAGCGCCAAGCGCGCCGCTCCGAGCCGCCCCCTCGACGTCTGCGCGGTCACCGTCCTGACGTCGCTCGACGAAGGCGATCTGAAGGATCTCGATTTCGGCGGCGGCCTGCCCACCGGCGCATCGCGCACGGGCGAGCTCGCCTGCCGGCTCGCACGACTGGCCTGGGACGAGGGGGTGCGCTGGTTCGTGTGCTCGCCGCTCGAGGTCCGGCGCTTGCGCGAGGTGCTCGGGCCCGAGGCCGTCCTCGTGACGCCGGGGATCCGGTCCGTTCGGCCGGAAGACGCCGAAGGGCACGGCGATCAGAAGCGCGTCGCGACGCCGGAGAGCGCGATGCGCGACGGCGCGAGCTGGCTGGTGATCGGTCGACCGATCCGCGACGCCGCGAACAAACTCGAAGCGGCGCGCGCGATCGGTCGAGCGATCGCCGGGGTTTACGCGGTGCCCACGAACGCGGCGCCCACGAACGCGGTGAAAGAGAAGGAACGATGAGGCTCGTCACCGGTCTGCAGCCCGTTCGAGAGGCCATCCGCGTCCACGGCGACAAGCTCGAACGCGTGCTCGTCGAAAAAGATGGAGGGCCTCAGATCGAGGCCGTGGCGCGCTTCGCCGAAGGGCGCGGGGCCACCGTGGCGCACGTCGCGCGGAGCGAGCTCGATCGCGCCTCCAAGGGCGCGCGCCACCAAGGGACCATCGCGTACGCGCCGGAGCTCGCGCTTCGATCGCTCGACGAGCTCGAGGCAGCCCTCGACGCCCGCTCGCTCGTCGTGGCGCTCGACGAGCTCGAGGATCCGCAGAACTTCGGCGCCGTCATCCGCTCCGCCGTCGCGCTCGGAGCGACCGGCATCGTCTGGCCGGAACACCACGCGGCGCCCCTCTCGCCGGCCACGTTCCGCGCCTCCGCGGGCGCCGTCGAGCACGCCGTGCTCTGCCAAGTGGGCTCGCTGCCGAACGCGCTCGAGCGCCTCGCCGCGAGCGGCGCGACGGTGCTCGGCCTCGACGCCAACGCCGAGCAAGCGCTGCCCGACGCCGCGTTCGAGGGCCCCGTCGTCCTCGTCGTGGGCGCGGAGGGCAAGGGCCTGCGCAAGACCGTCAAGCGGGCGTGCACGATGCTCACGAAGCTCCCGATGCGAGGTCCGCTCGACTCGCTCAACGCGTCCGTCGCCGCCGGCATCGCGATCTACGAAGTGCTGCGGCGACAAACCAGCGACGGACGCACGCCGTGAGGGCGTGATCCGCGCGTGACCGCCCTCAGCCGCGCTCGGTGAGCGGCCGCACGGGCAAGAGCAGCTCGGCGACCTCGGCTTGCAGATCGGCGTGCATCTCGCGCGTGAGGAGCGACTCGCTCTGGAAGAGCGCGAAGCCGACGTAGTCGTTCATGAGGCCGACGAGCCACGCGTCCGAGTCTTCGCCGACGAGCGCGGCGAGGTTGTTCGCGATGCGCTCCGGCCGGAGCGTGCCGTCCGCGAGCGGCCCGGCGCCCATGAAGAGCGGATCGTAGAGGCCGCCGCCCGTCGCGAACCGCGCGAGGCCGTCGCGGAGATCGCCGCCCTTGCCGGCGCGATCGCAGCGGTGATGAATGGCAGAGAGCGCGGGGTTGAACGCGTCGATGATGGCTTCCGGACCGCGCGGGCGCGGAGCGACGATCGTGGCCGCGCCGCTCGAGACGAGCTGGAACACGGCGCGGGTGACGTCGAACTCCGTCTGACCGAGGAGCCGCCCGATCTCGGCGATGTCGCGCTTGCCATCGAATTGCGCGAAGACCGCCGAGAGATCGTCGGGCGCGTTCTTGCCCGGCACGGGGACCGGGATGAACGTGTCGTTCGGGATTTTTTCGCGAAAAAACCGCATCTCGTCCATCCGCCGCGCGGCTTCCATGAGGAGGCCTCCGGCGTTGAACGATTGGCGCTGCACGATCTTTCGTTCGTCGAACCGATCGAAGAAATAGAACGTGCCCTCGCCGACGTGCACGGCCGCGAAGAAGACGGCCTCGACCTGGCGGGCCATCATCGCGAAGAGCTTCTCGGCGCCGACGATGCCGGTCTCGATGGCTGCTTCGCCGAAGCGCTTGCCGGTCGCCTTGCCGGCGCTCACGATGGCGTCGAGCTGCGCGCGCGTGACGACGCCGAAGCGGTAGAGCATCTCGCCGATGCGCTCCTCGGGGACCGTCGTGGTGGCGCCGAGGATGGTGCCGCGATCGAAATAGAGCGAACGCGTGCCGCGCTCCGACAGGACGACGAGCTCGCCCTTCCACCCCGATTGCGCAACGAGCGCGACGATGTCGCAGAGCGCGCCCGGCGTGCCGATTTCACCCGCGAGCTTCATGACGGCGTCACCGCCCGTCACGCTCCGTGCGACGATGAGCTCGTGGGGGCTCGGGATGAGCCGCCATTCCCCTGCCCGAGGCCGAAGCTGCTGGCTCGCTCCACGACCGACGGGGTGCATCGCCCCCGTTCCGTCGATGCGCAGCAGGTCGTCGCGATCGGACATTCTCGAACGGTATCAGACCCCGCGGCGGACCGAGCAGTTTGAGGCGACGATAGCGCGCGGAATCGTTATATAAATTCCAAGGAGGAGGCGACCTCGCACCAAGCCGTCGTGACCGCGCGCATGATCTCTCACCGATCCCCCTCCACGACGGCGTCGACCGACACGGCCAACACGACCGACACCGCGACGTCGACGAACGCCAAACATTTCGAGGACGCGCACGAGCTCGAGCGGGCGCTCGGCAAAACGTACATCGCGGACGCCAAGACGGCCCTCGCGGCGTGGCTCGCCCTCGAGCTCGACCGGCCGCTCTTGCTCGAAGGGCCCGCCGGCGTCGGGAAGACCGATCTCGCCCGCGCGCTCGCGGAGGTGCTCGGGAGGCCCCTCGTCCGGCTGCAATGCTACGAGGGGCTCGACGAGGGCAAGGCGCTCTACGAGTGGGACTACGGCAAGCAGATGCTCTACACGCAGCTCTTGCGCGACGGCGCCACGGCTCGTGTGGGCGAACGTGGTGGGAGCGAACACGCGGGCGAAGGTGGAGGCGCGACGGCTTCGGCGAGCGCGTCGACGGCGGCCGCGATCGCCGCCGGCATGGAGAGCGATCTCTTCCACGAGCGGTTCCTCCTCGAGCGGCCGCTGCTCCGCGCGCTCCGGAGCCCCGTGCCCGTGGTGCTCCTCGTCGACGAGGTCGACCGTTCGGACCCCGAGTTCGAGGCGTTCCTCCTCGAGATCCTGGCGGAGCGACAGATCACGATCCCCGAGCTCGGCACGATCCGCGCGACGCATTCGCCGCTCGTCTTGCTCACCACGAACGCCACGCGGGACATGACCGATGCCCTCCGGCGGCGGTGCCTCCACGCGTTCCTCGACTACCCACCGCCGTCACGCGAGCTCGCCATCCTCGAGCTGCGCGTCCCCGGCATCACGCGCGCGCTGGCCGAGTCGCTCGTCGGGTTCGTCGCCCGCGTGCGCGCGCTCGATTTGCGCAAGGTGCCCTCGATCTCCGAGACCGTCGATTGGGCGCGCGCGCTCTTGCTCATGGGGCGGAGCGCGCTCGATCCCGAGACGGTCCGCGCGACGCTCGGCGTGCTCCTCAAGCACGAAGAAGATCGCCTGAAGCTCGAAGCGAAGCTGCCGTCGCTTCTCGCCGCGACGACGCCGAAGGCGTGAACGCGGCGCCGAAGGCGTGAACGCGACGGGCGGAGGCGTCGGGATACGGCGGCGTCACCGGAGCTCGGCGACCTGCTCGCCGAAGATGCGCTCGAGCCCCGCGAGCACCTCGTCGGACACCTCGATGCGGTAAGGCCGCCCGAGCGCGAGGAGCGCCTCGGCGCCATCCTTCATCGTGAGGATGAGCTGCACCGGGCACCGGCCCTCGGACTTGCGGAGCACGTCGGCCATCTTCTGGAGGAGGGCTTCGTTCGTCCGCTCCGCGGCGAGCCGGATGGACACGAGGCGCGTGTCGTTCCGAACGGCGTCCGACAGGCGCACGACCTCGTTGACGAAGAGCGTCGGCTCGCGCGGTCCTTCTTCGACCTCTTCGGCGTCGGACTCACGGAACGGGAAGCTCACCTTCCCCGTCACGAGCACCGGCTCGCCGCCGGTGAGCATCGCCGCGTACGCGTCGATGGAGTTGCCGCGCACCTTGCACGTCACGCGGCCCGTGAGATCTTCGAGATCGAAGAACGCGATCTTCCCTCCTCCGTCCTTGAAGATGCGCTCGCGGTAGCCCTCGACCATGCCCGCGACGCGCACGACCGCCCAATCGTTCGCCGTCGCGAGCGACGATGCGGGCACGGCGTCGAGCTTCGCGAGCGCGCCGCCACCACGCAAATAGCGCTCGAGCGGGTGCCCCGACACGTAGAAGCCGAGCGACTGCCGCTCGCGGACGAGCATCTCGCGCCGGTCCCAGTGCTCGGCCTTCGCGTAGTCGCCCGACGAGAGCTTCGCGCCCGTGTCCTTCGCGCCGGCGTCGAAGAGCCCGAACAGGTTCGTCTGCCCGCGCTCGCGATCGCGGCTCGCCGAACGGCTCCGCTCGAGCGCCGTCTCGATCGACGCGAACGCCTGCGCGCGCGTGACGCCGTTCTTCTCGAGCGTCTGGTCGAACGCGCCGCACTGCACGAGCGCCTCGAACACGCCCTTGTTGATGCGCTTCGCGTCGACGCGCGAGGCGAAATCGAAGAGGTCGACGAACGGCCCACCCTCCTGCCGCGCCTCGAGGAGCGCCTCGAGCGCGGCGCCGCCGAGCCCGCGCACGGCGCCGAGGCCGAAGCGGATCTGCGGCCCGCACTTGTCCTTCGCGACCGCGTTCCGCGCCTTCGTGGAGATGCGCTTGTCGCCATTGGGGTGCGTGTAGACGACCTTGAAGTCGATATCGCTCTCGTTCACGTCCGGCGGCAGCACGGTGACGCCCATCGCGCGCGCGTCGGCGATCGTGCGGACGACCTTGTCGACCTTCTCCTTGTCGGAGGTCATGATCCCGCAGAGCAGCTCCGCGGGGTAGTGCGCCTTCAGGAAGGCGGTCTGATACGTGATGAGCGCGTACGCCGCCGAGTGGGACTTGTTGAAGCCGTAGCCCGCGAAGAACTCGAGCAATCCGAAGATGCGGTCGGCGTCTTCTTCCGTGACGCCGTTCTTGATCGAGCCCTCGACGAAGATGCCCTTCTGCTTGGCCATCTCCTCGGGCTTCTTCTTGCCCATCGCGCGGCGGAGGAGGTCGGCGCCGCCGAGCGAGTAGCCCGCGAGCGCCTGCGCGATCTGCATGACCTGCTCTTGGTAGACGATGACGCCATAGGTCGGCTCGAGGATGTAGTCGACCTTGTCGTGCATCTTGGCGATGGGCTTGCGACCGTGCTTGCAGTCGACGAAGTCCTTCACCATGCCGGTGCCGAGCGGGCCCGGGCGGTAGAGCGCCACCGCCGCGACGATGTCCTCGAAGTTGTCGGGATGCAGATCCTTGAAGAGCTGCTGCATGCCGCTCGACTCGAGCTGGAACACGCCCTTCGTCTCGCCCGAGGCCATGAGCTGGTAGGCGGCCTTGTCGTCGAGCGGGAGCTTCGAGACGTCGAGCGTGCGGCCTTCGCGCACGACGTCGGGGCGCGCGTTGACGATGCGCTGCGCGATGTCGATGACCGTCAGCGTCTTGAGGCCGAGGAAGTCGAATTTGACGAGGCCGGCCTGCTCGACGTCGTCCTTGTAGTACTGCGTGATGTAGCCGTCGGATTTGCCGTCCTTGAAGACCGGGACGTGATCCCAGAGCGGACCTTCGCTGATGACGATGCCGGCGGCGTGCTTGCCGGCGTGGCGCGTCAGGCCTTCGAGCTTGATGGCCTGCGAGAGCAGCTCGCGCACCTTCGGCTCGGTCTCGAACTTCGCCTTGAGCTTCGGCTCGACGTCGAGGCTCTCGGTGATCGTGTACGTCTCGGCGGGCGTCTTGTTCGGGATGAGGCTCGCGATCTGCTGCGCCTCCACGGGCGGGATCTCGAGGCAACGCGCGACGTCCTTGATGACGCTCTTGGCCTTGAGCTCGGCGAACGTCGCGATCTGGCCGACGCTGCTCTCGCCGTATTTGCGCTGCACGTACTGGATGACGCGGTCGCGCCGATCCATGCAGAAGTCGACGTCGAAGTCCGGCATGCTCACGCGCTCCGGGTTGAGGAAGCGCTCGAAGAGCAGGTTGAACGGGATCGGGTCGAGGTCGGTGATGCGGAGCGAATAGGCGACGATCGAGCCCGCGCCGGAGCCGCGGCCCGGACCGACGGGCACGCCGTTCTCCTTGCCGAAACGGATGAAGTCCCAGACGATGAGGAAGTAGCCCGGGAACTTCATCGTGCAGATGACGTCGAGCTCCCAGTGCAGGCGCTTGCGGTACGCCTCTTTGTCGACGGTCTTGCCGACGCTCTCGAACTCGGCGAAGCGCGCCTCGAGGCCCTCGGCGGCGACGTGACGGAAGTAGCCGTCGGTGTCGAAGCCCTCGGGGACGGGGAACGTCGGGAGCATGGGCTTGCCGAGCGTGAGCTTGAGCTGGCACTTCTCGGCGACCGCGAGCGTGTTCTTGACCGCCTCGGGATCGTCGCGGAAGACCTTCGCCATCTCGGCAGCGCTCTTCAGGTACATCTCCTCGGCGCCGTGGCCGCGCTCGCGGGCTTCGGTCACCGAGCGCCCCGACTTGATGCACGACAGGTAGAGGTGCGCCTCGGCGTCGTCGCGCGCGGCGTAGTGGACGTCGTTCGTCGCGACGAGCGGCAGGTCGAAGTGCTTCGCGAGATCGCGCAAAATACCGCGCAAAATGGGCTGTTCGGGGAGCCCGTGGTCCTGGATCTCGACGTAGAGCGATCCCGGCTCGAACAGATCGCGCAGCATGGCGAGCGTCTTCTTGCCCGCGTCTTGTCCCTCCTCGAGGATGCTCTGCGCGAGGACGCCGCCCATGCAACCCGTCAGCGCGACGAGCCCCTTCGTCCGCCCTTCGAGCGCCGAGAGCGGAACGCACGGCACGCCCGGCGTCCCCTTCGGATCGGGATCGACGTAGCCCTGCGAGACGAGCCAGACGAGGTTCTTGTACCCCTCCTCCGTCGCCGCGAGCAGCGGCAGGTGGTGGCCGTGGGAACCGACGACGACCTCGAGCTCGGAGCCCAAGATGGCCTTGACGCCCGCGTCCTTCGCCGCCTTGTAGAACGAGATGGCGCCGAACATGTTGCCGTGGTCGGTGAGCGCCACCGCGTGCATGCCCTGCTTCTGGACCTCCTTGACGAGGTTCTTCACCTTCAGCGCGCCGTCGAGCATCGAGTACTGCGAGTGCACGTGCAGGTGAACGAACTCGGGCGACGAATCGGCCATCGGTACGGACGTAGCAAAGGGCGTCGGCGATCGCCACGCCTCCGGTCACGCGGCACGCATCGAGCGCGGCGACGGGCATTTCGCGGGTCCGAAGCGAGGTTCCGGCCTTGCTGACGAGGCGCGGGCTCGCGTAGCATCCGCGGCGTTCGTCCGGCGCACGCGGGCCCGGCGAACGGATGGAAAAAGCGAAGCCATGCACGTGTTCGGACTGACGGGGGGCATCGCGTCGGGCAAGAGCGCCGTGGCGGATCGGCTTCGCGCGCGCGGCGTGCCGGTCATCGACGCCGATCGCGTCGCGCGGGACGTCGTCGCCAAGGGCACGCCGGGGCTCGACGCCGTCGTGCGGACCTTCGGCCTCGAGTTCCTCGACGAGGACGGCGAGCTCGATCGCAAGAAGCTCGCGCGGGAGGTGTTCGCCGACGACGCGAAGCGAAAGGCGCTCAACGGCATCCTCCATCCCCGCATCGGCGAGGCGACGTTCGAGCGCACCCGCGAGCTCGCGGGTCAAGGGCACCCGCTCGCGTGCTACGAGGCCGCGCTGCTCGTGGAGAACGGCATCGCGGACGCGTTCCGTCCCCTCGTCGTGGTCACGGCGCCGGAGGACGCGCAGGTCCGCCGCGCGATGAAGCGCGACGAGGCGACCGAGGCCGAGGCGCGGGCGCGCATGGCCGCTCAGATGCCGCTCGAGGCGAAGATCGCCGTCGCCGATTTCGTCGTCGACAACGCCGGCTCGATCGAAGAGCTCGAGCCGCGCGTCGACGCGGTGCTCGACGCGATCTGCGAGAAGCTCGGCGTCGACGTGCGAAAGTACCCGAAGCCTTAGCGGGGGGCTCCGGAGCGGGAGGCTCGAGAGTGAGAGGCGTCCCGGCGGGAGTGCTACCTCGGGTCGACCTCGCCGGCGACGCGCAGGCCGCCGTGCTCGACGCGGAAGACGAGGACGAAGGACTCGCGCAGGGGCGATCCGGCGACCGCGCGCGACGTGTCGACGGAGACGCGCACGAGCCAATCGCCCGGCTGCATGCCGTCGTGCGAAGGGGCGTCGACGTCCGGTGACGGATCGACGGTGCAGTGATCCGCGACGTCGACGCCCGCCTGGCGTTGTTCTTGGAAACGCTGCGCGCGCGACGCCCATTTGGACGCGAGGACGGGATCGCGCCCCATGTCGAACGGGAAGACGTTCTCCGACGTGAGCGCGCGCAACGCGAGCAGATCGGCGCTCTGGAGCGCGCGGACGAACGCCTTCACGAGGCCCTCGACGTCGTCGTCCGAGCGGCGCTCGCGGAGCGTGACGACGGCGGCGACGGGCGCGCGGTACTCCGCGGGCGGGACGGCGGACGGCGGGTCGAGCACGACGCCCGGAACGCGACGCGGCGTCTTCGGGAGCTCGGTCACCGTCTCGTACGACGACGATCCGCACGCCACGCAAAGGCCGACGGCGAGGACGCCGGCGAGGCGCGGCGCGACCGACTCAGAACGCTTCGATGTGAGGATCGGCGCCACGCTCGACGGTGACGATCGCACGATCTTCCACGACCTTCCAGCGCGACGACGCCGCCGGGCCGGAGCTCGCCATCGAGAAGTCGTCGTCGAAGTCGCTCGCGAGCAGACAGAAATGCATCTGCGCGAGCTCCGGCGTCTTGCGCCGCAGCGTGGCGTCGTCGCCGATGAGCGCCTCCGCGTCGTTCTTGCCTGCGAAGACGCGGTAGCCCATCGCCTGGCCGCGGTGCAGCGCGTAGATGCGCTCGCCGTCGGAGACCATGACGTTGACGCTCGCGGGCGCGCCCGAGACCTCGGCCGCGAGCGAGTCGACGACGACGACCGACGACCGGAGCGCGTCGCGGACCCGCGCGGGCTCGACCGCGGCGTCGTTCAGCCGACCGGCGTCGTGCAAGAACGACAGGAACACGTAGAAAAGGATCTCGGCGTCCGTTTCGCCACGGATCGACGGGCGAAGGAACTCGGGGACGCTCGCGGAGAGGCGGTCACGGATGGCGTCGAACGACGGGAGCGTGCCCGTTTGCGCGTAGAGCCACTGGCGGTAGCGGAACGGGTGCGTGTTCTCGGTGCGGAGGGCGCCGACCGTCGCGCTCCGGACGTGGCCGAGGATGACGTCCGCACGGACGTCGGCCGATGCCTGCCCGATCTCGATCGTGGACGGGCGATCGTCGATCGGGCGCCTCCGCATGAGCACCTCGCCCCCTTGGTAGAAGCCGAGGCCCCAGCCGAGCGGCGAGCCGGCGTCGCGCACACGAACGCGGAGCGCGTCCGGCTCCGCAGCCAGCACGCGCCCCGCGAGATCTGCGCGATTTCCAATCAGGCCGAAAAGACGTGCCATGGCGTTTTCCTCAGGAGTCGGAAGGCGTGGGTTCGGGGGAGCGAACGGACATCCTACGCGCCGACGCCGGCAAACGTGACAGATGACGACGCGTGCGCTCGCGTGCTTGCCGATCGAACGCGCGCGCCAACGCTCGCGCCGAAAACGGCGCGAACAAGGCGAGCAAGAGCGCGATGCCCCAAGACGGTAGAGGTAGTGCGCTGCTCATCGATCGCACTTCAAACTTGGCACATCGTCACCCTCGATGCACGGGCGGTGACGATCCTCTTCCGCACCTTTTCTTCAATGACTCTTCCGACGAAGCAGCTCGAGCGGTTGTTTCACGCACGAAACATTACTTCGGGTTCTTCGACGGCGGCGGCACGATGAACGGAACGACGTGTTCGCGGCTCTCGAAGCCCGAGCGGTACGCCGCGGCGGCTTGCTGCGACGGGAACGGTCCGATGCGAACGCGGTACCACGTGCCACGCCCCGCCACGCGCGCTTCGGTCACGTAGGCCTTGTGCGAGCGCACACGGAGCTCGGCGGAGAACGCTTCGGCTTCGGACTTCGAACGGAACGAGCTCACTTGGAGCTGGTAGCCGCCTTCTCGGCCCGCGGCCGCGGCCTCTTGGGAGGAGGAGGCGCGCTGCGCGGCGTCCGTCGCGGCGCGGGTGAGCGAGTCGCGCGGGCGCGTCACGACCGGCGAAGGCTCGAGGACGTTCTGCGCCGGCAGCGGCACGACGGAGAGCCGGTCGGAGGGAGGAGGAGGAAGGGAGGGTTCGGCCGTCACGAGCGCCGCCGGTGCGTGGACGTCGCCCACGTCCGCCGCGCGGCCGCGCACGGACTTGACCGCCGCGAGCGCCGTCGTCGGCGAACCGTCGTCGCTGAGGATGCCCGGGAACGTGACGTCGCGGGTGCTCAGGTCCGTCGCCTTCGGCCGCGCGGGGGAGGATTTGCCGTGCATGGCGACGAGCTCGCCGAGCGGATCGGCCTTCGGGACGGACGCCGCCGTCGACCGATTGCCGAGGGCCAACGCCGTGAACGCGACGCACGCGCCGCCGAGCGCGACGAGCAGGAGCGTCACCCCGGCCGGCGTGCGCGCGGGACCGTCCGTTTCCTGGATTTGCTCGAGATTCCTGACGCTGCCGTGGTCCATGCTCATCTTCCCACTCGCCTTCTCTTCCGGGCTATCGCGGCTGTCCCACACGGGGCAACTTTGCTGCAGGGTCGGCGAAGCTCGTGCTATTTCCGCGAATCGCGAATGACGACCGCGCGCCCTCCGAAACCGAACGCGCGCTCGACCTCGCGCGACGCATCCGTGGCGGCCGTCGCGCGTCGCGTCGTCGCGCGTCGCGTCGTCGGCTCGGCGCGGATCCTGCCGCGCGTCGCCACGGCCGGCGCGATCGTCGCCGCGGCGTGCGGCGTCGTCACGGCGTGCAGCGAGGAGCCGACCGGGACGTTCACGTTGACGACGGGCGGCGAGGCCGACGCCCTGACGCGCGCGCCGGCGCCGACCACGCTCGTCGTCGAAGATCTCGCGACCGACGGAACGAAGACGGAGCTCGCGCGATCGTCGCTTCCCGCGACGTCGTTCGGGCTCGGCAGCAAGGGCCGATCCGACGTCGGCGCGATCGTCGTTCGGGCGCTCGACGCGGCGGGCAAAGAGCTCTTGCACGGCGAGACGCTCTTCTTCCAATACGGCGCGCTGGCCGACACCGGCGTCGACGTCTTTCTCCAGCGCAACGGCGAGTTCGCGCGGCTGCCGCGACCGTTCGCGAACGCCGTCACGGCGGACGTCGTCGTCCGAGCGACGGATCGGTACGTCGTCGCGGCGACAGGGACCGACACGTGGCTCTACGATCTCCTCCAACTGACCGCGATCACGAAGGCGCCTTCGTTGCCGCGCTCGGCGCGCTCGCTCGTCGCGTTCGGGTCGACGCTCCTCGCGATCGACGAGCAAGGCGCGTCGGCGATCGATCTCTCGACGAACGCCACGCGCGAGGTGGCGCCTCCGAGCAGCGGTGGGTTCGCGGACGTCGCCGGCGGCGCGACGGTGGCGCTCGTGGACGGCTCGTCGTTCGTCGTCGGAGGGACGCGCACGAGCGGAGCGCCGACGAGCCGCGTGCTGCACGTCGCGGCGGACGGGAAGCTCTCGTTCTTGGACTTGATCACGCCGCGTCTCGGAGCGTGCGCGGCGTGGGTCGAGGGGCGTGGCCTGATCGTCGCAGGAGGTTCGGCTTCGGGCGCCGGGATCGAGCGCGTCGACGCGACGAGCCTCGCCGCTTCGGCGCTCCCCTTCCCCTCCGACGACGTCGTCGGTTGCGGCATGGGCGCGCTCGACGACTCCCACGTGCTCGTCGCCGGCGGCGTCCGATCCGCGGCGACGAGCGCGCCCGTCGCCGTCGTCGATCTCGCGTGCGCCGCGAACTGCGCGCCCGCGGCCGGCGCGATCCCCGTCCCGCTCGTGCGCGCCGAGGGGGTGGCCGTCGCGTCGGACGCGGCGCTCGTCGTCGGCGACGACGCGTCGGGAGCCAATTTCGCGCGTCGACGAGCGCGCTCGCCAGGCTTCCGCCGCGTTCCGCCGCGCGGCGCCCACCTGATCGCGATGCCCACCGGAGGCGCGGCCGTCGTCGGCGGCGCGGCGGAGATCGAGCAGTACCGCGAGTGACACGCAGGGCATCGCTCGGACGCGGACGCCACGGAGCGGCGGAGAGACGTCGGCCTCGTTAGGGGCCCCACCATGGCGGGGAAAACGGCACGATCCCCGTGGTCGTGACGACGGCGTTTTCGATGCGTGTCCCCGGAGGAACGTGCGCCCCCGGCCAGACGATCGCACGCGCCACGGGGCCTTCGATCCGCGCGCGCGCGCCCACGATCGCGTCGACGACCGGAGCCGTGAGCGTCGCGCCGTCGCCCACGAAAGATTCGGAGCCACGCCGCGCGAGCCACGCGCGGTTCGCGGCGACGTACGCATGGATCGATCCGATGTCCGAAAACCCCGCGTCCGTCACGAAAGCACCAAGCCGTCCGCCGGTGCGGAGGGACGGCAGATAGACGTCGCCCACCAGGCAGCCGCGGGGCGGGAGCCTCTCGCGGAGCCGCGCGCCGACCACGTGGATCCCCATGAACTCGCCGCCGTGATCTTCGTCACCGAAGCGCTCCGCGCGGAGCCGGACGATCCGACCTTCCGCGGAAAATCCGACATTTCCCTCGCCTTTGGGGCGCCGCACGACCGCGAGCGTCGCGTCCCATCCCGCCGCATGTGCGGCGACGAGCTCCGTCGGATCGAGATCGCTCAGGATGTCGCCGTTCCAGACGAGCACGTCGTCGACGCCGAGCCAGCCGCTGGCACGCGCGAGCCCCCCGGCGGTCCCCAAGAGCTCCGGCTCGTGCGACACGACGAGGCCGTGGCTGCGCGCGAACGCCGCCACGTCGTCGGGGCGATGATGGACGTTCACCACGATGGACTCGGCGCCGGTGAGCCGGACGCGCTCGAGGACGTGCGCGAGCGCGGGGCGATCGCCGACCGGGACGACGGGCTTCGCGCGCTCGTCCGTGAGAGGACGGAGGCGGCTGCCCAGCCCCGCCGAAAGGATCATCGCCGATCGCACCACCATCGTCTCCGGTCGACCTTACCGCTCACAACTCACGATCGCCTGCAAGTCGCGGCCCGCCTGGCCCGCCTGGCCCGCCTGACACCCATTGCCGCCCGAACCGGCCGCGGGCCGACAAGCGACGCGGCTTTCTTGGAAGGCGGCAAAGCCACATAGTAAACCATCGGCGATGCCTTCGCGGTCGATCTCGCTTTCTGCCAGCGCCCTCGCCCTCGCGGCGCTCGTCTTCGTGGGCGGCGCCTGCGGAACGGACGCGGTCGGCGTCGACGCGTGCCGGAAAATCGAGAAAACGCGCTGCGAAAACGCCCCGAGCTGCGGCGTCTCGTTGGCCGATCCCGTCCACCGCGGCAGCTCCCCGGAAGACGACGTGCGCGCGTGCATCCGCTACTACGACGACGCGTGCCTGCACGGCCTCGCGGCCGCCACGGAGCCCGGCGCCGTCGCGGTCCAGGCGTGCGTCGACGCGATCAACGCGGGCGATTGCACGGTCGTGAAGTCCCCCGAAGTGCACCCGGCCTGCGGGTTCCTCGGCGCCGCCGCGGACGCCGGCGGCGACGCTTCATGACTCGAGATCGAGCGACGAGTCTGCGGGATTTTCGATCGGCGACGACTCCGCGGGCGACGACTCCGCGGGCGACGACTCCGCGGGCGCCTCGGTGAGCGACGACGGCGGATCTTCGTCCTGCTCGATCGACGCGAGCGGGACACGTACGCGCGTCGCGTGCATGCGCTCGCCGAGCTCGATGCGCCAATACGACGGCTGATCGCCGCTCCGGCAACCGAGCGTCAGCGACGGCGACGCGAAAATCGTGAAGTTGCTCCCCGCCGGCTGCCGCTGCTCGCTCAGGTGGCGGTGGCCGTGGAGGACGGCCGTGACGCCGAGCTCGTCGAAGATCTCGGCGGCCGTCCGCGCGTCGTCGAGGGCCATGCCGATCTCGCTCGGCGCCCGCCGACCGACGCCGAGCGCGAGCGGGACCACGTGGTGGTGGAGGAGCACGAGCTTGTGCCGCGCGCGGCGAAACTCCGGGCGGGCGCCGAGATCGCGCAGCCACGCGAATTGCTCGCGGCCGATGGCACCGTTTTGCCGGAAAAATCGGCGCTGCGGTCGCGCGCACGAGTCGAGACCGACGATCACGGCGTCGGCTTCGGGGAGGAAGCGCACCCAGCCGCCGGAGGGATGCACGTCGAGGCCGATCCGCCCGGCGAAGGAGAGCCACGCCTTGCGCTTGTCCTCGTGGGTCGGTCGCGGGCGCGTGCTGCCGCGGATCGGAAAGAGGAAGAGATCGTGGTTGCCGGCGACCGCGAAGAGCTTGCCCTTGTCCCGCCATTTCGCGAAGGCCGCCTCGACGAGCTCCCAACCGACGCCGTCGTCCGTGAGATCGCCCGTGATGACGACGGCGTCGGCGTGCTCGATCGCGGCCACGGCGCGGAGGAGCCGGACGTTGGAGTTGCGCGGCGTCGCCTCGATGTAGTGCTTGAGCGCGGCCGGCGACGGCAAGTGACGGGCGAGCGTCGGGGCGCGGCGCGCTTCGAGGCGGAAGGCCTTGGCGGCCGCGCGCTCGACGGGATCGACCGCGGTGTAGCCCTCTTTTCGCGACGGCAACGGGTGCACGTAACCGCCGGGATCGACGAGCTCCAGGCGCCCGCGACGCTTGCCGCGTTCACGGACCACGCGCCAGCCAGCCTCCTCCCAGGCGACGTCGAACCGCGCTGGGTCGAACGGCGGCGCGACGTTGACGCTTCGTTTCACGAGGTTCGCGCGATCGTGCAGCGTGTCGCCGAACTCCGAGACGTGAAAGTCCGAGACGTGCGCGAGGACGAACGGCACCGATCTACATGCCTGCGAGGATCTTGAACGAGTCGCCGTCGCGCACGAGCTCGAGCCGGTTGTCGGCGACGGTGTGCTTCCACTCTTCGCGCTCCGTGCCCGGAATGCGGAAGCTCGCGGAGTAGCTGTACTCGACGAAGACCTTGTCGCTCTCGTCGGGCGCGACCTTCCGGTAGCGGATCTCGTAGCGGATCCCCTGCGTCTTCACGAACGTCGTGGTCAGGTAGTCCTTGAGACCGTCGAAGTCGACGTCGTCGTCGGGGTTCGTGTTGCCGCCGTCCTCGAAATAGCGAGGGCTCGCGAGCTTCAGGAGCTTGCCGACGTCCTTGTCTTCGACGGCGTGGCGGTATTCCTCGCAAAAACCGATGATTTTTCGGTTTTCGCTCGTGTCTTCGACGTCGGTGTTCGGGATGTAGGTCGTCGAACAGCCGAGCGAGCCGAACGCCATCGAGGCCGTGAAGAGCAGGCCGACCGGAAGAGCTTTGCGCATCATCGCCTCAACACCGTTGCACGAAGCGGGATTCCAAGAAAAGGCCGAATTTCAGCCAGTGGATCGAAGCCGCCGCCGAAAGCCCCCACGGGGTCGTCGCCAAGAGCTCGGTCCGGGCGCCGGCGGGGGCCGCGAGCTCGAGAAGCGCGGGATGCGCGGCCACGGACCGTGGATCCGCGAGCGGGCGCGGCGCGGGCATTTTGGCAAGGCGGACCGAAGCGCGCTCCACGAGGCCGTCGCCGGGCTCGCGCGTGACGACGAACGCGACGGCGCCGCGGCGGGTCTCGGGGGCCGCTCGGCGCGAGGCCTCCCCGGCCGCGTCCACGGCGACGACGACGATGCGGTCCGCGTGCCCGGCGGAGACCAACGTCGAGGCGACGGCGAGCGCTTCGATGCCCCCGTGCGCGCCGCCTCCGACCGCGAATGCCGGCCCCGTGAGGCCGAACGCGATGGCCGCCTCCCCCGCGCAGGCGTTCGGCGTGGTGTACGGGAAACGGCGTGGCTCCGCGCGGGCGGCGCCGGCCGTCGCGATGCGCGCCTGATGGATGGCGTTGGTGTCGAACGTCGCGAGGCCGTGACCGACGACGATGCCCGCGCCGCGCAGGCTCGACCGACCACGTTCGCGACGCGCGCCTTCGAGCCGAGCCACGGCGGCGATCGTCAAACGCGTGAGCTCGTCGGTGCGCGCGAGGCGATCGACGGGAAGGCCGATTTTCTCGGCAAGCATCGTCGCGTCGACGGCGGCGTCGAGATCGGCGGTGAGCGCGACCACGTCCGAGAGGGAGGTGCCATGCGGCGCGGGACCGGCGGCGGACGGCTCGCCCGTCGAGGTCGCTGTCGAGATCGCTCCCGCGCGGCTCGGCGACCACGTCTTCGAGAGCACGAGCGCGGCGTTGGCGCCGCCGAAGGCCGCCGAGAGCTTGAGCGCGACGCGGAGATCGCGCGACGCCGACACGATCGGCACCTCGAGCCCGGGTTCGACGGGGCCATCACCGACCGACGCCGGCAAGATCCCGGCGCGCAAGCACGCGAGCGACGACAGCGTCTCGACGGCGCCTGCCGCGCCGAGCGTGTGGCCGATGGAACCTTTGAGCGCGTGCACGGGCGTCGGGCCTTCGCCGAGCACGGCGCGGATCGCCTGCGCTTCGGCCGCGTCGTTGAACACCGTCGCCGTGCCGTGCGCGCTCACGACGTCGACCGCCTTCTCGCCGACGTCGTCGCCCGCGTCCAGGAGCGCCGCGCGGGCGGCGCGGGCCAATCCCTCACCCGTGCGATCGGGGGCCGTCACGTGCACCGCGTCGCACGACGCGCCGAATCCTCGGACGAAGCCGAGCACGGGCGTGTTTCGAGCGACGTCGCCACGCACGAGCGCCAGCAGCGCGGCGCCTTCGCCGAGGACGAGCCCGTCCCGATCGGCGCGGAACGGGCGCGGCACCGCGAAGGCCGACGTCGCGCGGAGCGCCTCGAACCCCGCGGCGACGAACACGCTCAAGGCGTCGAACCCACCCGCGATCGCGACGTCGCACGCCCCCTCGGCGAGCCACGCGCGAGCGAGCCCGAGGGCGAGCGTGCTCGACGCGCACGCGCCCATGACGAGGGCGGACGGCTCGAACGCGACCGGCCGCTCGGAGGCGACGAGCGGGCCGAGGTAGGTCGCTTCGAACCAGCCCGGTCGCGGTGTGGACGGCGAAGCATCGACGATTCGTTCGAACGTCCGCATGCCGCCGCTCGACGTCCCCAGAGCGAGCCCGACGCGCCGGCCGCGCCACCCCGGCAAGACGCCGTCGAGATCGCGCGCGCACGCCTCGAACGCCCGCGACAAGAGGAGCGTCGCGCGATCGGGCGCGCCGGCCACGCGCGGCGCCGCGGGATCACCGAGCCCTCGAACGCGACCCGCGTGCGGGCGCCGGAGCCCCGCCGCGAGAAGCTCGTCGTCGACGCCGAGCGCGCACGCGGCATGGTCTCCGGGCGAGGAAACCCCGAGCGCGTCGTCGCCTTCGCCGAGCGCCGTCGACGCCCCGAACGCGAGGACCGCCGCGGCGATCACGGAGACGCCTCGGGATCGGTGAAGGCGTCGGACGGCGGCGGCGTGGTCTCGACGGCCTCGACGTCGACGTCGACGCGCAAGCCATGGCGGCCTTCGACGTAACGCGCGCGCGAGCCGCCCACGGGTGCGAGCCCGTCGCCGTGCCACGCGAGCCCCTCCTCGCGTTCGCCTTCGCGACGCATCGCGAAAAACCGCGTCCCGTCCCCGCGAAGGAGGATGGTGGCCGCGCCGTCCTTCAGGAGCCACGACGTCTCCGACCCCGTGGCGTTCGCCGCGAGCAGACGACCCCGTAGCGGCGACAAGAACCACCAACGGAAGAACGCCACCGGCAACCCCTGCGCGTCGTCCGAGCGCCGGGCGCCCTTGCGTTCGAGCCCGACCGCCGGCACCACGAACCGGTAGCGCTCCTCGGTGACCCAGAGATCGATGGCCGTCGTCCCGCCGGGACCGAGGAGGATCATGCGGACCGCGTGCTCGGGATCGACCGCCACCGCGCCGCGCGCCTCGTAGCTCGTTCGGCGAAAGGGTTCGAACAGCGAAACGCGCACGCGCTCGACGTACGGTTCGCGCAAGAGCGTCCCACGAAGCTCGGTGAGGCGGGCGCGCGCGAGCGACCACTCGGCCGCCGTCACGTCGCGGAGCCGTACCTCGGCGTGCGACGGCGGCGTCGCGAGCGCGCCCCAGAACGACGGCCCGGGACGGGCCCGCGCGGGCGCCGCGCATCCTCCGTTCGCGAAAGCCAAGAGCAGCGCCGTCCAGCGCTTCACGGTCCCCATCGGCGAAGGAGGACAGCGTAGCCCGACCCGCGCGCGGCGCCCACGCAGAGCGCCGCGGGGGCGCGTCCTTGGCCGATCCTCGCGGCCGCAACGGCCACCGCGATGCCGCCCACGGCCTCGTGCGTGCCCGCGTGCGCCTCGCACGAGACGCGCGGGCACGACGCCCACGCGGTGCGATCGAGGATTTCCGCCGCACGAAGGGACGCTCCCCCGAGGACGACGACGGCACCTTCGGGCGGAGGCGGCAACGTCGCGAGCGGAGCGGCGTCGGTGGTGCGCCAGCTTTCGGCGAGGACGATCTCGGCGAGCACGGTGAGCCCGCGCTCCCGAGCGGCGTCGGCCGATGCGAGCGCGATGGCGGCGCTACCTTCGCGCCGGACCTCCGCCGAAAGATCGCCGGGGGCGCCTCCTGTGCGATCGCCACTGCCGTCCCCGCCGAACAGCACGCTGAGGACCTGCTCGACGATGGTGCTCCGCTCTTCGACGGCGACGGCCAGGACGCGCGACGCTTCGCGGTGCGCCACCAGCTCGAACGCTTGCACGACGGCGCTCTCGCCCGAGGTCGACAGATCGGCGACGACCATCGAAGGGCCCTTCAGGCCGAGGTAGATCGACGCCGAGCCGGCCGGCGCGCTCGGCACCAAGTTCGGGAACTCCGCCGGGCTGACGAACCGCGGGCCCTTCTCGGCGAGCCGGCGCAGGAACGACGCCGACGCATCGACCGCGCCGAACGCCGAGCCGAGCACCATGCCCACCTCTTTGTCGTCGTCCGCGCCGAGCGCGAGCGCCCCGGCGACCGCCGCGAGCTTGCCGGCGCGATCCAGCCGCCGCGCGCGAACCGGATCGAGCTCGGCGAAGGCCTCGGCCGCGACCGAGGCCGACAGCGGCGCACGATCCGGCAGCGAGGCCACGTCGGTGCCGGCAAGGCAAGCCCCCGGCGTGACGGTGGCCACGCTCGTGACGACGACCGTAGCAGGTACGGTCTTGGCATGGGGCGCGACGGCGTCGGGTTTGCCGAAGACGAGGACGGCATCCATGCCGCCGAAGCCGAACGAGCTCGACAGCGCCGCTCGGACCGGCCGCGCCTCGGCCGCGAGGACGTGGCGGAGCGCGCACTCTTCGTCCGGCTCCTCGAGCCCACCGGTCGGAGGGACGACGTCGTGCGCGATCGCCAAGGCCGTGATCACGGCTTCGATGGCGCCGGCCGCGCCGAGCGTGTGGCCGATCTGCCCCTTGGAGCTCGACACGGCGACGCGCGCGAGCTCCGGCCCGAAGACGCTCGCGAGGGCGCGGGTCTCCATCGGATCGTTGAGCCGCGTCCCCGTCCCGTGCGCGTTGACGTAGTCGACGTCCGACGGCGCGAGCCCCGCCCGCGCGAGCGCCGAACGGATCGCCCGGACCGGCATCGCCCCCGAAGGCTCGGGGTTCGTGATGTGGTGCGCCTCCGACACCGAGCCCCAGCCGAGGAGCGTGCACCAGATCCGCGCGCCCCGTGCCCGCGCCTCGTTCGCGCGCTCGAGCACGACGAACCCCGCGCCTTCGCCGAGCGTGAGGCCTTGCCGTCGCCGATCGAAGGGCCGCGCGCCGTTCGGATCGAGCGCGCCGAGCGAATTGAAGCCGCTCATCGTCACCCGGCAGAGCGCGTCCGCGGCCCCGCAGAGCACGACGTCGACGAGCCCGAGCTCGAGCCACGTCGCCGCCACGATGAAGGCGTTCGCCCCGCTCGAGCACGCGCTCGACAGCGAACGCACGCGACGGAACGGGCCGAGCTCGCGCGCGAGGCGCTCGGTCGGAGCGCTGAGCGGGTGCCGGAGCATGCGCCGGAGCGCCTCTTGCCGCGCGGCCGGATCGACGGCGCCCTCCGGCCCCACGAGCACGGCGAGCACGGACTCCGTCTCGAGCATCCCCGCCGTGCTCCCGCCCATCACCAGGCCGACGCGGCGATCGCCCCACGTCGCGGCTCCCCCGAACCCCGCGTCCACGATCGCTTCGCGCGCCGCCAGGAGCCCGAGCTCGCTCGTCCGCGAAGCATCCCCGCGGCCATCGTTTCCATCGTCGCCGAGCGCCGGCAGCGACGGCACCTCCGCGACGAGGTGCGCTCGGTAGCCCTCCGTCGAGAAAAGGGAGAGCGGGCGGAACCCGCGATCGCCCCGCTCCAGGCGCGCCCACGTCTCCTTCGCGCTCAGGCCGAGCGCCGTGACGGCACCGAGTCCTGTGACGGCGATCACGACGTCACCGTGACGGCGCGTCGTCGGTCGCGCAGGCGGCGCCGGCCCGCTCGACGTAGTCCGCCAGCGTCCCGACGGACCGGAAGATCTCGCGCGCCTCGTCGCCCTCCGGAATGCGCACCCCGAACTGCTCTTCGACGAACATCGCGATTTGCAGGGCGTCGAGCGAATCCAAGCCGAGGCCTCCCTCGCCGAAGAGGGTCGCGCCGTCGTCGATCCCCGCCGGATCGCGCCCGGCGAGGTTCAGCTCGGAGACGAGGAGCTCCTTGATTTTCTTGAGCAAATCCGTTCGAGTCATCGATGAAGAAAGCGCTTCGACGGGCCGTACGCCGTCCGTGGAGGAAAGAGCGGTTCGGAGGCGCCGCCCGCGGGAGCCGGCAGGCTCGTAGCACGACAGGGGCTTCTCGCCCAGACGTCACCGCTGTACAACGGAAAACGTCGGAGAAGCGATCGTCATGAGCACCCTCGTCAATTACGTGACCGAAAAAGGGGTCGCAGTCCTCACGCTGCACGACCCGCCCGTCAACGCCTACAGCCACGAGATGCTCAAGGAGCTCGACGCCGCGATCCTCGAGGCGCGCTTCGACAACGACGTCCATGTCCTCGTGGTGACGGGTCACGGCGAGAAATTCTTCAGTGCCGGCGCGAACATCAACATGCTCCGCGAGGCCGACACGACGTTCAAATACTACTTCTGCCTGCACGCGAACGAGACGATCCGCCGCCTCGAGGAGACGCCCAAGCTCTGCATTGCGGCGCTCAACGGCCACACCGTGGGCGGCGGGCTCGAGATCGCGCTCGCGTGCGACCTGCGGATCGCGCGCGCCGGCGATTTCCAGGTCGGCCTCCCCGAGGTCGCGCTCGGCGTCCTGCCGGGGACGGGCGGCACCCAGCGGCTCGCGCGCCTGCTCGGCAAATCGAAGGCCCTCGAGATGATGGTCGAAGGCACGAAGATGAGCGTCGCGCGGGCGGCCGAGATCGGCCTCGTCAACAAGGTCTGGGACGCCGAGTCCGGCGACGGCTTCCTCCGGCAGATCATCGACTACGCCCATGGGTTCTGCCCTCCGAACGGCCCGGCCATGGCGGTGGGTCGCATCAAGCGTGCCGTGCAGAGCGGCCTCGACATGGGCATCGATCAAGGCCTGGCCTTCGAGCGCGAGCTCCAAGCCGAGCTCTTCGCGTCGGCCGACGCGCACGAAGGGCTGAACGCGTACGGCGAGAAGCGCAAGCCGCAGTTCCGCGGGCGCTGAAGGCTCGAGAATGAGTCGAGCCGTCGTGGTCCCGCGTCAGCGCGAGAAGAGCTTCTCGTAGTAGTCGCTGACGGCCTCGCCGCCGAGGCTCGAGAAGAAGGTCGAGTACGCCATCCAGATGGCGAGCCCGTTCAGATCGCGGAACATCGGCGGCAGGTACCGCGGCGGCTTGACGACGCCGTCGTTGACCCGCCGCGCGAGCACCGGGATGTCCTCGTGCGCGACCTTGCCCACGAACAAATACGGGATGAGATCGACGCGGTTGTGCTGGATCGCGCTCTGGATGAACGCGTAGTTGAGGACGATGCCCTTGCAGTAACAGGCGTCCTTCGTGAACGGCGCGCCGCCCTCGACGACGCCGCCGCGGAAGATGCGCCGCGTGTTGTTGAAGCACTCCTCTTCGTCGTAGCCCTCGGTGCGGAACCACTCGAAGACGTCGATGAAGCTCGCGCCGTCCTCGGCTTTGTCGACGGCGATGATGCGGTCGTTGAGCCGGCGCGCACGGCGCGGGTACGTGCGGAACGTGAAGATCTCGCAGAGCGCCGCGAGCCCCTCCTGCACCGTGGTCGTGCGCGGCGGTCCCTTCGCGAGCCACTTCGCGACGGTCTGCGCCTGGCCGTTCAACGAAGTTGCAACATGCACCCATCCCTCGTGGACCTCGAGGATGTCGATGTCGCGCGACGAGAACATCGCGCCCGAGCGGACCTTGACGTAGTCGCTGCCGGCCGCGGCGTCCGAGAGGATGGCGTCGTCGACCTCGACGTGGACGGCGTTGTCCTCGAAGTACGTCGCGAAGCGCCGGTTCAGCTCGGCGGCGGCGACGTCCGACGGGATGTCGCGCGCATAACGCATGCCGAGCATCGTGTCGTCGATCTTCGTCAGGATCTCGTAGAGCACGTGGCCGAGATCGCGCAGCGAGGCCTTGCCGTCGGGGAACTTGTCCTTCGGTGAGCCGTAGAGCTTGCGCGCGTAGGCGTAGAAGACCGGCGTGCCGCGCGCGGCGAGCATGCGCACGACGTCGCGGTACTCGATGGCCGTGCGCGCGAGGATGGCCCCGATGGCGTCGTCCTCGCCGAGCTCGTGATCGACGTCGCGGGCGATGTCCTCGAAGAGCTCGGCCTGCACGCGGGGGTCGAAGCCGAGATCGCTCTTGGCGTAGTAGTCGGCGTCGACCTTCGGCAGCTCGCGGCAGCGGCTCTTGCGGAACTGCTCCTCGACGCCGTTGTCCCAGCGCAAGGCCTGGAGCACGCGGATGGGCCGTTGCCCGTCGACGATGCGTTGCGCGAGCTGCGCGACGATCTCCTTGTAGCTGCGCCACGGCCCGGCGGCCGGCAGCGGCGGGATCGACGGGTGGGGATCGTCGGACGAGGGCGGGAGCGCGGCGATGGAGCTGCCCCGCTCGACCTTCGCCGAGCGTGGCTCCGCTTGCCCTTTGTCCGATTTCGACTCGCGATCCGCCTTCGCGTCCTTCGGGGCGTCCTTCGCCTCGCGGTCGGCCTTGGGCTCCTTCGAGCCGCGATCGACCTTCGGCTCACGGTCGTTCTTCAGGTCTTTTGGGGCGTCCTTTTCGTCGCGATCTTTGTCGGATTTGTCGAGACGAGCACTCGATTCGCGATCGAGCTTCGTGGTCGACGGGCGCTCCGTCTTGCCGTCCGCGTCGTCTTTCGTCTTTCGACGCTCGGCTTCCCCCGAGGACAATCGTTCGCCCATCCCTTCTCATTGTCGCCCTCGGGCGCCCGCTTTTCCAGCAAATCTGCGTAAAAACGGCAACGAGGCACGGCGCGGAGGATGGCGGTCCGCGCGGCATGGGCGGACCGCCAGGTGGCTCGGCGGGTGGCTCGACGGGCCAACGGGCTAAGGGGCGACGGCGGCGAGCACCTTCGCGAGGACGTCGGTGTCGCGAACCCCCTCGGCTTCGGCGCGGTAACTCAAGACCAACCGATGGCGCAGGACGGGCGCGACGAGGGCGCGGACGTCGTCGACGTCGGCGGCCGCTTGTCCGCGGAGCGCGGCGCGCGCCTTGGCCGCGAGCACGAGCGCCTGCGATCCGCGAGGCCCCGCGCCGAACCGCACGGACTCGGCGACCTCGCGCGGGACCTTGCCTTCGGACCGATCGTCCGAGCGGGCCGGACGCGTCGCCCGCCCGAGCGCCACGGCGAGCGCCACCGCCGCGTCGGTCACCGGGACGCGCGGCACGAGCGCCTGGAGCGCGCGAACGTCGTCGATCGGCAAGACGCGCGGCACCGAGCCGACGTTCGCGCTGGTGGTGCGGCGCGCGATTTCCCGCTCCTCGACCTCCGAGGGGTAGTCGACGTGGATCTCGAGGAGGAACCGATCGAGCTGCGCCTCGGGCAGCGGGTACGTCCCCTCTTGCTCGATGGGGTTGCGCGTCGCGAACACCTGGAACGGCTTCGGCAGCTCGTGGGTCCGCGTGCCGACCGTGACGCGCCCCTCCTGCATCGCCTGCAGGAGCGCCGCCTGCGTCTTCGGCGGCGTGCGGTTGATCTCGTCGGCGAGGATCAGGTTGTGGAAGATCGGTCCCTCGAGGAACCGCACGCGCCGGTGGACGACGCCTTGGTTGTCCTCGTCTTCCTGGAGGACGTCCGTGCCCGTGATGTCGGCCGGGAGCAAATCCGGTGTAAACTGCACGCGTCCGAAGGAGAGATCGAGCGCCTCGGCGAGCGACGCGACGAGCAGCGTCTTGGCCAGGCCCGGCACGCCGACGAGGAGCGCATGTCCGCGCGCCAGGAGCGCCACGAGCATCAGCTCGACCGTCTCGGCCTGCCCGACGACCCGCGCGCCGATCGCCTCGTGGAGCTTCCTTCTCGCGCTCGCGGCCCGATCGAGGAGCTCGACGTCGTCGACCGCGCTTTGCCCTGACGCCTCGGAATTCACGCCGTCCCTGTTCGCACGAGGGGCGGCGCGTGTCAAAGTCGCGCTGGCGGGGTCGTGTGGATGGGGGCCGTCGAGGCCACGCGGGGCGGCACCCGTGCCGGGACCGACGACCGAATCGCGAGGAGATTGCGACGGCGCCACCGGCCGTGTAGACGCCTTGTCGCATGCGCTTTTCCCCCGAGCGCTCCGAAAAGGCCGCCGCTGGCACTGGCTCCGGCACGTCGACCGACGCGCCGGCCGGTGACGGCGCGCCCACGTCCGACGGCGCCCACGAAATCGTCGTGCGCCCCGAACCCGGCCTCGCGCGCGGGGCATGGGAGGCGCCGGCGTGGGCGTTTTGGGCCGTGCTCGCGGTCGCGCTCGCCGGCGCCGCCCTCTACGCCGCGCGCCGCTTCGGCCTTTGGCGGTTCGACCGAGGATCCCGTCCATGAACGTGAACGTCCGAAAGCTCGTCTCCGCGATGGTCCTCGGCGTATGCGTGTATTTTGCATACGCCGTCTGGAGCGGCCTCGGCAAGATGGGCGAGGCCCTCTCGCATTTCCACGCGGAGGCCTTCGTCGCCGCGTGCGCGCTGGCCTTCGTCAACTACGTCCTCCGCTTCCTCAAGTGGGAGTTCTACCTCGCGCGCCTCGGCATCCGCGGCGTCGGCAAGGTCGACAGCTTCCTCACGTTCCTCTCCGGCTTCGTGCTCACGGTCACGCCCGGCAAGGTCGGCGAGGTCTTCAAGTCGCTCGTGCTCCACGAGACGCACGGCGTGCCGATGACGAAGACCGCCCCCATCGTCGTCGCCGAGCGCGCCACGGACGTCATCGGCGTCGTCGCGCTCATCGTCCTCGGATCGCTCGGGTTCTCGGGCGGCCTCGTGTGGGCGGGCGTCGGCGCGGCGCTCGTCCTCGCGCTCCTCGTGGTCATCGCGAACCGCCGCTGGTCGATGGGCATCATCGCCTTCTCGGGGCGCTTGCCCGGCCGCTTCGGTCGCATGCGGCCGAAGCTCGAAGCCGCCTACGACAGCCTCGCGCACCTGCTCAAGCCGAAGAACCTCGTCTTGCCGAGCCTCCTCTCGGGCTTCGCGTGGATGCTCGAATGCCTCGCGCTCTGGGTCATCCTCCGCGGGTTCGGCGAGCCGACGAGCATCCCGCTCGCGACGTTCTTCTACGCGACGAGCACCCTCGTCGGCGCGATCGTGCCCGTCCCGGGCGGCCTCGGGATCACGGAGAGCTCGCTCATGGCGCAGATGACCGAGCTCGGCCACACCGACAAGGGCGTCGCCACGGCGGCGATGATCCTCGTCCGGTTCGCGACCTTGTGGTTCGCGGTCGTCGTCGGCTTCGTCGCGCTCTCGCTGATGAAGCGCCGCTACCCTTCCCTCCTCGCCGAACGCGCCGCCCCCTCCGAACACGCGCACGCGAGCGCGGATCGATCGAGCGGCGAAGGCGCGGCTCCCGCGATCGAGGCGCCCCTCGCCGACGGCGAGGCGGCGCGAAAATCCTCGGGGATCTGAACTCCGCTCCCGGCATCGAAGGGCGAGCGTCGAAAGGAATGGAACGACGATGGAACGAATCGCGCTGCTCGCCTCCGGGATCTTTGGATTTCTCTCCGTCGCCCTTGGCGCGTTCGGCGCGCACGGCCTGAAAACGCGCCTCGCGGACCTCGCCGACGGCGCGCAGCGCCTCGATTGGTGGCACACGGCCGCGCTCTACAACGCGGTGCACGCACTCGCCCTCGGCCTCGTGGCGTTCGTCGCGTCGCGCTCGTCGTCGTCGGCCGTCACGGTGGCGACCTTCGCGTTCGTCGTGGGCATCGTTTTGTTCTCCGGGAGCCTCTACGCGATGACGTTGACGGGCGTTCGCGTCCTCGGCGCCGTCACGCCGTTCGGCGGCCTCGCGCTGCTCGTGGGCTGGGCGGCCGTCGTCGTCGCCGCGTGGACGATGAACGCCCCGCGGCCGTAGCCGTCCCGTCTGCCTCGACGCGCGGCGTCCTCACGCACGACGCGGCGCGGGCAGCGCCCGAAGGCCCTCCAGCGCGCGCTCGAAATCGGCCGGCGGCGGCGCCTCGAACCGGACGCGCTCGCCGGTCTCCGGATGCACGAACCCGAGCTCTCGAGCATGCAGGAGTGGTCGCCCGGCGACCTCGGCGATCTCCCGCAGCGCCGGCTCCTTCGGCGGCTTCCCGTAGAGCGCGTCGCCCAGGATCGGGGTCCCGTGATCGGCGAGGTGCACGCGGATCTGGTGCGTTCGCCCCGTCTCGAGCCGGCACGCGACGAGCGTGGCCAACCCGCCGCCGAAGCGCTCGAGCGGCCGGACGTGCGTGACCGCGCGCTTGCCCTCGCGCACCTTCGACGAGAACTTCAGCCGATCGCGCGGATGCCGCCCGTGCAGCGTGTCGTGCGTCGCGGCACGCACGTCGCCGACACAAATGGCGACGTACTCGCGATCGATCGAGTGCTCGGCGAACTGCGCCTTCAACGCCTCCCGCGCGCGCGGCGTCCGCGCGACGACGAGCAGGCCGCTCGTCCCCTTGTCGAGGCGGTGCACGATCCCCGGGCGCGTCGGATCGGCGTCGCCGTCCGCGTCGTCGGCGTCGAACCACCCGCGGCCGAGCAACCCGTTGACGAGCGTGCCCGAGTGGTGGCCCTTCGCCGGATGGACGACGAGGCCCGGCGGTTTGTTCACGACGACGACGGACGCGTCCTCGTGGACGACGTCGAACGCGATCCCTTCCTCGGGGATGGCCGACGTCGTGGGCGCGGGCTCGGGCACGATCGCGACGAGCGCGCCCTCACGCACCTTGTCCGACGCCTTCTTGCGAGCGCCGTCCACGGTCACGGCGCCGTGCTCGATCCAGCGCTGGAGCTCGGCGCGCGACGGCGCCTCGGGCCATCGCGACGCCACGAACCGATCGAGGCGCATCCCGGCGCCCTCGCGCTGGACGACGAGGACGATCGGCGGCCGCACGTCGCTCATCGCGTTCCTCCGCCGCACGTTCCACCGCGCACGCCGCGCCGCACCCCCGCGACGCGCACCGACGGCGGCGCTACCAGATCTTCGATTTGATGTGGCCCTTGGCCTTGATGAGGATGTCGACGAGCGCGCGATCGTAATAGTTGCGCGGGTAAAGCTCGGGGGCGACGCGGCGCTTGAAGAGCGCGCGGCCCTCTTCGATCTCCTCGGCGAGCGACTCGAAGAGGTTGTCGTTCGTGATGCCGTTGACGATCTTTTCCTCGTTGTAGAGGCTCAAATCGCTCGCGATGGCCCGGGCCAGGCGACGCGCGGCTTCTTCGGTCTCGATGAGCGCCATGATGGCAGTATCGCCAGCGCGCGGCGCGGATGTCAAAGGGTCAACGTCCGGAAGTGACACGCGGAGTTCGCAGCACCGCCGACGCGTTTTCGCAGCAAAAAAGCGGCACGACCGGTGTTCACTGGCGATTCCGCCCGGGCCCGACCTTCTGCTAAGACGGCCTTCCGATGTCGACCTCGCACCCTACCTTCCCCACCTTCGCCCACGCCATCGAAGACGCCGCCAAAGCCGATCCGACCCTCGGCTTCCGTTTCATCTCGGATGAAGGCGTGCCCGGCTTTTCGGAGAACGCGAAGAGCGAGGCCTCGTTCTCGTACACGGCCCTCGAGCGATCGAGCGCGCGTTACGGCGGCGCGCTGCAGGCGCTCGGGCTGAAGAAGGGCGATCGCGTCGCCTTGATCCTCCCGGCGAACGAGGACTTCATCCTCTGCTTCCTCGGCGCCATGCGCGCGGGCATCATCCCGGTGCCGATTTATCCGCCGCTCGGACTCGGGCAGCTCCAATCCTACCTCGACAATACGCGCCACATCGTCGCCAAGAGCGGCGCGCGCGCGCTGGTGACGACGGGGCAGATCAAGCGCCTGCTCGGCACCGTGCAAGCGTCGGCGCCGTCGCTCGAGCAGATCGTCGCGGTCGAGGCCATCCGCGAGTCGCTCGAGCCGCTCAAGCCCGAGAAGCTCGTCGCCGACGACGTCGCGTTCCTCCAGTTCACGAGCGGTTCGACCTCGCGTCCGAAGGGCGTGACGCTCTCGCACGCGAACCTCATGGCGAACGTCAAATGCATCATGACGGACGGCCTGCGCATGGGGCCGCCGGACGTCGGCATCTCGTGGCTGCCGCTCTACCACGACATGGGCCTCATCGGCTTCGTGCTCGCGCCGCTCGTCATGCGCACGCCGGTCGTGTTCTTGCCGCCGATGCTCTTCCTCAAGCGGCCGGTGACGTGGTTCCAGGCGATGACGCGCCACAAGGGCACGACGTCGTTCGGTCCGAACTTCGCCTACGCGCTCTGCACCAAGCGCATCCGCGAGGCCGATCTCGAGGGCATCGATCTGTCGCTCTGGCGCAACGCCGGCTGCGGCGCCGAGCCGATCCGCGCAGAGACGCTCGAGGCGTTCGCCGACAAGTTCGCGAAGGTCGGCTTCAAGCGCGAGGCGCTCCTGCCCTCGTACGGCATGGCCGAGTCGTCGCTCGCCATCTGCTTCACGGAGCTCGGCGAAGGCCTGAAGACGCTCGCCGTCGACGGCGAGACGCTCTGGTCCGAAGGCGTCGCCAAGAAGGTCCCGGAGAGCGATCCGAACGCCATCCGCCTCGTCTCGTGCGGCGCGAAATTCCCGCTCCACGACATCGGCGTCTTCTCGCCCGACGACACGGCCAGCGCGACGCCGTTCGGCGAGGGACGCGTCGGCGAGCTCCGCATCAAGGGCCCGAGCGTCATGCACGGCTACTGGGAAGACGCCGAGCGCACGAACGAGGCCTTCGCCGGCGGCTGGCTCCGCACGGGCGATCTCGGCTTCTTCATGGACGGCCACGTCTTCATCTGCGGTCGCTCGAAAGAGGTCATCATCGTCAACGGCCGCAACTACTACCCGCAGGACATCGAGTGGCACGCGAGCCAGATCGAGGGCGTCCGCAAGGGCAACGTCATCGCGTTCGGCGCGCGCGATCCGTCGGGCACCGAGCGCGATCGCGAGCGCGTGGTGCTCGCCGTCGAGGTGCAAGACGCGCCGAAGGACGTCGACGCCGAGACGCTCGTGAAGATGCGTCAACCGCTCGCCGTGGCGATCCGCAAGGCCGTCCAAGAGGCGATGAACCTCGTGCTCGACGACGTCGTCCCGCTCGCGCCCGGCGTCTTGCCGAAGACCTCGAGCGGCAAGCTCCAACGCGCCAAGACGCGCGAGCTCTACGAGAACGGCGAGCTCGTCGGCCGCAAGGGCGCGCGCGATCAAGACCGCGTGGGCCTGCTCAAAGAGGCCGCGAAGAGCCAGCTCTCGTACTTCAAGCTCGCCATCCTCGGCTCGCGCAACAAGTCCTGAGCGCGGCGAGTCATGCCGGTCTTTCGCATCGTTCGGATCGCCCGCGGGGGCGCGCGATGATCCGCGTCGAGCGCCCCGTCCGGTTCGAAGACGTCGACGCCGCCGGCATCGTCTTCTTCGCGCGGTTCTTCGGCTACGCGCACGACGCGATGGAACGGTTCTTCGGCGAGCTGCCCGGGGGCTACGTCGATCTCATCACGCGGCGGCGCATCGGCTTCCCTTCCGTGCATGTTGCATGCGATTACCGCGCACCGCTCCGCTATGGCGACGTCGCGGTCTTGCACGTGGAGGTCGCGCACGTGGGCACGACGTCGTGCGGGTTCTCGTACGAGCTCTTTCGAAAAGCCGACGGCGTGAAATCGGCGACGATCGCGCAGACCATCGTGACGAGCGATCTCGCGTCGATGGTGAAGATGCCGATCCCCGACGACGTCCGCGAGCTGCTCGAACGGCACCGAGCGCCACGACGGCCGTAGCGTTCGGCGTCGCGCGTTCGTTCGGCGTCGCGATCGTCGCGCGGCCGGCGTGCCCGTGATTTGCGGCGCGCGACGGCGGCGACGAGGTCCATGCGGTCCGCGTGCAGGGCATGGCCACTGCACGGTCCTCGGGCAGCCCGCCGGTCGCGGGCCTCACGGGGAGGCGACGATGAAGCTCTTCGATGTCGGCATTCGGCGCGCGGCGTTCGTCCTGCCGCTCTTGGCGCTCGCCGCGACGGCCTGCGTCGCGACGGCGAAGGACGATGAGGTGCTCGATCCCCTGCGAAACGTCAACGAGGCGGGCATGACGCTCGCGATGTGCGGCACGGTCGACGACTTCGAGGCGCCGCGACCGCCCGGGGAGGATGGCGCGCTGGCGATCGACGGTCGCCGCTGGACGGTGCTCGCCCACGCGACGCTCGACGCGACGGATCTGCTCTCGCCCGGCGAGAATATCTGCATCAAAGCGACGATGGACCTCCAGAGCCGCATCGAGCGGTGCGTCGTCTCGCAGCGATCGCCGTGAGCTCCAGCGCGCTTCCGCGCCCGGCCGCGCGCGAACGCGGGTTCAGGTGGAGTTCGGCAACGGCGCGGGATCCCCGGCCACGCTCGGTTCCGGCTCGAGCGAGACGAGATCCATCGGATCGCTCCCCGAGGCCGAGATGTCCCGCACGCGCTTGATCATGACGAGGCCGAACACGAAGAGCGCGACGCACGCCCATTGCGCGGGCGTCAGCGCGCCGTAGCGCGGATCGGCTTGGTCGACGTCGCGGATGCGCAAGAAGTCCATCGCGAAGCGGACGGGCGCGTACGCGAGCGACGTCACGATCACGTAGGTGCCCGTCGGGAGCTTGCGTCGCCACGTGAGCGCGACGAGCGCGGCGAGCACGATCGTGAAGAGGAGCTCGAGCAGGCCGAGATCGAAGCGCGGGGCGTCCCCCCAACGAAGCTCGAGCGCGTCTTGACCGACGCTGACGAGCTTCTCCACGCGGTGGGGCGGGCCGTACGCGACGCCGAGGAACGTGTCCTTCGTCACGAGCGCGCCGGGGTGATCGTGCACCGACGCACAGCCGGCGCGCCCGAAGATCCACGCGACCGGGAACACGCTGAGGATGAGGTCGGCGAACGGCAGGATCGGCATGGTCCGTTCGCGGCGGCGGAACTTGGGGATCGGGATCCCCGCGATGTCCCATCCGGGGATCGCCTCGTAGAACTTCCAGAGCACGATGCCGAGGAGCGCGCCGGTGAAGCCGCCGAACGACGACAAGCCCTCCCACAAGAAGAGGAGCGACCACGGCCGCGCGAGGAGCTCGTCGGGGTGGTAGAAGATCTCGTCGAGCATGTGGCCGCCGAGGAAGCCGGCGACGAGCATCCACGTGATGAACGAGTTGAGCTTGTCGAGGTCGAGCCCGCGCTGACGCGCCCTATGGGTGGCGAGCCAGCTCCCGACGACGACGCCCGTCGCGACGAGGAGGCCGAACGGGTGGAGCTTCACGGGGCCGATCGCCAGGTCGGGGACGTGGATGTACGGGATCATGATCGCGGAGACGTCATAGCATAGCCGTCGTTCACCGCTGGCTCCCTTCGGGCTCCCCGGGGATGGGCGCGGCCGAAGCGTCCCGCACGACGATGGAATCCACGTCGCCGACGTCTCGGCCGGCCCGGACGAGGACCTCCACGCCGCGGCACGTCGCGTCGACGGTCGGCGGGTGCGGGAGGCGCGGAGCGATCGGCTCGGGATCTCGCGCATCGACCGTCGGCGCGGGCGCGGGGCGAGCGGGGCAACACCGGTGGAAGAGTTCGTCGCCTTCCCGTGTTTCGGGGCAGAGGGCGGCCGGCGCGCGCGCGTCGAGCGCGGGCGCGAGCCGATCCATGGCATGAAGGCGTGCCTCGGTACGGTCCGCGTCCGACGTCGGATCGAGCGGCGTCTTTCGATCCGCCTCGGCCCATCGCACGAAGAGATCGTGACCTTCGATGCGGCCCTCGACGATCGCTCCGCGGCGCTCTTCGAAGGAGTAAGTGACCGTCAACACGCGCGACTCGCGCACCGGGCGGGTCGGCAAGTCGAAGAACAAATCCTCTTCGCGCGAGAGGGGCGCGGCGCCCCACGTCGGACGCGCGGGACCGTCGACGAGCGCGCGGGCCACCGCGGGGAGGTCGGCGGCGGGTGCGCCGAGCAGGTGGGGATCGAGCAGCGCCTCCATCGCCTTCGTCAGCGTTTGGCCGACGAGCCGGCGGCGCGCCGCGAGGGCTTCGAGGTGCGCGCCCTCGGAGCGCGCGCGCGCGGCGACGTCCGAGAGCTCGGCGTCTTCCATGGTCGTGCCGAGCGCGCGGAGGAGCGCGCGGGCGGCGGGCGCGTGCGGACCATCCGGCAAATCGACGAGGTAGTCGCGCGCCGCCTCGCGCGACGCCTGCGCGCGGGCGAAGTAGCGAGGCTCTTCCGCGTCGAACGCGCGGCGAACCTCGTCGGCGAACACGCCTCGTGGGTACCGATCGACGTAGCGTTTCGCGCGGGCGAGGCGCGTTCCTTCGGCGGCCGCGACACGGAACGCGCGGTAGTCCTCGAGCTCGGCCGGCGGCGCCGTCAACGTGCGGCACGCGGCGCACGCGAGCAACGAGGCGACGACGAACGTCGCGCGCAGGCGAGAGGTGCTCACGGACGCCCCTCGGCGGCGGTCTCGAGGTCATCGGCGTCGACGGCCGCGGGCTCGTTCGCGTACGACCCGGCCGCGGGCTCGTTCGCGTCCGACTCGATGGCGGCCTCGGCGCTCGAGGGTTCGACCTCGCTCTTTTCCAGCGCGGCGCTCGACGTCGCTTTGCAGAACTCGCACTCGCTCGGGCTCGTCGGCGACGAGTCATCGACGTAGCGTGCGAACGTCGCGCACGAGGCGTCGGCCCGCGCTCGCAGACACACTTCGCCGTCGTGAAAGAGCGGGC
>JBGAHN010000010.1:0-69551 GCA_044226145.1 Labilithrix sp. | reverse complement strand
CGCAAGCTCTTCGTGTGGGATCCCGCGTCGAAGTCGTTCGTCGAGGCCGAGCTCCGGATCGGTTGAGCCGCGACGGGCCGGCGGTCGCACGTGCTACCTTCGGGAGGTGTCGCGCCGCGCCCGCCCCGCCGCATCGCTCGTCGCGCTGGCCGCGCTCGCGGTCGTTGGGTCCGTCGGCGCGCAAACGGAGGCGACCGCCGCGGCGGATCGGACGGCCCGCGAATGGGTGGCCGCCGGCGCGGACGTCACGCGGCTCCCCGCGCGCTTCCTCTTCGAAGACGGGCGCGTCCTCGTCGCGTTGCCACCGCAGAGCGACGACGGGACGTGCACCCACGTGGCCGTGATCGGCGCGCGCGGTTCGGCGTTTCGCGCGCAGTTCGCGGACGCGTCGAACGATCCACTTGCACCGGAGGCTGAAGGGCGGTCGAGCAGCGTCGCCGGGGTGGTCGAGCTTCGCCGGTGCGACGGCGCGCGCATCCCTCGTCACGTCGCGATCGCGAGCGAGGCGGGGCGAGGCGCCGTCGAAATCGTCGTCGCGCACGCGCCGCCGGGGCTCCCGGCGCTGACCGCGGTGCTCCCCGAACGGACGGGCGGGGTGCTGCCACGGGTGCCGCAAGCCGGGCTCTTGCCGCCGCAAATCAGCCCTGAAAAGCGGGCCGAAATGGCCGACGTACGGGCCCGGCGCGAGGGGGCGTCGACAGTCTTGCGAGGGCTCCTTCCGGTCGCCGAAGACGGCACCGGCGAGGAGGAGATCGACCTGACGACGGGGTGCCACCGCATCGAACTCTTCGCGGTCGATCCGCGGCAGCGTCGACCCGGCTCGACCTTCCGGCTCGACGTCGACGCGGAGCTCCGGTCGGCCGTCGACGATCGCATGCTCGCGCGCGATCGGACGGAGTCGCCGAACGCGGCGCTCGAGACGTGCTTGGGAGAGCCCGAGCGCGTGAGCGTCGTCTACGTGGGCGCCATCCCGAAGACGAACCTCGTCGCGACGATCGCGAGCTGGCCGCTCCCGCGTCGCCTCCCGTCGTCGTGGGGATCGACGGTGACGGCGCGCATGGCGCGGGCCGTTTTCGATCGGCACCTCACGGCGCTCCGCGACGATCCGGTCTACCTCGGCCAAGGGACGTCGGGAAAAACGCCGTTCCCCGTTCCGATCGAGCCGGGTGGCTGCTACGTCGCCGTCGCCGCCGTCACGCGTGGCCAAGCGCAGGCGCTCCAGCTCAAGGTCGGCATGGGCGCGCGGCGCGCGACGAACGAGCGGGGCGCCGAAGACGGAGCCACCGCGGTCTCGTTCTGCGCCCACGAAGAACGAAGGGCGCGGATCGAGGTCCTCGCGCGCGGGCCGGGGCTCGGCTTCGGGTTGGCCGTTTACCGCGTCGCCAGCGGCGTCTGGGAGGACATGCGATGACGACGCAGCGACGTGGAGGGATCCTCGGGCTCGGAGGCGCACGGCGTTCGCTCGCAGCGTGTGCGGCGATCGTCTCTGCGGGCCTCGCCGCGGGGCTCTCGACCTCGGCGTGCGCTCCCCACGCGGTGGGCGCCCCGAAGCCTCTCGCGCCCTTGCCGGCGCCGCGACCGGCGAACGGAACCTTGACCACCGTGCCGTTGCTCGGCGATTTGCCGGCCCGCATCGAAGCGGTCGGCGGCGGTCCCCCGAGCGTGCTCGTGTCGGCGCCGCTCGTCGAGGGCGAGCGTGCCGGCGCGTTCGTGGACGTGCCGAAGGATCTCTGCCTGCTCGCGTATGCGCGCGGAGCTTCGTCGCTCGACGACCTCGATCTGGCGGCGTTCTCGGACGACGGCAGCCCGGTCGCGGTCGACGAGGGGCCCGATCCCGCGCCCGCGGTGCTCGTGTGTCCGCCGCATCCTTCGCGGCTCTTCGTCGCCGTTCACGCCGCCGGCGGCCAGGGGCTCGCGTCGGTCGCCGCCCAGTTCGTCCGACGGGGAAACGAAGCGGTCGTGGCGCGCATCGCCTCGGCCAAAGGCGCGCTCGGCGGCACGACGCGCACCTCCGAAGCCTGGCCCGGCTTGGACGACCGCGTGCGCGCCCATCGCGCATCGCTCGGCGGCACGTGGTCGGAGATCCGACGCGTCGCGGTCGACGTCGACGCCCGCATGGCCTCGGCCGTCGCGTTTGCGATCGACGAAGGGAGCTGCACCGACGCGCTCGTCGTCCCGGATCCCGACGTCGCCCTCGTCGACGCCGACGTGCTCGACGCCTCGGGGCGCCTGCTCGGACGCCTGGGCGACGCCCCCGACGGACGCGCGGTGACCGTGTGTTCCCCGATGGCGATCGCCGGCTCGTTGCAGATCCGGCCGCACGTGGGGCGCGGGCTCGTGGCCGTCGTGCTCTCCCGCTCCACCCCATCGTCGCTCCGCGCGATGCAGGGCGCGCCGTTCGTCGCGTGGGCCGCCCCCGTCGCGTCCGTCGACGCCGCGCGCTCCGCCTTGGACACATCCCTCGCGAAGGCCGGCTATGGATCGCCCATCGCCACGTCCACCGGACAGCTCGCCCTCGGCCGCCGCGCCGTGCTCCCGGTCGACGTGGGCGCGAAGGGATGCCGGAGGATCGACGTGGTGGCCGGCGCGCCGCTCGCGCTCGTGGACGGGGCGGTGTGGGCCGACGACGGGGCGCTCTTGGCGCGCGCCGAAGGGAGCGCGGGGGCGACGTTCTTCGCCTGCGGCCACGGCAAAGCGCGGCTCGACCTCGGGACCTCGGGTCGCCCCGGCCCCTACACCGTCTCCGTGCGCGCGGAGCCATGGACGAGCGACGTGTTCGCGGCCTATCCCCTGGCGGCGAGCCGCATGCTCGATCGCGCGGCGACCGGCCCGAACGCCACGTTCGAAGGAACGCCGGGCGCCGTGGGTCACGTCGTCCTCGAGGCCGATCGCGAATACGTGGAAAATGCAACGATTCCGGCGGGCGCGTGCCTCGCTGTCGCGATGGGCGCGCAAGGCGACGGGGCAGGGATCGAGGTCCGCCTCGTCGACGTGGTCGACGGCACCGAGCTGGACCGGACCCACGGCGAACGCGACGGGAAGGTACGTGCATGTGCCGACGGCGCGGCCCGAACCGTCCGACTCGAGGCCCACGCGACCGCCGGACGGCTCGACGCGGTCGTCGGACCACGCCTCGTCGGCGACGAGGCCCCCAAACTTCGCTGACGGTCCATCGAAGTTTCTTGCCAGCCGCTCGACGCCGATGAGACGCTCAGCGATCATGAACCACTCCAAATGGATCGTCGGAATCGTCGCCACGGGTTTTCTTTCGGCCATGGCCGCTTGCGGGGACGACGCCACGTCGGACGGTCCGGGCACGGAAGATCCGAGCGCGGACGCGGGGCTTCAAAAGGACGACGCGAGTGCGGGTGACGCCGGGAAGGCCGACGCCGGGAAGGCCGACGCCGGCTCCAGCGACGCGGGAGAAGAATCGGACGCCAGCGACGCCGGGGAATCGGACGCGAGCGGCGACGACGCCGGAGGCGATGCCGCTGCGGCGACCTTCGCGGTCGGAGGAGCGATCGGCGGCTTGCAGGGCACCGGCCTCGTCCTCCGGCTCAACGGCGGCAACGATCTGACGGTCGCGGCGAACGCGACGAGCTTCACGTTCCCGACCGCTCTCGCGGACGGCGCCGACTACGAAGTCACCGTCGGCACCCAGCCGTCGACGCCGGGACAAATCTGCTCGGTCACGAGCGGGAGCGGCAAGATCGCCGGCGCGGCGATCACGAACGTCCAAGTCACCTGCGCCACGACCTACTCCGTCGGCGGCACGGTCTCGAACCTCGTCGGCACCTTGGTGCTCACGAACAACGGCGGCGACGACCTGACCCTGACGGGCGACGGTCCGTTCACGTTCACCACGCCGGTCGCGAGCGGCTCGAACTACCAGGTCGCCGTCAAGACGCAGCCGACGTCGCTCACGTGCACCGTGGACAACGGCGGGCCGACCGCGATGGGAACGCAGAACGTCACGAACGTGTCGGTCACGTGCAAGGCCCCCGGAGCGAGCGACGTCCTCTACTACTTCCCGTTCGACGGGGACACGAAGGACTACTCCGGCAACCACCGCGACTTCACCAATTCCGGCGGCGTGCTCACGACCGATCGGCGCGGCAACGCCAACGGCGCGTACGAGTTCGATGGCTCCTCGTACATGTTCGCCGACGGGGCGGGTCTACCGACCGGCGGCGCGGCGCGCACCATGACGATGTGGGTCTATCCGGAGGACGACAACGGGCACTGGGGCATCCTCCACCAGGGCGCGTTCGACTGCACCGGGCTCATGTTCGGCATCGGTCGACAGGGCGGCAACAGCACCTTCTGGGGCGGCTGCAACGACCGGGGGAGCACGTCTCCGTTGCCGCTCGACACGTGGACGTTCGTAGGCATCGTCCTCGAGGACGCGACGACCGTGACGATCTACACGGGCGCCGGCGCCGGCGAGACGTTCACGCTCGGAACCGCGGTCAGCACCCCGGCGAGCAACCTGTGGCTCGGCGGCGAAACCACCGGTGACTCGGCAGATTCGATCCGCAACTACTTCAGCGGAAAGGTCGACGAAGTCCGCGTCTACGGGCGCGCGCTGACGGCGCAAGAGATGCTCGATCTGGCGAACCTGCCCTGAAGCGGCGCGCCTCTCCGGCGCTTCGTTTCGACGGCAATCCGCGGGAGCGCGTCGCTCGGCGCCTCCCGCGGTGCTTTTTTGTCAGCGAACGGAGGTACCGAGCTTGGTGAGCAGCGCGTCGGCGCGGGCGTGATCGACGTTGCCGACGCAGAGCGTACGGCCCGATCGCGGCACGAACCACACGCGGCAGCGACCTTGCGACCCCGGGAGCAGGCTTCCGAGGACGAAGTCGGCGGCGATGCCGAGCGCGACGATGGCGAGCCCCGCGCCGAGCAACGACGGGGACGCCGCGCGAACGCCGTCGACGAACGTGCGAACGCCGAGCAAGCTCCCGATCGCGAGCGCGAGGAGCCCCGCGTAAAAAGCAGCGCGGGGGTAGCGGACCTCCCGTACGACGCGCGCGACGTTCGCGAGGGGGATGAGATCGTCGCGTTCGCGAATCGTCCGGTGCAGGATCCGGACGGACGTGCGGACCCGGACCCCCTCCGGGGAGAGCGTCACGCGGGCAGGCTTTCGGTACGCGAACGCGACGCGCGCGACGAGCCCGACGCCGTGGATCACGAACAAGAGGCCGGTCAGCGCCAGGAACGTCGTCGCGACGAGCCCGCGCGGCGGTCTCTCGGCTTCGCCTTCGAGCGGCACGTCGAACGCGGCGTCCGCGGCGGATGCGACCAGGCGCCGCACGAGCGGATCGTTCGCCGTCCGCCCGAGCTCCGCGGCCAAGGCTCGCGCGTGCGGCGACGTCGACGCGGCGAGCGCGGCGGCCCCCAAGATGGCCTCGCTTCGCCCGAGCGAGGCGCCACGCCCGGCGAGGACCCGCTCGACGCGGTCGGCGATGGCGGTCCAAATCGCGTCGGCGTCTTCGCCGAGCGCCCGGTCGAGCAGCGACGTCGCGTCGAACCCGGTGTGGGTCGCGAGCCACAAGACGTCGCGGGCCGTCCGGTCTTCGTCGTCGCGCCCCGACTCGGCGACGGCGTGCGCCCAGAGCGCGCTCGCGAGCGCCCGCTCGGCCCGATCTTCGGGGCCCGACGCCAGGACCTTGAGCACGTTGCCGAACGGCGTGTCGGCTTCGGCGCGCGGGAGCTTCGCCTCGTTCGCGGCCTCGGCGACCTTGGCTTCGAAATGGAAATCGGCCTGGCGGTGCGCGGCGGCTTCGCCGACCACGAGCTGGGTGAGGGCCACCAAATCGGGCAGGCGCGCCGACCGCGCGACGGCTTCGTACGCTTCGAGCGGCCCCGCGCCCCCGTCGCCCGACGCCGGGGCGCGCGACGTGCCCTTGCCGCGCTTGTCGGGGTGCACCGAGCGCTCCGCGCTGAACGGCGGATCGTTCGCGCGGGCAACGTCCGCGTCGCCGGCCTCTTCGGGCTCGGGCCGCGCATCCGCCTCGCCCAGCGGGGTCTCGGATTCGGTGGTTGCCATGACCTGCGCGCTCACCGTGTAGCCGAACGCTCGGCGCGCGACCACTATTTCATGCGGTGCGCAGCCCTCGCGGGCGCACGAAATTTGGCCCTTTCGACGCACATCCGATACCGCATGGGTCGTTCGACGAAACGATGTCGCCGACGGGAGGTACGCGCATGAAGGCACGAACGGAGGAACGATGTCGCCGACGGGAGGTACGCGCATGAAGGCACGAACGGAGGTGGTGGCGGAGCTTCGGACGATGCTCGCGGACGTCTTCCGCGCGAAGGCATCGGGCGAAGCCTACGGCAAGCTCGCGCGGGCGCACGGCTACGTCGACGGTTACATGCGGGCCCTGCTCGAGCTCGGGTTCGTGACGAAGGCGGAGCTCCTCGAGATCGTCAACAGCGAGCGCGAGCGTTCGAGCGGTCCCGGGGTCCGCGCCATCGCCGAGGTCGCCGCGGCCTGACGGCGTGCTCCTTGCTGCGTCAGCGGCCGAGGAGCACCGCATGAAGCCGACCCAACGAGGCCACGAGGACGTCCCGCCGAGCCGCGGCGCGGGCCGCTCGTTCGACGATCCGTCCCAACCCCTCGGCACCCATCTCCTCGATCCACCGCCGCCCGGCATGTCGTCGGAGGACGTGGCGAAGCGCGCCAAAGCTGTGGCGATTTTGCGCAAGGCCGAGGAGTTCATGCGCACGCACAACCCGTCGCCGTCGTCGCCCCAGGGGATGATCCGCGCGCTCGAGCTGGCGGCCGGCCGCATGGGATTGAAGCTCGCCGAGTACGACGAGATCGTCAGCGGCGATCCGGATCTCGTGGAGCTCGAGCGAAAGGTGCTCGAAGACGCCCGACGTCGCTCGTGAGCGGACGACTCGTGAGCGCGGCCGCGTGCGACCGGCCCCCTCGCTGTCCGCCTCGCGTCGTCGCGACGGAGAACGTCACGGCGTGACGACGGTGACGTCCGTGGTGACCGACTTCGACGTCGCGTCCGTCTGCCGCCAGAAGTTCGCGATCTTGTCGGTCTCGCCGGGGACGAGGCTCGGGAAGAACCCGGCGAACTTCCCAGGCTGCGGGATCGACCGAAGGCTCCACGTGGAGTCGCCGCTGCCCGTCTTGGTCCCGATCGCGCGGCGAAGCACGCCGGCGGTCGCGTCCTGGTAGTAGATGAACACGGTGCCGTGGTCGACGCGGAGGACGGAGTCGTCCCCGATGAAGTGCCGCCCGTCGGCGAATTTCTGCCCGTCGAGCGTGAAGCCGTCGTCGACGATCGACGGCTTCGACGGCTTGCCGTCCGTGATCGACACGTAACGCAGCGTCGCGTCGGTCTTGCCGACGTAGCTCAGGTGCAGCGTGCCTTGCTCGTCGACGAAGACGGAGCTGCCGACGCCGACGTCGCCCGTGTCCACGTCCGTCAGCTCCGCGCGATTGCCCGTCTCGCCGTCGGCGATGACGGTCGTCCACGCGCCCCCGTTCTCGATCAGGGCCACCAAGTTGCCGCGCGGTCGGTCGTACGCCGTCACGACCAGGCCCTTCGGTCCCCGCGCGAGCGAGACGTAGTCGCCGAAGACGTTCGGGTACGTCACCACCGAGGGCATGCGCGCCTGGCACGTCGGCGCGCCGTCGGCGTTCACGCAGAGCTCGTCGTCGCCGCACTCCGGCGCGCACGTGGTGGTCTCCACGCAGACGCCGCTCGCGAGGCACTTCTGGCCGGCGGGGCAGGTGGCCGCACTGCACGGGTTGTCTTCTTCGACGGCGACGTCTTCGAAGGTGAAGTCCTCGGGGCCGTGCGGCAGCTCGACCGTCGCCCGCGCGAGGACGATTTTCGCGCGCGTTTTGCCGCCATTTCCAAGCTCGGCGTGCGAGTACGCGATGACCGGCTTGCCGCCTTCGAGGATCATCTTGGCGTAGCGGCCGACGTCGCCGTTCGGGACCTCGGAGAGCACGGAGACCTTCCAGCCGCCGCCGTCGTCGACCGCGAACTTGAGGCGGCGGTGCGTGGCGTCGTAGTACGCGACCATCGGCGCGTCCGTCGTGCTCATCTGCAGGCTCGTCCAGAGGCCGACGTCGTCGCCGGCTCCGATCTCGCCGTTCCGCCACGTGGTCTTGTCGCGCTCCGAGCACGTCCCATCGGTGCGTTCGGGCACGCCGTCGACGGTCGTCCACGCCACGCGCTCCTTGCCGAGATCGTATTTGCCCACGACCAGATCGCCCCAGAGCTGGCTCTGGCCTTCGTTCAGCAGCGCGTCGTTGTAGCCGGCGACCCAGATGGCGCCGTCCGAGGCGCGCGCGACCGACGTGTACGCCCCCGGCGTCCCTTGCGGGAGGGGCGGCGCGCAAGCTTGGTTGCAGTCGCTCCCGCAGCCGGTCAGCGTCGCGTCGTCCGAGGCGTCGCTCCCGCACGAGCAGCCTTCGCTGACCGCCCCGGCGACGACGATCGACGCGAGCGCCGCGCCGGACGCGAAGGTCGAACGCACCACGCGCCCCGACGAGGTCTTTCTCTCGGTGCGGCGCCGGCGGAGGACGACGATCCCGAGGCCGAGGAGCCCGGCGGCGAGCCCAGCCGCTCCGCCGGTGCCTCCCGTGCCCACCGTCGAGCACCCGCAGCCGGCGGCCTGCGCCGCGTTCGTCGCGTCGCTCGTCCCGCGCACGAGATCTTGCCGCACGGAGCGGACGTTGCCCTCTTCGTCGACGACCTCCACGTCGAGCACCTTCGCGGCGCCGACCTCGATGCGCGCGAGCTCCGCGAGGGGCTGGAACTCCCCGAACGGCGCGCCGTCGAGGCGGTAGCGCGCGCGAAGCGCTTCGCTCGACGACACCAGGTCCCACGCGCGCAAGGTCGCCGCGCCCTCGTCGGACGTGACGGTGACGAACGGCGCGAGCGCGTCGATGGCGAACGGGATCGCGAGCGGCGTCGGATCTTCGGTCTCCGGCCGCCCGGCGATGCGCGCCGCGACGTGCAGGACGTGCTTGCCTTGGAGCAAGAGCTGCGTGTCCTTGACGACGAGGTGCTCGCCGGCCCTCCAAGGCGCGCGCGAACCACCGTCGATCCACCACGAATACTCGACCGCCTCGCCCCCGCCGTTCGGCGCGCGGACGTCCAGCGTCAGCTCCGGGAGCGCGTCGCGCGCGTACGTCGCGAGCTGCATGCGGTCGGGCTGCACGGCCTTGGCGACGATCGACCCCTCCGTGTCGAGCACGAGCGACGTCTTCGCCGAGGCGGCCTTGAGGTTCGCGAAGAGGCCGACGAAATCGTCCTTCCCCTTCACGATCTTGCGGAAATCGGTGAACTCCATCCCGAGGCCGAACGACGCGAGCGCGCTCGACGCATCGAACGACGAAAAGCCGTTGCCGAAGGCCTGCTTGGTGAGCCCGCCGAGCAGGTCCGTCAACGACGCCGCGATGAAGTCCGGGCTATCCATCAAGAGCTCGGCGTTCAGGACCTTCGCGTTCGCGACGCTCAGATCGCCCACGAACGGGACGACGCCGCCTTCGGGGGTCTTGCCGGCCTCTTTGCCCGTCTGCAGGTTGAGCGGGACGGTGACGTCGCCCTCGAACGTGAAGACGCGGACGTAGCGGTCGAAGTGCCAGACGTAGAAGTCGACCGCGAATTTCGGAAGCGTGAGGGTGAGGAGCGGATCGTCCTCGGTGCCCTTGCCGACCTTGACGAGCGGCGCCGCTTGCGGACGCGTGGTGATCGCGGCGGCCGCGTCCTTTTGTTCGAACGTGAGCTTCTGGATCGACGGGATGACGAGGCTGAGCACGCTGCTCTTGAGGAGCGCGACCTGATCGGTCGAGACGGCGAGGCAGAGCGTGCCGCTGTTGTAGACGCCGCCGAGCGCGTACTCGAGGAACCGCCCGGAGAGCGCGAGCCCCACGTGCGGCGCGCCCTTCGGATCGGGGCTCGTCGGCGCGAGCTCGTCGGGCAGCGGGATCTCGGTCGGCGGGGTGAGCGTCGCTTGGGGAACGCACGACGACGGCGGCGCGGGCAGGACGCCGCCCACGAGCCCCAACGTGATGCCGTTCGGCGTGCGCCCTTGCGCGTCGTCACCGGCGTTCGGCAGCGGCTTCATCGAGCCGCCCGACGCCAGGCCGAAGTCGAGCCCGCCGGACGTGCTCGGCGAGAATTTCGCCAAGAACCGGCCGAGATCGATGTGCGCGTCGGTCCCGAGCAGGACGGGGACGCACTTGTCGTGGTTCGAGTCGAAGACGCACTTGTCGTTCCCGTCGTTCGGCGAGCTGCCCGTCGGGCACGTCGGGTTCATCGCCGGGTTCGGCTTCGTGCAGAGCTGGCTGCGAAGGAGATCTTTGACCTTGCCTTCGATGTTGCTCTTCAGGGCGCCGAGGACCTTGTCCTTGACGAACCCGGAGTTGAGGATGTCGTTGCAATAGTCGATGCCCGCGCACCCCGCGCAGATCTGGAGCTGGTCCTTCTTGAGCTCGCTGAGATCGAGCACGGCGTTGTCGACGTCGATGGTCGTGTACCCGGTGCGCGGCGCGGTCGACTCCGTCACGAGCGGGATCGTCACCGTGATGGGGAGCGGGTAGGGTTTGACGTCCGGCGTCCCGCCGCTGCATTGGCCGTCGCCGTAGCCGACGTGCACGACCGGCTCGGCCTGGCCGGGATCGACCGACGCGCGCACCGGCGTGTCCGAGAGCTTGAGCGGGATGACGCCGCGCACGCGCACGGCGTTCGGCGTGATGGAGTCGACCTGGAACGTCGCCTTGCCGAGCCCGATCTCGGCCTGGCACTTGCCGTCCTTCGGTCCGCCGTCGCAGAGGTAGATTTCGGCGCTGACGTCGCCCCACGTCCCCGGGCCGTTGACCAAGATCGTCCGGCCGGCGTCCGTCTCGGGGATGGTGAAGGTCAGGTTGCCGTCGTCGTTCAGGTGGACGATCCGCGTCACGACCGACGCGAGGTTCTGTTCGACGAAATCGAGCCCCGGCCGCGAGATGCGCACGGAGGCCGCATTTTCGACCGCTTTTTCCTTCGGGAAGCCGCCGGGCAGAGGCGTCATGCCCCCGCACGACGTGCACCCTTGGCCGCTGCACGAGGCGAGAAAGAGGACACCGAGAGCCGCGAGGACGGGACGGAAGCGTGAGCGCATGGGGAGAGCCATTGGTCGCCGCGGAGGCGGCGCGGTCGAAAGCGAAAACGGACCACGGCTCACCCGCACGCGTGGTTCGCGCGCGGTGAGGACGTGCCCCGATCCCAGGACAGGAAGCCGAGAGGACGTCGCCGGATTGTGACAGGTCCTGCGACGTCGACCACCTTCATGTGGGACTTTCGGCGCGAACGCAACGGGTTCGCGCCGAGATCGCACGACGTTTTACGCAACGTCGCCGACGTCACGCCGCGTCGACCACGCGAACGTCCGAACCGGGCGGTTCAGGGCGGCTTCTCAGGCCGGCAGCTCGACGCGCCCGCCCGTCTCGACGAGCGCCATGAACGCGTCCATGCGCGCCTTGAGCGCCGCGGGTGTGACTTCGAGCAACTTTCGCGGGCCGATGCCTTCGACGCAGAACGATCCGAGCGCCGAGCCGAAGTAAATGGCGCGCCGCATCACGGGGTGCGCGAGGTTTCCGACGCACGCGATGTAGCCGACGAGGCCGCCCGCGAACGAGTCGCCGGCGCCCGTCGGGTCGACGACGTCTTCGAGCGGGTAGCCGGGCGCATAGAACACGCCCTGGTCGTCGAAGTAGAGCGCGCCGTGCTCGCCGCGCTTGATGATGAGGTGCTTCGGCCCGCGCTTGCGGATGTCCGCCGCGGCCTTGACGAGGTTGTGGATGCCCGAGAGCTCGCGCGCCTCTTCGTCGTTGATGACGAGCAGATCGATCTTCCGGAGGACCTCGGTGAGCAGCTTCGGCTCGCCCGTGATCCAGAAGTTCATCGTGTCGGCGACGACGAGCTCGGGCTTGTCGACCTGCGCGAGCACCTCGAGCTGGAGCGCCGGGTGGATGTTGCCGAGCATGACGTACGGCGACGACCGGAACGCCGCCGGGATCTTCGGCTTGAAGTCCGCGAAGACGTTGAGCTGCGTGTCGAGCGTCGTGCGGCTCGACAGATCCGCCGAATAGCGGCCGCGCCAGCGGAAGGTCTTGCCGTCGGCGTGCTCGACGCCCGCCGTGTCGACGCCGCGCGCGGCGAGATCCGAGAGGACGTTGCCCGGGAAGTCGTTGCCGACCACGCCGACCAGACGCACGGGCGTCAAGAGGGAAGCGGCGATCGACGTGTAGGTGGCGGCGCCCCCGACGACGTTTTCGAAGGTGCCCGAAGGCATCTCGAGATCATCGTAAGCGAGCGATCCGACGACGAGAACGGGCTTTCGGTTCATGCGGGCGAGACCCTAGTGTCCGAGCTCCAGCGTTCGCCACAAAATTCGGTCGGCGTTCGGTCCGTCGATTCGGCGATCCCGCGTCGAAAAGGCGGCCTATCCTTGTGGCCACCCGATGCGACCGGAGCTGTTTCGCTTCTTCGACGTGGGATTCCCGTCGTATTTCGTGCTCCTGCTCTCGGGGTTCGTGTTCGCCACCGCGCTCGGCGTCCTCTGGGCGCGCCGCGTCGGGCTCAACCCCGACGCCGTCGTCGATCTCGGGCTCGCGATGCTCCTCGCCGGCGTCGTCGGCGCCCGCCTCCTGCACGTCGTCGCGGACGGCTACTTCTGGGACTACGTCCACTTGTGCACGGATCCGACGCAAGTCGACTGGCCGCTCGACCGCGCCGAGTGCCTCTCGAGCGCGTACGACGGCGTGTGGGACGGCGCCCGCGCGGTGTGCCATCCGAAGACACGCGACTGCTTCGCGTGGGCGAAGTTTTGGGCCGGTGGCTTGACGTACTACGGCGGACTCGTCGGGGCGGCCGGCGCCGCCGTCGTGCTCCTGCGCCGGGACGCGTTTCCGTTCTGGAAGGCCGCGGACATGGCCGGATTCGCCATTCCCATGGGCCTCGCGTTCGGACGCATGGGGTGCTTGCTCGGCGGTTGCTGCTTCGGCGCGCCGACGGACTTGCCGTGGGGTCTGTCGTTTCCGCCGCGAAGCCCCGCCAGCGAAGAGCAGGCGAAGGAGCACCTCATCGCCAGCGTCCGACAGTGGAGCCTGCCGGTGCACCCGACCCAGATCTACGAATCGGCGGCGTCGCTCGCGATTGCTGCGATTTGCCTCTTTTGGTGCCTGCCGAAAAAGCGCTACGACGGACAGGTCTTCGTCGCGTCGCTATCGCTTTACGCCGTGGCGCGATTTCTGTTGGAGTTCTTGAGGAGGGACGCGCGGGGAGGGACGCTCGGTCTCTCGACGTCGCAGATCATCGGCGTGCTCTTGCTCGCGGCGGCGCTGGTGATTCATCGGCTTCGGCGACCCGAGCGACCGCGCGCGCCGGAAGAGCGCATGGCGAACGGGTAGGGGCGGACGCGCGTGCCGAACGAACGAACGATTCGACGAGCATCGAAAGAAACGTGGGAGGGGACGATGGCCGAACGAGACGATGTGGTGCTGCCCGAACGTCCGAAGTTGTGTTCACGTTGCGGTCGGGCCGTGGATCGGTGCGCGGTGTGCGGTCTCGGGTTTCCACTCGAGCAAGCCGTCACGTGCCGTGACGCGGCGGGTCATGAACACGAGGCCTGCACGGCGCACCGCATGAAGAAGGCGCGTCGAAGCAACCCCGTTTAGAAGCGACCTCGGGGGTTGGAAGCGATCTCGGATGGCGATCGCTCCCGGGCGCGGCCACCGGCGTGGCCTCCGCGCGTCCCTGCCACGCGTGGGGCGAAGCGCGGCATGCCGGAGAAACGGGCGAGCCGCTGGCCAACGCGCCGATGGGCGAGCCTCTTCGGGGTTCGGGGCGAGCTTTCGGGATGCATACCCGAGCTTCGGGTCGCGCGTTGCGCCTCGAGAGAGCGCCTCCGCGGGCGCGAAAGCCGTGGAACGTGGATTGCAGCCGTGACGGAGAACACGGGGGAAAACCATGCTCGAGCGCCGCCGATCACGAAGCGGGCTACGTGCCGTCGCGCTTTCGTTCGCTTCCGTTTTGACGACGCCGGCGGCCTGGGTCGTCGGTCGCACGCTGGCTCGTCGTTCCGCGCCGCGGGCGCTCGGTCACGCTCGCGCCGCTTCGCAGCAAACTCCGTCGTCGACGAGCTCCACGCTTCGGGCGCATCGGGCCCACGAAGACGCCCAGCGGTCGGGCCGTCCCGTCGTCCTTTTGCCCGACGTGGCGTCCGCCACCGGCCTCGAAGAGCTCGCCGACCTGTTCGACGCGCTGCGCACCGAGCGACCGACGGCGGCGTACGACCTTCCCATCGGCCACGCGGGGATCGGCCAGGCGGGGACGCTCGGGCGCGAAGACTACGTCGACGCCATCGAAGGTGTCCTCGCCGAAGCGCACGCCCGCTACGAGCAACCCGTGGACGTCGTCGCGGTCGGTCTCACGTGCGAGCTCGTCGCCGTCGCGGCGAGCCGCGTCCCCGAGCACGTGCACTCGGTCGTCCTGGTGACGCCGGAGGGATTCGTCGAGCCCGTGCTCCCGGGGGTCGTCGAGCGGACCGTACGGCTCGCGGCGCGACGCGCGCTTCGTACACCCGGGCTCGGCGCCGTCCTCCACCACGCATGGTCGGGGCACGTTCGCTCCGCGGCGAGCCACGATTCGAGCCACGATTTCGGCGGCCTCCGAAGCGACGACGGCCGCGCGCGCGCGATCGCCCGCGCCACGTGCCGCGCCGAGCGACGCGGGAACGTCGAGGATCTCTACGACACGCTCGTCGTCCCGACGATGTTCTTGACCGGCGGAGGGAGCCTCGAGGCGGACCTCCGCCTGCGCACGCTCGCGCGCCGCTCGCAGCTCTTCCGCGCGCAATCCATCGAAGGGACGCGGGACCGGCCGCACGTCGGCGATCCGAAAGCCTGCGCCGACGCCATGCTCGCCTTCCACCGATCGCTCACGGTCCGGCCGAAGCTTCGCCTCCTCCGCGGAGGGCGAACCGGAGCGCCGGCCGCGCCGCGCGCGCACTTGCACGTCGCCACCGTTCACCACGGCTGATCCGCGCCTCCCGTGGTGCCGTGCGACGACCCTCGGGCCCATCGTCGCCGCCCCATCGGCGTCGAGGGGAGGCGTCGGACCACCGCGGGATCAGGTGCGCGCCGCGAGCTCGAAGAGCTCGTCAGATTCGTGTATTTTGCACCCATCCGAAGGATCGAGCGCGGCGGCGATCAGCGCGCGCGCCACCGTCGAGGCTTCGATGGGGCGGAATTTGCGGAGCCCGGGGATCCACCGGAGCACGGACGCCGCGGCGCCTCCCAAGGACTCGCCCGGGCGCGAGGTGCTCCGCGTGCCGGCGAGGAAGCTCGGACGAGCGATGTGCACGCGCCGGAAGCCGAGCGCGCGGACGTCGCGTTCGAGCTCGCCCTTCATCCGCGTGTAGAAGATGCGCGACGAAGGATCCGCGGAGAGGGAGGATACGAGCACGTACGTCGGAACACCATTCTTGGCGGCACATTCGGCCACGCGGAGTTGGAAGGTGTGGTCGACCTCGTACTGCGCCTCTTGGGTCTTCGCGGCGCGGATCGTCGTGCCCATCGCCGAAAAGAGCACGTCGCCGGCGACGAGTCCGGCCCAGCCCTCGGGGGCGCGGAAATCGACCACGTGCTCATCGAGCTTCGGGTGCGAGATCCCCGACGGCCTCCTCACGAGCGACACCACCCGGTCGAAGCGAGCGTCGCCCAAGAGCTGCTCGACGAGCGAGCTTCCGACGAGCCCCGTGGATCCGACGACGACGGCGCGCATACCCATGTCGACATCCTACCTGAAGGTGGCCGTTCGTGGGTCGACGCACGACCGCCGCCTCCGTCGAAGCGGCATGTTCATGCGAGCGTCGGCCGCAGCGGAGTTCCTTACGCTGGCACGATGACCTTCTCCATGTTCCGCGTCCGTTTGCCGTTCGTGTTCACGTCGAGCCTCGTGTTCGTCGGTTGCGCAGATCTCGTCCAGAGCCAAAGCCCCTTCGAAGAACAGGAGGCGCGCTGCGATCTGCGTCCGGCCGACGCGCAGTGCACCGACATCCGAAAGTTCCGCGGGCCTTCGCTCGTGACCTTCCAGGGCGTCTGCTCGTCCTTGAAGGCCGCGAAGGGCAACGCGACCGGCTACCAAGAAGACGCGACCTGCCCGACCGAGGACATGTGGGGAGGGTGCCAGACCGAGAACGGCGACGGCTCGCTGCAGACGAACTGGTTTTACAAGAGCGACAAGCTCGCGACCGAAGAGGCCGCCAAGGCGAAGTGCGACTCGAACACGACGTGGGTCGGGCCGCAGTAGCCTCCGAGTGACGGAGGGTCGACGCCGCGACGGCGCTTCCCCTTCCCCTTGCGGAGGGCCATGCGTGCGGGTACTTCGGAAGCACGATGACGCTCCCTTCCGAGATTCATGCCGCGATCGACGACGTCGTCGAACGGGAACGCCCGGCGCTCGCCGAGCTGTCGCGCAACATCCACGGAAACCCCGAGCTCCGCTTCGCCGAGCACAAGGCCGCGGGGTGGATCGCCGATCTGCTCGAGGCCCGCGGGATCGCCGTCGAACGCGGCGTGGCCGGCATGGACACGGCGCTCCGCGCGCGGCGCGGAACGAGCGGCGGCGCCCGGATCGCCATCCTCGGCGAGTACGACGCGCTGCCGGAGATCGGCCACGCGTGCGGCCACAACCTCATCGCGACGAGCGCGGTGGGGGCCTTTCTCGCCGCGGCGTCCGTCGTCGAGCGCACGGGCGGCGAGGTGATCTTCCTGGGGACACCGGCCGAGGAGGGCGGCGGCGGCAAGATCCGGATGATCGAAGCCGGCGTGTTCGAGGGCGTCGACGCGGCCATGATGTTCCACCCGTTCGACCGCGACGTCCTCGCGCATCCGGCGCTCGCGAGCGCGTGGCTCGCCATGACGTTCCGAGGCGTCCCCGCGCACGGAGCCATCGCGCCGCACGACGGCAAGAGCGCGCTGACCGCCTGCATGGACACGTTCCGGCTCGTCGACGGGCAACGCGTCCATTTTCGCGACGGCGTCCGCGTGCACGGCTTCATCTCGAACGGCGGCGAGGCGGTGAACGTGATCCCGGAGCTCGCGTCGTGCGAGTTCAGCGTGCGGGCGAGCAGCGGCGCCGAGCTCGACCGCGTACGCGCCATCGTCGAGCGCTGCGCGCGGGCGGCCGCCATGGCGAGCGACGTCCAGGTCGAGATCACGGCGCGGCAAGGCTACCGCGACATGCAAAACAACCTCGCCCTCGCGCGGCGCTTCGGGGCGCACCTCGCGGCGTTCGGACGGCACGCCCGCGAAACGGACGACCGCGTCGGCGCGGGCAGCACGGACATGGGGGACGTCTCGCACGCCGTGCCGTCGATTCATCCTTGGCTCGCGATCGTCGACGAGGGCGCGACGACGTGCCATCGGCACGAGTTCGCCGACGCCGCCGCCAGCGAGCGGGGGCTGAAAACGGCGCTCGAGGCCGCGCGGGCCCTCGCGCGGACGGCGGCCGACGTCTTGACGGACGACGGGCTTCGACGGGCTGTACGCGACGAGTGGGAGCGCGCGCGGTCCTGACGTCACGCCGCGCCGCTCACACGTCGCGGGCGTACCACTCTTGGAGCGGCGTCACCCGGCGCTCGTCCGGGTTTTCTTCGAGCGCCGCGCAGCCGAGGCGCGCGAGGGGCAACGTCGTGAAGCACGTCACGCCGCGCGCGAGGGCGGCGCGCCGAAGGACGCTCGTGCGCGCGACCTCGGCGTCCCCCTCGGCCGTGACGATGGCGAACGCCGTGGCGCCCGAACCGATCGCTCGGACCGCGCCGTCGACGTCGACCGAACGGTGAGGGATGCGCAGCGCGGCGAGCGTCCGGGCGACGCCGCCGACCGCGAGGACGTCGAACCCGAGAGCGCGGAGGCGTCGGGCGAGCTCGGCGCTCGGACGTTCGTCTTGCGCGGTCACGGAGAGAACGACGTCGCGCGTTCGGTCGTCGGCGGATCGGGACGGCGCCGCCCCGATCGCCCGTAGCGCCTTCTGGTAAGCGCGCGCGGGGGTCGCGTCGATGCCCAGCACTTCGCCGGTCGCATGGGCCCCCGGGCCGAGCACCGTGTCCGTGCGGAGGTGGCCGAAGGGGAACACCGTCTCCTTCGCGGCGACGTGGCGGGGCACGGGGCGGTCCTCGACGCCGAGCGCGTCGAGCGTCGCGCCGAGGAGCACCTTCGTGGCGATCGCCGCGAGATCGATCCCCGTCGCCCGGGAGACGAACGGCACGGTGCGGCCGGCCTCCGCACGGACGTCGAGCACGAGCACGCGATCGTCCTGGACGGCGAGCCGCACGTGCACCGGGCCGACGAGTCCTCCCGCCACGGCGAGGTGTCGAACCACGTGCTCGATCCGTTCGACGAGCATCGGGCTCAGCGTAAACGGCGGGAGGATGGCGGCGGCGTCCGCCGGGTGCACGCCGGCACGTTCGAGGTGCTCCAAGATCCCGCCGATGACGGCGCGCGTTCCGTCCGACACGGCGTCGACGTCGACCTCGACGGCGCCCTCCACGAAAGACTCGACGACGAACGCCTCCGCGCGCCATTTCTGCGCGGCCCGCGCGACGAACGATGCGAGCTCGTCCGCCGAACGCACGATCTTCGCGCCCGCTCCGGAGCTCGCCTCCGCCGGTCCCACCAGCACCGGGAACCCGAGCGAGGACGCCGCGGCCGCGGCTTCGTCGACGCCACGAATCTCGAGGCTTCGTGGCCGATCGAGGCCGAGCGCGTCGAGCCAGGCGTGCATCGTCCCCCGGCGGCCGAGCCGGGCGAGGATCTCGACCGGCGGTCCGAAGACGGGAAGCCCGCGCGCCGCGAGCGCAGGCCCGAGCGCGGTCCGACCGCCGAACGACAGGAGGATCCCCGCCGGTTTTTCGGCCTCGAAGATCGCCGAAACGACGTCGAGGGTCGGAGGCTCCACGTAGGTTCGCGCCGCGCCCGTCACCGTGGAGAGCTCCGCGTTGGCGTCGAGGACGATCGCGTCGAACCCGCGTTCCGCGGCCGCTTTCGTTACATGCAGAATGCATTCATCAAAGGCCGTGTCGCGACCGACGTGCTCGGGGCCCGCGCCGAGCACGAGGATCGTCGGGCGTCGCGGCGGCGACGGGCCGGGGTTCGCCGCGCCATCGGCGGGCGGCTCTTCCGGTGCAGCGAGCGATGGCGGCGAGGCCACGGCCTCCGCGTCGACCGCCCGACGGAGCTCATCGACGAACCACGGATCGACGGACGCCGCGCGCGCGACGTCTTCGGTCGGGGTGCCACGTCGCAGAGCCGCGGCGGCGAAGAGCCATCGGCGCTCGCTCGGCCGTCCGACGGCCTCTGCGAGGGCGGGGGAGGCCTCCTTGTTCGCGGCGAGGCCATCGAACCCCGCCTCGAGCGACCGCGCCGCCTTTCGAAACGCGTCGGCGAACGTCGTCCCGATCCCGAGCGCCGCGCCGATGCTCTTTTTCTCGGCTCCGAGGGCATCGTCCGCACCTTCGAACCGGTCGAACGAAAAGCGCGGCCAGCGAACGACGACCTTCGACGCTCGATCGGCGCCCATCGCGTCGCGCGTGGCACGGAAGGCCTCGAGGTCCTCGATCCGATGACCGAGCGCGATCTTCACCGCCGCGGTCACCGTGTCGAACCCCGAGGCCGCCGACGCGAGTCCGTGAAGCGCTCCGAGCCCCATGGACGCGTCCACCACGCGCACGTCGCCGGTGGCGGGATCGACCGCGAAGCGCACAGCAAAAGCCCCGCGGTACCCACCGAGCGCGGCCGTCATCGCGTGCACCGCTCGCTCCAACGTCTCGCGGACCGATCCATCGAGCGTCATCGGCGGGGCGACGGACACGGCGTCCTCCGCGTGGACGCCGACCGGGTCGACGCCCTCGATCTCCCCGACCGTGACGGTCGCGACGCCGTCGTGCAGGGCGTGCACCTCGTAAGCCTTCCACCCACGGACCCCCGCGTCGTGCGCCCGCGCGGATCGGAGCCCCGCACGCGCGACGGGCTCCGCCCAAAGCTCCGGATCGTCGAGACGCCGCGCGAGGGCGCGGTCGACGCCGAAGACATCGATCCCCAAGCGCTCGAGCGTGCCGTCCAAGGCGAGCGCGCGGACGAGCGACGCGGCCCGTGGCCCACCGAACGTCGCGGCGACGGCGGCGGGCGCTTCCTTCGCGAGGATCGCGGCGAACGTCCGCGGCTCGAGCGGCTCGACGTAGGTGCGGTCCGAGAGAGCGGGATCGGCGGCCGGTGACATCGCCGACGCATCGACGGACACGGTCTCGCATCCTTCTCGACGAAGCGCGACGAGCGCCGCCGCGCACGCCCCGCCGAACGTGGTCCCCACCGTGCGCGGTCCGCCGCCCACGACGACGATGCGCTTGCGATCCGTTCGATGGGTCACCTTCCACCTCCGTCGGGTAGGTCGTGCGGGACGTCCGCAATCTCGCGCGGGATCCCTCGGAGCTCGTCTTCGCCGATCGCGAGGTTGGCGTTTCGGACGGCCTGGGTGGCCGCGCCGCCGAGCAGGTTGTCGATCGTCGCCACGAGCACGACGTGCCGGCCGTCGAGCGACACGGCCGCGCCGCCGATGGCGACGTGGTGACGACCCGCGATGTCGCGGACGAGCGGCGCCTCTTTCGCGAGGTGCACCATCGGCTCGCCGCCATACGCCCGCGCGAGGCGCGCTTCGACGTCTTCGAGCGTCGTCGGCTCGCGCAGGAAAAGCGACGCCGTCACGGTGATCCCGCGAAAAAAGGGCGCGACGTGCGGCATGAAGAACACCGGATGCTCGAGCGCGCGGGCGATCTCGCGTTCGTGCACGTGCCCCGTGAGCGCGTAAGGCAAGAGGTTGTCGCGGAGCACGTCGGGATCGTTCTTCGGCGAAGGCGTCGCGCCCGCGCCGCTGTAGCCGCTCACGCCGAAGAGGCTCGGCGGCCCCGCGAGCAGCGCGACGAACGGCGCGACGGCGAGCTCGGCGGCCGTGGCGTAGCAGCCCGGGTTCGCGATGCGCCGCGCGCCTCGAAGCCGATCGCGGAATCGCTCCGGCTGCCCGTAGACCCACCGGTCGTCGAAGCGATGGTCGGCGCCCAAGTCGACGACGACCGCGTCCGGCCGCGCGCGCTCGATCGCGTCCACGTAAGGCGCGCTCACACCGTTCGGCAAGGCCAAGAAGTACACGTCCAGCTTCTCGCGGGCGGCGTCCTCCGGCGAGAGCCCGTCGCGCATCGACACGGACAGCGCGAGGTCGAACCCGCCGTGCCCGAGGACGAGCGCGCGGAGCTCGCTCCCGACGTAGCCCCGCGATCCCAGGATCCCCACCGACGTGCTCATGCTTCGGACCTCACCGTCGAACGCGCCGCCCTCATGGCGTCGCCGCGTCGGTTCGCGAGCGCGGTTCGTCGTGGAAGGTGGCGGGCATGGCGAGCGCGCGCTCGACGGAGGCGCGGATCTCGGTCCAATCCGTCATCCCGCACCAGAACGCCCACCACTTCGCCGTCTTGAACAGGCCGTCGGCGTTCTGCGCGTACCACGTGTTCACAGGATTTTCGCTCCGCGAGCGCCAGAACATCTTCGGGTTCTCGCGGCGGAGCCGCTGCCAGATCGATCCGCCGATGCCTTCGCCCTGCGCCTCGTTCGTGACGGCGAATTTGTCGAGGTACGGCACGCCGTCCTCGAGCGTGAGGATCGCCGTCGCGCGGTAAGAATCTGCAAGATACACGCGATAGGGCTTCTTCGCCGAGAAGTACGCGTCGTCGAGCTTGCGCACGAAGCACGCCTCGAGCAGGTCGCGCAGGCGATCGGTGTCGATGCCGTCCCACCCATCGTAGCGGCGGACGCGCTCGCCGCGCCGCACGAACGTGCCCTCGCCACGGTGGGTGAAGAGCTCCTTGGCGAGGTGCTCGGGCGACGTGATCGACACCGACGAGGTCGGCGGCAGCTCCTCGAGCAGCGACGCGATCTCCACGAGCTTGCGCCGCGACTCGTGATCGAGCTTCGCGTCGGCAAGCAGCCCGTCGTAGTCCTCGGCCAAGTTCACCGCCGAGCGCAGGTGGCCGCTCTCGTCGAGCAACCCGCCGGCCTCGCTCAAGTAGACGACCTTGTGCGGCTTGAGCGCCAAGGCGATGGCGCGCGCCACGGCGTCGGCGTGCACGACGAGGATCTGCCCTTTGGCGCTCTCGCCGAGCGGCGCGATGATGGGCAGGATCCCCGCCTGCGCGGTCTGCGCGATCGCGCCCTCGTGCACCGCCGTGATCTTCCCGATCAGACCGAGCTCCGGCGAGTCCAGGCGGCGCACGTCGAAGAGCCCCGACGTGAACGGCCGGGCGCGCGTGCCGAGCGCTTCGAGCGCGGAGCTGAGGCGGAGGTTGACGTCGTGAAGGACACGCCGCGCGACCTCGAGCGCCGCCGGCGTCATCTTGCGGAGGCCCTCGACGACGGGCGCGTCCACGCCGGCGCGCGCGAGCGCCTGGTCGAGCTGCACGCTGCCGCCGTGGACGACGATCGGCACGAGGCCGACCTTCTGGAGGAACGACAAGGACGACGCGAGCGCGTCGAGGCTGTGGTCGACGATGCCGCCGCTGACCTTCACCACGGCGAACTTCGGCGCGCCGACGCTCGCGTAGTGCCGGAGGTACTGCTCGACCTCCTTTCGCGAGCCGATGTTCGTCAGCAGCCGAACGATGACGTCCTGCGTCTCCTTCGCGACGAGCGACGACGGCTGCGGGAGCTGGCTCACGAAGAGCCCTCGTCGCCGAGCGGTCCGTGGCCCAAGAGGCGTCGCAAGAGCGCTTTTTGGACGTGCAGGCGGTTCTCCGCCTCTTCGATGACGAGCGACCGCGGCGAGCTCGCGACGCCGTCGGTGGCCTTCACGTTGCGCCGCATCGGCAGGCAATGGCTGAAGTAGGCGTCGTTCGTGAGCGCCATCTTCCGCTCGTCCACGATGAAGTGCTTGTGCGCGTCGCGGATCGGCTTCTCCGCTTCCCAGCGGCCGAAATACGGGAGCGCGCCCCAGCTCTTCGCGTAGACGACGTCGGCGCCCGCGTACGCCGCGTCGACGTCGTGCGACACGGTGAGCGTGCGCCCCTGCTCGGCGGCGTACCCGCGCGCCGCGTTCATGTACCGCTCGTCGAGCACGTAGTCCGGCGTCGGGCAGAGGAGCGTCACGTCGAAGCCGAACTTCGCCGCGGCGATGAGCGCGGAGTTCGCGACCGCGGTGTTGAGGGGCTTGGGGTGGTACGTCCACGTCAGGACGAACTTTTTCCCGTCCGTCGTCCCCAGCTTCTCCTTGAGCGCGAGCAGCAGCGCGAGCTCCTGGCACGGGTGCGTGATCGTCTCCATGTTGAGGACGGGCACCGTCGCGTACTTCGCGAACTGCCGGATGACCCGATCCTCGCGATCCTCGTCCCAGCTCTGGAACTTCGGGAACGCGCGGACGGCGATGACGTCGCAGTAGCGCGACAAGACGCGCGCGACCTCTTCCACGTGCTCTTCGGCCTCGGCGTCCATGACGACGCCGTCGCGGTATTCGATCGGCCAGGCGCCCTTGCCCGGCTCGAGGACGACGGCGTGCCCGCCCATCTCGAACACGCCGATCTCGAAGGAGCTCCGGGTGCGGAGCGACGGGTTGAAGAACACGAGCGCGACGGAGCGCCCCGCGAGATCCGAGCTCCGCACGCGACGCCGCATCGACTTCAACACGCGCGCGTCCGCCAACAGGCCCTCGAGCTCGGAGCGCGACCAGTCGAGCGTCGAAAGGAAATGGCGAGGGGAGGGGATCATCGGATTGCCAATAACGCGATTCGTCATCGAATCAAGCGGGAAAGAGGCAAAATTGACGCTACTGGTCAGCGCGCGTCGTTTTCCGTCGAGGGCGGTGGCGATCGGCGATGGGCCGCCGCATGATCCCGGAGATGGCATCGAACGACGAGCGTCGCGCCACCGCGGGGGATCCCGGACCGCCCGCCGACGCAAGCACGCCCGGGCACCACGAGCTGCGCACGACGCGCCGGAGGTGGCTCGCCGGGTTGGGCGGGCTCGCCGTCGCTCGCACGGTCCGTCCCGCGGCGGCCGCCGTCCCCGAACGAGCGCTCCTCTTCCGCATCGACCGCAGCACGAACGCGAACTACGTCCGCTACGACGCCGTGATGAACGGACCGACGACGCTCGATCCGAAGAAGCCCGTGATGGCTTACTGGGTGCTCGCGGCGAAGGACGGCAAGACCGAGCCGCTCTCGTCGATCGAGCAACGCGCGTATGGCTTTCGCGTGAAGCCGGAGGGGAACGACCGATGGCTCCTCGTGCTCCGCGCGGCGAGCGACCGATCGCTCCGCGTGCTTCGTTGGGGCGATCGATGGGTCGCGCAAGCGGTGATCGCCGGTCGCTCGGCCGTCCTCGAACGGCTCTACGTCTCCGTCGACGAAGGCGGCATCCTACCGAAGGTCAACTGGGTCGATCTGTTCGGACGGGACATGTCGAACCAAGAGCCGGTCCGCGAACGCATCCACCCCTGACGCGCTCAGCGACGACGCGCGGCGAGCTGGGAGCGCAGCGACGACAGGCGCGCGACGACCGCCTCCATCGGCGCAATCGCGGTCTCCTGGAGCATCGCCGCCGCCTCGAGCTCGCTCGCGACGCCGATGCCGGAGAGCTGCGCGCGGAGCGCCGCGACCGTCTTGAGGACGAGCGGGCGCTCGCTGTCGGCGACGGTCAAGTAGTCGAACGCGCGATCGATCTCGGCCGGCGCATAGGCGCGGATGGAATCGTGGAACCAGCTCAGCAGCGTGACGATGCCGCGCGCGACCGACGATCCCGTCACCACGGCGGTCCGAAGGGAGCCCGGCGTCATCTCCTTCAACATGTCGCGCTGGACGGCGCTCGGGCCCGGACCGTCCGTGACGACGAGGAGCGTGGCCGCGAGGCTCTTCGTCGATTCTCGGAGGGCCTCGACGTACTCCTTCCAGTCGTCCGGATGGGGATCTTCGAGGCCGTGCACCAAGATCGTCAGCGGCGAGCGAGTGCGGAAGAGAAGCGTCGGTCGGCGCGCGGGGTTCGACGACGGAGCAGGCACGACCGAACGATACCGTCATCCCGCGCGATCGTTCCACCGTTTCGCGCAGCGTGCATGTGGGTCGGGGGCGCTCACGAAACGACTTGCCGGGCCTTCGCCTAGGTTCGCGGGACCCATGCGCCATGGAGCGACGGTCCGAACGGGTGGTCGAACCACGCGCGCGCGAGGGGGCCGTCCTCGGGGCGCGCGGCGTCCCAGACGGCGAGGTGTCCCGCGTTCGCGTCCATATCGCCCACGAGCACCAGGACCCATGCGTCGAGCTCGGTCGTCGCTCCGTGTTTCGGGACCAAGACGGGCTCGCTCACGATGCCTCGCACGCCCGGATCGAACGCGAGCGCGCGCCCCGATTCGACGTCGAACCGCACGACGCGATCGGGCATGCCACGCCCGGCGGAGAAGCCGGAGAGCCACGCGTACCGGTGGGCGCGCCCGGCGAAATCCGGGTGGACCATCGGGAACTCCACCGCGGAGGGCCAGCGCTCTTCCCAGCGCACGGAGCGGGCCGAGAGATCGACCTCCGCGCGGAAGTACGCGCCCTCGTGCGGGCTCTCCGCGCCGCCCCTCGCGATGTCGTCGATCCACGCGGTCTGCGAGGCGAAGTCCGGGTAGCGCACCAGATCGAGCACGAGCTTGCCGTCGGTCGTCTCGAACGCGTTGACCGAGTGCCAGAAGAAGAACGACTCGGTCGGGATCCGCACGACGTCGCCCGGCGCGTCGATGGGGACGACGAGCAGCTCGGTGCCGCGCTCGGGGTGCCATCGCAGGGACTCGCCGAACGCCCCGCGCGTCCGGAGGAGGAGCATCGGATCGGCCATCACTGGCACGAGCGCGAAGACGACGTGCCGCTCGGTGACGAAGAAGTCGTGGATCTCCATCATGTGGGGCAGCGGGATCGTCGTGAGCCGCGAAGGCGCGCCGACGTCCGGAAGCGCATAGACGTCGAGCCATGCGCGCGAGGAGGTCGGTTTGACGCGCATCCCGAACTGGTAGGTCGTCCGCCGCTTCGCCACGCGGTGCGGGTGCGCGTTCCAAGCGCCGAGGACGACGCCGTCGAGATCCGTTTCGCCGAGCGTCGCGAGCGTCGCGGGATCGATCTCGACCGGCGGCATCGATTCGGCCATGGCGAAGAGCCGTCCTTGCCAAGGCAAGACGTTGATGCTCGCCGAGTTGCGGATGAAGGGCGCGCCGAACAACGAGCGAACGAACTGTCCGAGCCCCACCGGCTGGCTCCAGCTCGCATAGCGACCGCGACGTTTGCCGGCGTCGGCGTCGGCGGTCGGCGCGTGGACGACCTGCACGGCCCCTTCGGCCAGCCCGTCGCGGAGGCGTACGGCCGTGATGGCGCCGTTGCCGTCGAAGAGATGCTTCGTGGTGCCGACGTCGAAGACCGTGGGGCCGTTTCGATACAGGGTGCCGTCGAGCTCGCGCGGGAGCGCTCCTTCGACGCGGAGGGGGACGAAGCCGTGCTCGTGCACGGGAGCATCGAACGCCGAGGCCGCGAGCGGAGCGCCGCCGGCGCCGAGAAAGGGGGACGAGACCTTCGTGCGCAACGAAGCGCCGCGCGAAACGGGGAACGGAGCCGTGGTCATGGGAAACTCCTGGCAAATGTTGACAATGTCCTCAATGAGAACAACGTCAACATAGCCTCAAAGTTGACGGTGTCAACCAAGGGCCTAAAATACGGAAAAGCATGCCCAAATCGCAACGTTCGACAAAGGCGGCCTACCACCACGGAGATCTCCGGGCGGCGCTGGTCGACGCCGCCCTCGACGAGCTTCACCGCAAAGGCAAGCTGCCGTCGTGGCGGGCGCTCGCGTGCGTCTCGCAAAGCGCGCCCTACCGCCACTTCGACAGCCTCGAGGCGCTCGAGGCGGCCGTCGCGGTGGCGTGCTTTCAGCGCCTCGGCGACGCGATCATCGCCGCCGTATCGGGGCTCTCGCCGGACGCCGGCCCCGCGGTGTTCTTCGCCGAGGGCCTGCGCGCCTACGTTCGGTTCGGCACGGTCCACCCTGCGTGGTACGGGCTCATGTTCGGCGGGAGCTTCGCGTTCGAGGCGTACCCCGAAGCGCAGGAAGCCGCCAAGCTCGCCTACGCGACGCTCGAAGCCGGCGTGTCGATCATGGGCGTGACCGATGTACCGGCGGCCGCGTACACCGCGTGGGTCGCGCTCCACGGCCTGGTCGATCTGTTCTCGCGGGTGAAGCTCCGCCCGCCGACCGGGGACGAGGAAGCGATCGTCGAGCGGGTCATCGCCATGGTCGTCGCGCACGTCCAGGCGCGCATCCCGCCCACGACGAACGCAACGTGAGCTCCGAAGCCTCTCGTCCGATCACGCAAAGCGTGGGGTTCGCACGACGTGTTCGCGACGCCGGCAGACGGCGCGACGTCTATTTCGCCTCGAACAGCGCCTTGACGACCGCCTGGAAGGGTTCGCGCGTCGTCTTCGGATCCTTCGGCTCGTAGTCTTGAACGACGACGATCGTGGTCTTCCGGTCCGGGAAATAGAACGCGGACGTGTGGTAGCCGCAGTTGCCGTTGAAGATGTCGCCCGACGTGAGATCGCCGAAGTGTCCCCACGCCGCTCCGCCGGTGGAGGTCTGGCTCGGATCGATCTTCATGGTCGCCAGGCCGTAATCGAGGATGCCCTCGGACCAGGGCACCGTCTGGCGGATCTCGTCGACCGTCGATGATTTGAAGAACTGGCCACTTCCGAACTGCTCGATCCACGTCGCGACGTCCTTCGGAGCCGCGACGATGCTGCCCGCGCCCCACACCTGCGTCGGATGAATCGCGTAGTTGCCGTTCGTCTCGTTCGTCGTCTTCGGGATGGCGATCGTCCCCGAGATCGTGTCTTGTCCCTCGAAGAACGTCGCGTTCAACCCGAACTTCGCGCCGATGCGCTCGTGGATGAGCGTCGGCAACGACTTCCCCGTCACCTTCTCGGCGATCACGCCGAGCGCGACGAAGTTGATGTTCTGGTATTCGAACTTGCTTCCGGGCTCGAACGTCGCCTTCTTTCCGAACGAGCTCGAGAGAAGGGCTTGCGGCGTCGTCGCGCTGCTGTAATTCCCCGTGGATGGGGCGGCGAGCCCGCTTTGGTGGCGGAGCAGGTGGCGAACATGGATCTTGTCGCCGCCGGGCACGCCGCTCTTGGTCACGTCGGAGAGCCACTTCGACGCCGGATCGTCGAGCGAGACGAGGCCTTCCTCGACCAGCGAGAGGACGACCGCGCCCGTGTACGTCTTCGACACGCTCGCGATCCGGTGGAGCACCGCGTCGCCGTGCTGCGAGGGCCCGCTCGTGAAATAGCGCAGGCCGCACGACGGCGTCTTGATGGCCGCCACGATGTCCGTCTTGGCCGAATGCGCGCCGTCGAGCGCCGTCTGCACCGCGGTCATCTGCGTCTCGTCGCACGGAGGGGCCGGCGGATTCGTGTCCGCGTCCGACGCCCCGGCGCCGGCGTCTCCGCCGCCCGGAGGGAGGTTGCCGTCGTCGTCATCCGTGCCCGCGTCCGAGTCCGAACGCGAATCGAGATCCCCGGGATCGTCCGTGGGAGAGCTCGAGCTGCAACCGACGAACGCCAAAAGGCAGATCAAGGTGGCAGACGCAGGCCACCCACGCGCAAGCAAGAATCGAATGGACAAGTTCGTTCTCCCGAAGCTCGCTCCCGACGAGACGTCCTTCGCGGATGTTTTGATGACACCGGAGCACGGCGAGCTATCTGCGCGTAAGCATGCACGATCGTGAGCAGCCCTGCCAGGGACCCTGCGCGCCATGAACGAAATGGAGCGCGAAGTGTGGGATGACACATTGGGCCCGACCTCGTCGCCATTCGACGATCAGGCTTTGAACGCGCGCGTTCGAGCGTCGTCGGAAGTCGACATTGTCATCGACGCATGGAAACTTCAATATCGACATCGTCGAATGAAATGTTTCTCCGTGCGGCCGAGCCAACCTCCAACGGTGGCGTCGGGAGGGGGAGGGATGGCTCACTCGCTGGGCGTGCAGCGGTACGTGACGTTCCATGCCTTCAACGTCGGGGAGAGGGCCTTCGACGGATTCAGCGTGGCGTCCAGCCGTAGGTACGAGAGTCCGCTCGGAGCGAGCTTCGTGGAGAGATCGATGGCGCATGCGCCGTCGCACGTGGATGGATCCGCCGCCGTCGTGGAGCCGACGGGCTGATAGCCGGCGACCGCGAGGGCCGTCGACGACGCGGTTGCGAGGGCCGCGACCGTCCCCGCGGTCTTGGCGGCAAAGGTCACGTTCGTCCCCGGAGGATCCGCGGTGGCGTAGGTGAAGAAGCCCCACCGCGCCCGTTCGCCCGGCCCACACGTGGCCTCGAACACGCGCGAAAAGGTGGCGGGCGCGAGCGGGACTTCGCACGAGGCACCGGCTTCGTGCACGGAGCGATCGTGGTGCACCGTGAGGGTGCCGGCAATCATGTTGACGGTGTTGGCGTACAGCGATCCGTAGAAAGTCGTGTCGCCAATCGCGGACGTGAAGGTCGCCGCCGGTCCGTCGACGTTCGCGGCCAAGTAGACCGTGGCCCCCGGGAACACGAGGATGCTCGAACCGCCGAAGTACAGCCTCATCTGACCCGGGTAGTTCGGGTTGCCGAACCGTAGCGTCCCGCCGAGCATGGAGATGCTCCCCGTGACGAACACGTCGAGGTTGGAGGTCGGATCAGGCTCGATTTCCATGCTCCCGAGCGTCGCGCTGATGTCGCCACCGATGTAGAGCGCCGTGTTGCCGTGGGTCACGATCGTCGCGTTCGCGAACGTGGATCCGATGCTCGAGAGGTAATAGTTGCCGCATGGAAGGTCGAGGCGACCGCCCGTCGCGACCGCGTTCGGTGCAAGGCCGATGAGCGCGTTGTCGTTGTTCGTGACGTGCGCGGCGACGATCGCTGCCGCTGGGACGACGTCGGTGGTTCCGCAAGGGCAGGGCGGCGCGACGCTCACGGGACCTCGGACGATGCTTCCCGAGATCTGGCTCGTCGGGGGCGTCGTCGCGGGCACCGGTGCGTAGTAGTTGCCGAAGACGTTCAGCGCCGCGAAGAGCAGCGATGCATTCCCGTTGACGTAGGCGTTGCCCGCGACAGTCCCCGTCGTGAGCGCATAGCTGAAGGGCCCGTTGCATTTCAGATCCTGCTTGACGCTGAGGGTCCCACTCGAGCCGTTGTATCCGCTCACGCCGCCGATCGTGAGGTTGCCGCCGACGTTCATGTTCCCATAGTTGAGGACTTGGCCGTTGGTGCCGAGTCCCGCCCCGAGACCGCCGGGAGCGTAAGGTCCCAGCCGGCTGTCGAAGCCGTCGGTCGTGACCGAGCCCGCGGTGATCGAGGTCGCGAAGTCCGAACACGTGCAGACGGCATTTTGAAAGGTGGTCTGGGCGAGGTTTCCGGCGCAGTCGATCGGGCCGCTCGTGCTCGCGATTTGAATCGGCGGCCCCGCGTTGACACACTTCGGGGGGGCCGCGCCGACCGACACCGTGGTCGTGCACGCGCCGGCCGAGCAACCTTTCCCCGTGGCGCACACCGTCCCGCACGCTCCGCAGTTGCCGTTGTCGACTGTGACGTCGACGCAGGACCGACCGCACTTCGTCAGCGGCGCTTGGCACGTCGACGCGCAGGTGCCCGCCGAACACGCTTGCCCCGCGCCGCAAACGTTGCCGCACGCTCCGCAGTTGTCGGGGTCCGTCTTCGTCGTCTTGCAGAGAGCTCCGCAAAGGAGCTGCCCCGTCCCACATGACGACGCCGGGATCCCTCCTGCGTCGTCGTAGGTGAGGCCGCATCCACCGTCGAGCGCGCCCGCGGGCGTGTCGACGTACGTTCGGCAATACGGGTCGCACGGGTTCGACGCGCACGTCGTGGAGCTCCCGAGAGATCGCACCGAAAGATCTGGAGCGTCGCCGTCCACTCGAAGGTCGTCGAGGCTCATGGCGATCGCCGACCCCTCGGGGATGCACTCGCCGAGAACGCCGCCCACGCACACGCGGTAGCCTTCCATGCAATCGACGACGCCGTCGTGCTGCCCGAGCGTGATGCTGCACGAATACCGCTTTCCATCGACGCACGGTCCCGGCAAAGGGGTGGCGGTCGGGACCGAGGAGTGGTCCTCCGCAGGTCGGTAGGAAATGGGCGATTCGCAGCCTGCGACCACAAAAAGACCAACAAAAATCGATCTACCGGCGAATCGGCAGACGGTCGGCATGATCCCATCCCCTTATTTTTAAAAACTTGCCGCTGTCAAATTAATTAAATTCAAGAACGCACCTGGCTCGATCCATTTTAAAATATGTCCGCAAGCCACGTGTGTTCATTTTAAAAATAGTCGAAACCAGGTGGGACCCTCTCGATCGAGTCACCGAGAAGGGGCGTTCGTACGGAACCGTTGACCATGCTCGACGCGTCCATGTAGGCGCCGGAATCGTGCTGCAATCCGCTGAGGACGCGCCATCCTCGATGGTCGCACCCGCGATTCGCGCGATAGGAGTAGCTGGACGACGTGCCCCTCGCGTCCATCGATCAATATGTTGATTTAAAACTTTAAGATCAACTATTTAAAATAGAAAAGGCAGAAAAAGGCTCCCTTGAGCCCTACGGAGTTCATCGTCGACTCGCTCAACTCCGAACGAACTTGGACCAATGGTTCGTCATCGATCGTCGCTTCCGTCACGTCGTTTCCATAGGCATCACGCCGGGTGACGAGCCCCCTGAACTTGTTGAACTCCCGCCAACTTAGTTGGCTATCCATGAACGCACCGAAGCGCGTCGCCCCCCGATCCCCGTTCGCCACATCCGCACGAAACGACATGTGGCGCGGTCCGTCGTTGGTTACCCCTCGAAAATCGTCAATAAATGTCGATTTTCGCAATACCTTAACGGATAATTGGTGGCAAGTTTAAAAATGGAGCGAGTGCTCCGTTCGAGCGACTACTCCACTCTGGTACAGGTGAATGCGTAGGTGCAGTCGACGAGGACCGCACCGTCACTTCGTACGGTCTCCGCAGCGATGGTTCCGCTCGCGCCACCATCGGAGATCACTTCGGTCACGCTCAACGACGTGGAGAAGTCCGCGTTCTCGAGGACGCAGTCGCTCGTCGTCGTGCAGACTTCCTCTCGGCGTTCCATCGTCGTGCAGCCGTCGACGAGGCCGGAGACGGCGCCGTCGACGGGCTCGGTGAGTTGATCGGCCGGAGGGACGCAATCCTCGGCGCCTTCGAGCCTCTCGTAGTGAACTCGGTACGTTCCTTTCGGCAACGAGCACCGATCACCCGGCGTTCCGGAGACCGCGTCGTTCGTCGGCGTGCGTTCTTCGACCGGTTCTCCGTCCGAGAGCATGCGTGCCGAGGTGCAGCCCACGAGCGAGCCTAGGACGAGCGATGTCGTCACGAACGGCCTTCGCATGAAACGAGACGTCGGCATGATTGAGCGCCCCTTTCGGCCACACTCGACGGCGGATGGGGAGGACCGAAACTCGCCGTCAGTCGACGACGAGACCTTCGGCGACGAATGTCGCCAGCGCAGACATATCTCGACGCTCGATAAAAATCATCCTCGAGTGATCTTCGGATCTCAAAATTAAACGACCCATCGTCAACGGGACAATGAGGTCGTGGAGCGCTCGAAGTGGTCGTGCGACGATCTCGGTACCTGCCACTCGGTACCGCACTTATTTCACGGGAATTTCGTCCGGTCTCGAGAACGTACCTTCGTGAAAGAGGCGACTCATCGAGTCGTCATGCATCAGATATATTCTATTGTTTGAAGATGCATTTTCATCGATGAGTGTCACCGATCGATTGTTCAACGAAGGATTCCACGTCATGTGACAGCCGACCGCGAGGCTTTCCTCGCGCACATCGCGCCAAAGATCGGTCGCTTCGTCGGAAGCTGACGTCGTCGCAGGGAACGGCAGCGGCCGCGCGACGTCAGGGAAGCGCGACGGTGATGGTGCCATCGAGGGTGAAGAAGCCCTTCGCCTTCGGCGACTCCGACTGCATGCGCGCCCCTTGCACCGCGAGGACGATCGACGTCGCGGTCCGGCTCTGGACGAGCACCGAGCCCTGGTCGGCTTCCCAGATCTTTTCGTCGGCGTTGCCCTGGAACGTCGTCCCGTCCACGAGGGCGATGGTGATCCGCTCGAACGTCGTGAGCGGGATCGACGCGCCCTGGTGCGGGAGATGCCCGCTCGGGAACGAGACGAGCACGCGGCGCCCCGACGGCGGATTTCCCTCGGCGACGCGGATCGCCCGACGCTTGCCGACGTACGGGAAGTCTTCCTCGCCGAGCGTCGTGCTCCCGACGATGTCCGTCGCCGTCGATAGGTTCAACGCGTCGCCGCCCGGCTCGTTCTGCGGATGACTCACCGTGAGCGTCGTCGTGCCTCCCGTCGTCGCAGGGAGATCCGCGAGCGCGACGGTCACGGTGCCGTCGAGGACGAAGGTGTCGTTCGATCCCGGCGGCTGGACGAATTGCCCGACGTGTCCCAACTCGAGCGTCACGCTCGTCGTCGAAAAGGCCTTTACCTTCACGGTGCCGTCGCCGTTGGTTTGCCACGCGGTCGACGCGCCGTACGTCTCCACGCGCGCACCGCTCAACGGCGGCGGGCCGGACGTGGCCAACGCGGTGAAGCTCTCTTCGGCGTCGAGGGCGCCGTCGTCGTCCTGGATCGTGAGCTCGAACGTGCGGGCGTTCGGGGCGCCTTCGACGAGCGTCACGGCCAGGCGTCCGCCACCGAACGGAGCCGGTCGCCACTGGGCGCTGCCGCCGACGAGCGTGACGACACCGGTCGCCGCGGTCGTGGGAAGGCTGCCCGCGATCTTCGCCTCGAGCGTGCCGTCGACGGGGGGAAGCGGATCGCCGCTCGTGGCGTCCGTGGCGGCGTCGCTCGCGGCCGCGTCGCCGTCGGCGGCGTCGACGGCGGTGTCGGGGTTCGCTGCATCGTCAGGAAACGACGTCTCCGGCGCGTCGGTCGCGGCGTCGAGGGAAGAGGACGGCGCGCTCTGGTCGTCGGACGACGAGCACGCGAAGAGGAGGGAAGGGACCACAGCGGCGACGAGGACCGAAAGATGGAGGATGCGCACGCTCCCACGACACGGGGTCTTCGCTCACGACGCCATCGCATGAGGATGCGATCACGCGAGCCCCGCCGGCGTCGTCTTGACGGCCATGCCGTACCCGCCATTCCGATGTTCGTTATTTCATCCTACGAATCCATCCTTCGTCATTCCTACCGACCCGGCGCTGTGCGACGTGGACGCCGCCACCGCCACCGCCACCGCCACCCTCCAGCCTTCGAGCTCGGCCTTCGTCGTACTTCCTGAGCGGCCGTGGCGCGATCGGTTCGCACGTTGCGTCGGCCCACGATTTCGCGAATGGGATGGGCGCGGGCGTCGTGGCGCTCGTCTACACTGCGTCCATGAGGAAGAAGCGTTGAGTGACGCGAATCTGACGGCATGTGTTCGGTGCGGTGGCCCGCTCTCGTCCGTCGGATCGAATGCACGATGCACGTATTGCGGGACGATTCAGCCCGAACGTGTGCCGGCGGAGACGAAGATTCGTGAAGTCGTCCACCAGGTGCTCCGCGAGGATCGGAACCGAAACGGCGTTCCGGATTCGCTCGAACGACCGGCGCCGGTGGTGTCGCCGGGGACGTCCCCGAACCAAGAGCGGGTGATGCTGGCCGTCGCGGGGGCGGCGCTCGTCGGATCCATCCTCGTCGGCGTCTCGTTCGCGCTCCTTCGGAGGCCCGACGCCGAGCCGCACGTGACGGTGCCGACGCCGGTGGTCACGAGCCCTCCGCGCCCCATCGTTCCCACGATGCCCACCCCTACCGTGCGACCCACGCCGACCGCGGCGCCGACACCGACGCCGGTGAAGGTGGCGACCACGCCGCCGAAGCCCGCGCTCACGCCCGAGCAATGGGGCCGGAAGGTCGTCGCGGGCGCGAAGACCCAAAAAGCCATCCAGAGCTGCGTGGAGTTCGACCTCTGGAAGAAGGAGAGCGTCCCGAAGGCCTATTCGGTCACCGTCAAGATCGGAACGGATCTCCTGCCCGATACGAGCGTCTACGCGCTCTCGCCCAAACCGACGAACGGCCTCTCGAGCTGCGTCAAATTGGCCCTCTTCAACGCCTTCAACGACGCCAGGTCGGCGCCTCCGGTGAAAGAGCCCTTCACGTTCACGACGAGTTTCGCGTTCCCGAACGCGCAACCCAACCCCGGAAACCTCCCGACTCGCGATTGGGATTGAACGCACGACGCGCTTCGTTGGGCATGCGAACGTCGCATCAAGCGGGCTCGACGCGTTTGCAGTAGGCGTCGAACGTGCGCTTCCACGCGGGGCGATCCATGCAGCGCGTCAGGTAGCTGCGAACGTGCGTGTGCGGCTTCAATAGGGTCTGATCGGTGCTGCCTGCGCTCAGCACGTGCGTCATCAGGATGTCGGCGACCGTGAACTCGTCCGTCGCGACGAACGTGCGGTTCGCGAGCCATCCATCGAGCTGCTCCAGGCGCATGTCCGACCATTGCTTGAGTGCATCGTGCGGCTTCGTCTCTTTGCCGCCGCTGATGCCGACGAACCACATCGCCAACAGGGGGACCTCGACCGAGCTCAGCGCGGCGATGCTCCAGCGCAACACCTGCGCTTCTCCCTCGAGCTGATGCGGCATCAGCTTGCCGCTCTTCCGCGCGAGGTAGAGCAGGATCGCCCCCGACTCCGTCACCACGACGCCGTCGTCATCGATCACCGGGATCTGCGCGAAGGGGTTCTTCGCGAGAAATTCGTCGCGATCGAGGTCGTGGTTCGGATGATCCATCCCCACGATCTCGTAGGGCAGCCCCATCTCTTCCAGGGCCCACAGCACGCGCAAATCCCGCGTGTTGCCGTGCGCGAACGCGTTCACTCGAGAGAATCCGTAGACCTTGAGCATGGGCGGATCGTACCACTCACGCGAGGTCGTAGGCCTCGGCGACGAGAGCCGTATTCGTGAGGGGACCGAGCCTCGAAAGCTCGTTCCACGTGTTACGATGAGCGACGTGGTTCCGGCCGTTTGGCGAGGCGAGGGCACGGCGTCCGAGCTGTCCGCGGGGCTCGCGCGTCTTCGACGAGCGGTCCGACTGCGCACCTTCGCGCGCGGGGCGATGCTCGGCGCGTCGCTGGCGCTCCTGTGTTCGATGTTCGTGATGGCCTCGATGGATCGGGGTGAACCGCTCGCCGCGATCGTCGCGGCCGTCGTGGTGCTGTTCCTGCGGCCGAGGAGCAAGCCGTGGCTCGCCGCGCGTGTCGCCTTCGCCGGCGAGCTCGTGCGCGAGCTTCGCCTCGAACCCACCACACGCGCGTCGTTGAAGCTCGATCTCGGTGAGACCGAGCGCCCCGAGCTCGCGTCGTCCGTCGATCCGGACGGATCGATGCTGCAAGGCAAGGTCGAGCGGCGTTTCTACGCCAACGAGTGGCTCACGCTTCGCGCGACGCTCGCCGACGGCGCATCCGTGCGGATCGCCCGGTCCTCGCGGGTCCAGCGGAACGATCCGGTGCCCGAGGCGGGCGGTCGACGGCCCATGTCCATGTACGGCCGTTCGGCCGTCGACGACGTCGAGATCACGTTCCCGGAGGTCGACGCGTACCGCGTCGCCAGCGTGGGCTTCACTCCAGAGAGGGCCGCCACGCTCGTCGTCCCGGACAAATTCGAGATTGTCTCGTTCGAGATCGAACCGCGCCGCGCCCGGCTCGTCGTCCGATCGTTCTCGGAATGGGAGGACCGCGGTGAACGTACCGGTGCGTGCGCCGATACGCTCCGATGGCTCGAAGCGCTCTACGACGTCGCGGGTGCGGATCTCCGCCCCTCGTGACGTCCGTTGCTGTCAGCGCTCGGACGGCGTCCGAAAGCGCGGAAAGAAGGTGCTCTCGCCGGCTGGAAAGTCTCCCGAGAGCGACGTCGCGGCGGAGTGCGCGCACGTCTCGAGCGCGCCGAACCTGGCATTGTATGGCCCGGTGGGCGTGAGCCATGTGGCCCCGCTGAGGAACTCCCCGCGCGCGTCGAAGTACGCGACCGTGCCTTCGCCCGCGGGGGCTCCGAACGCGAGGTAACGAGCGGCTCCGCAGGTACCCGATTCTCCTGCGAGCCCGGACTCGGGCGTAACGCGCCTCGTGAGCTCGTCGCGCAGCCCGGCGTACGTGCAAGGCACGCCTGCTGGCCAAGAACGGCAGAACTCTTCACGTGCGTGCGTCGTGGCGATCGGAGCGACGGGCTTGGGCGGCGGATCGGTGAGCGAAGGCAACGCCGCGTCGTGCGCCGGTTGCTCGCTCGGCGTCGGCGCGCGATGGCACGCGCACACGAGCGACAGAGAAAGCGCGATCGACGCGCCGCGGAGTACCGACATCCAACCCATCTGGCAGCCCTGGTGCGCGAGCTTACCGCGATAGGCCGCGCGTCGGTCGAGCGAAGCTGCGCATCGCCCATGGGACGGCCTCATCCCATGGAAGCTCTCGCGCACGCCTCTGGAGCACTTCGGGGCGCCCAAAGCAAAACGGGAAACCCCGAAGGGCTTCCCGTAGTTCTCACGATCGCTTTGGCGACCCCAGCGGGAATCGAACCCGCGTTACCGGCGTGAGAGGCCGATGTCCTAACCGCTAGACGATGGGGCCTTTGAAGAAACCTACGAAGCTATCGAGTTTGTGGCTGGCTGGCGGACTAGGATTCGAACCTAGATAGACGGAGCCAGAATCCGTCGTCCTGCCATTAGACGATCCGCCAAGGCTGACCGCGTGAGCCATGCCGCGGGTGACGCGGATGGCACGTGGCATTCTGGTCTCCCGAGCCGCGGGAAGGTTCCCTCGGCGTCGGGCTCGCGCACCTTAGCCGCGCCGCGTTCGTTGTCAATATGGTGTGTGACGTGTGCCCGTCAGATTTTGTTCGGCGCGAGCCGGCGTCGACCTCACCGTCGATCGCCGAACACGTCCTTCGGGCTGGGCTTCGCGGGTGCGCGGCGAGGAGCGACCGGTCGCGACGAGGGCTTGCGGTCGTTCGTCCGCGCGTCCACCCGCGGCGCAACCCCGGTCGAACGCCCGGCCCGCGGCGCGGTTCGCGCGGGCTCTTCGCGAGGACGGGACGGCGCGACGAGGGGAGGGGCCACCGCCTGCGGAGGCTCCGGCCACGGCGGCGTTCGCACGATGTTCGGGCGTCGCCCGTGCCTCGACGACGCGCGCGAGCGACCCGTCGCAGGGTCTTCGGCATCGGCGACGGATGGCTCCGGTCCGACGCGCCCACCTTGTCCCTCCGAATCGTCGCCTCCTTCCGACGGCTCCGAAGCGAGCCCTGTTGCGCTCGTCGCCCCCTCGACGAGAAGCGCTCGGGGGACGCGGGGCTGCAACGAGGCGGGCGCTCGGACCGCGCGAGGCTCGCTCGTGTCCGGCGCGATCGCGGCCGTCCCCACGGCAGCCACCCCAACGGAGGGCGGCGCTTCGTGAGCCGCGGCGCGCCCGTCGGCCTGCGCGCGCAAGCGCCACGACGCGATCGCCGCGATGCTTCCACAGACGCACAGCCCGACGAGCCAACCTCGACCGCTTCGCCGCCGTTGCGCGCGCCGCGACGGCTGCGTCGTCCCCGCGTCCCGTCGTGCCCGCGCTTGCACCGTCTTCCAACCGGGACGAAGGCCGAGCTCCGGCATTCGCTCGAGCGAGACGGCGACCGGCGCGATGGATCCCTCGTCCCGAGCCCGTGAGGACGTCGATGCGCGTCGTCCGGTCGTCCCGTTCGCCGCCGATGCGAGCGCACGCTCCACCCGATCGGCGATGGCGTCACCGTCGTTGCCCGCGAACGGAGCGAGCTCTCGCGCCAGCACCGCGACGTCGGCGGGCCGCTCCGCCGGCAGCTTCGACAGGCAGCGATGCACGAGGCGCGCGAGCTCGTACGGCGCGTCCGTGAGCAGCGACGGCGCGTCGAACGCGACCGACATCATCACCTGGGAGACGGATTCACCGACGAACGGCGGCGTCCCCGCGATGAGCTCGTACAGGAGCACGCCGAGCGCCCAAATGTCGGCGCGTTCCGTCGTGGCGTCCGGCGCGCGGAGCTGCTCCGGCGCGAGGTATGCCGGCGAACCGACGAACGCCGAGAGGCTTTGCTCGCCAGGGAGATCGAGCGGCCCCAAGGTCCCGAAGTCGAGCACCTTCAGCGTCCGCGTCTCGCGCGCTTGACGTGCTCCCGTGCGATCGCGCCCACGACGCGGGGTCGGCGTCGCAAGCAAGAGGTTCCGCGGCCGGAGGGCCCCATGAACGAGGCCGCGCCCATGCGCCTCGGCGAGCCCCACGCATGCCTCGAGGATCCATCGGGTCGCTTCGGAGAAGGGGAGGCGGCCGCGCGCGTCGAGCTCCGCCTCGAGCGTCACTCCCTCGTGGCGTTCGATCGCGACGTACGGCAGGCCCGCTTCCGTCGTCCCGACGTCGACGACGTGCGCCACGTGCTCGCCACGAAGCTCGGCCGCCACGCGCGCACGCTCCAGTTGCTTCGCGATCCCTTCGCTCTGGACATCCGTGTAAGATGCAAACAACTTCAGCGTCACGGGCTGACGCATCACCACGTGTGTGGCCGAAAGGAACACGCACGCGCCGCACGTCTCGACGAGCGATTCGACCCGGTAACGAGCCGCCACGAGCTGCCCCGCACGGACGTCGAGCCCAGGGACGAGGCGGAGCGCTCCCCGCGGATCGTCGGCGTCGCTCGCGCTGGTTGCTTTGCCTGTCATCACCTGCCGCTCCTTGGATGAACGCCGGTGCGTGCGATGTCCGTCGCGCGCGCCGCTGCCTTCCATCACGCAGCTATCGGGCCAAGCGCTGCGGCAACGGACCTCGGGTCGCCGTCGAACGGCCCGCACGCCGTCGAACCGCCGCACGCCGTCGAACCGCCGCAGGGGCTCTGCGTCGCGGCGGCTTACCGCGCCGTCGAGTGGCTCAATGCAACGTCGAGAGGAGGCCGCCGCCTTCCGGCAGCGAATAGCGTTTCACCCAAAGGCCCATCCCGTGCGACGTGCCCGCGTGGTGATGGGAGACGCGCACCGTCGCGTCGCACGCCGCCCCGACCGTGAGATCGACGACGTTCGACGCGTCGAACGGATGGTCGTTGCCGTCGTCGCTGCCGGGATGACGACAGAGCCCGGCGACGTCGACGTGACTGGCCGCATGGCGCCCCGCCGGACACGGCCCCGCGAGCGCGAGCGGCGCCGACAAGTCGTCCGCAGCGAGCGGCGCCACCTCGTAGGGCTCCTCGGGATTCGCGGACGACACCACGCGCGGCGCGGCGTCGAAGAGCCAGGTGACGATCGCGTCGCTCGCCTTCGCGACCGCGTCGGCGTGCTTGTCGCCCCCCACGACGTCGGGATGGCAGAACTCGCCGTAGAACGTCCCGTGCGCGGGAGCGTACGTCTTGCCCGACGTCGGCGTCAGCTGGATCCCCGGCGACCAAGGGCTCGATTGCGCGCGCAACGGGAGCGCCTGATCGTTGACGCCCTCCCAGAAGCTCGGACTGCACGACGAGGCGCCGATCAACGAGAGCACGTGGCGTTCGCGCGCGAGCCAATCGAGGGCGCTCACGCCGGAGACGAGCCCCGAATACTCGCACCACCCCTTGGGCTTGATCAGCTTGCACGCCGTGACGTAGCTCGTCGGACCGACGAGGTTGTATTTCTTGCTCTGGAGCGCGTCGATCATCCCATGGACGGTGACGACCCCGGCGACGCGATCGCGCATCTCCTCCGAGGCGCCGACCTCCGCGGACACGCGGCCCCCCGTGGAGTGTCCGACGAAGACGATGTTCTTGCCGGTCGGAAAGACGGCGTTCGTCTTCGCGACGAGCTGCGCGCGCCAGACCGCGGCCGTCGCGAGCCCCGTGCCGTCTTCGTGATCGTCGATCCTCGGCGACAGGAGCTCGCCCTTGTCGTCGGTGTAGAGGTTCACGCGGGCCGTCGCGACGACGAGCCGATCGTCGCCCCGCGCCGCGATGCGTTCGACGACGCCCTTCTCCAGATCGGCGAGCTGTTCGTGGGCTCCGCGGCGATCGTCGTCGAACTGGGTGACGCCGTGGACGAAGACGATCCGAAGCTCGATCTTCGGCTCCTCCACGGGAGGAGGCGGGGGCGGCGGATCGGTCGTGCCGGTGGGCTGGGGAAGGGGCGCCGACGCGTCGTCCTTCGAAGGCGATGCCCCCGACGCGTCCGGGAGGAGGTCGCCGGGCTCGCTGCCTTCGCTCGCCGAGCCGCACGCGCCGCACGCCAAGACGCCCGCGAGAAGGAGAGGAGAGCGCCAAGCCACCGATCGCACCGTTGCTCCGCTACCACGAGGAACGAAAGTCACCCAGAAGTCTCCCGTGACCCCTTGACGCCGCGCCGGAGAGGCCTAGGTTGCGCCCCGAACTCTGGCACTCCTCGCTCGCGAGTGCTAACAACTCCGCCGTAACTGGCCTAACTAAGGGAATACACTCATGAAGATTCGACCCCTCGCGGACCGTTTGGTCGTCAAGCGCACCCAGGAAGAGGAAAAGACCAAGGGCGGGATCATCATCCCCGACTCCGCCAAGGAGAAGCCGCTCGAGGGCGTCGTCGTCGCCGTGGGCTCCGGCACGGTCCTCAAGAGCGGCAAGGTCGTCCCGCTCGACGTGAAGGAGGGCGACAAGGTCCTCTTCGGCAAGTACTCGGGCACCGAGGTCAAGGTCGACGGCCAGGAAGTCGTTCTTCTCCGTGAGGACGACGTCCTCGCGGTCTTCACGAAGTGAGCAGGCGGAGGACATCATGAGCGCAAAGCAAATCATCTACAGCCGCGGCGCGCGCGGTCGCATTCTCCAGGGCGTCAACCTCCTCGCCGACGCGGTGAAGGTCACGCTCGGCCCGAAGGGTCGCAACGTCGTCATCGAGAAGAGCTTCGGCGCCCCCGTCGTCACGAAGGACGGCGTCACGGTCGCGAAGGAGATCGAGCTCGCCGACAAGTTCGAGAACATGGGCGCCCAGATGGTGCGCGAAGTCGCGAGCAAGACGAGCGACAAGGCCGGCGACGGCACGACGACGGCGACGGTCCTCGCCCAGGCGATCTACACGCAGGGTCTCAAGCTCGTCGAGGCGGGGCACAACCCGCTCGAGCTCAAGCGCGGCATCGACCTCGCGGTCCAGACGATCGTGGGCGAAATCAAGAAGCTCGCGACGCCGACGAAGGACAAGGAGCACATCGCCCAGGTCGGCACCATCAGCGCGAACGGCGATCGCCACATCGGCGAGACGCTCGCCGAGGCGATGGAGAAGGTCGGCAAGGAAGGCGTCATCACGGTCGAAGAGGCGAAGGGCATCGAGTCCTCGCTCGAGGTCGTCGAAGGCATGCAGTTCGACCGCGGCTACCTCTCGCCCTACTTCGTGACGAACACGGAGAAGATGACGGCGGAGCTCGACAGCCCGTACATCCTCATCAGCGAGAAGAAGATCAGCGTGATGGCGGACATCGTCCCGCTGCTCGAGCAGATCGCGCGCGAGGGTCGTCCGCTGCTCATCATCGCGGAAGACGTCGAGGGCGAGGCGCTCGCGACGCTCGTGGTCAACCGCCTGCGCGGCGCGCTCAAGGTCTCGGCCGTCAAGGCGCCGGGCTTCGGCGACCGCCGCAAGGAGATGCTCAAGGACATCGCGATCCTCACGGGCGGCCAGGTCGTCTCCGACGATCTCGGCGTCAAGCTCGAGTCGATCGGCCTCAAGGACCTCGGCACGGCCAAGCGCGTCACGATCGACAAGGACAACACGACGATCGTCGACGGCGCGGGCAACCAGACGGAGATCAAGGCGCGCGTCGAGACGATCCGTAAGCAGATCGAAGCGACGACGAGCGACTACGACCGCGAGAAGCTCCAGGAGCGCCTCGCGAAGCTCGCCGGCGGCGTCGCCGTGGTCAAGGTCGGCGCGGCCACCGAGACCGAGATGAAGGAGAAGAAGGCGCGTGTCGAAGACGCGCTCCACGCCACGCGTGCGGCGGTCGAGGAAGGCATCGTCCCCGGCGGCGGCGTCGCGCTCCTCCGCGCGAGCAAGGCGCTCGAAGGCCTCAAGGCCGAGGGCGAGCAGCAGTTCGGCGTGAACATCGTCCGCCGCGCGGTCGAGGAGCCCCTCCGCCAGATCTCGAAGAACGCGGGCCACGAAGGCTCCGTCGTCGTCGAGAAGGTGCGCGAGGGCAAGGGCTCGTTCGGCTTCAACGCCGCGACGGACACCTTCGAAGACCTCGTCAAGGCGGGCGTCATCGACCCGGCGAAGGTCGTTCGCTCGGCGCTCGAGTACGCGGCCAGCGTCTCGGGCCTCCTCCTCACGACGGAAGCGGTCATCGCCGACAAGCCGAAGAAGGAGAAGGCGGGCGGCGGTGCCGGCGGCGGCATGGGTGGAATGGGCGGCATGGGTGGCATGGGCGACTTCGACATGGATTGATCGAAGCCCCGGCGCCCGAGCGAGGCTCCCCGCGGGCCTCGCTCCCGCCTGGACATGAGAAAGCCCCGGCACCTTCGCGGTGTCCGGGGCTTTTTCTTTGGTCGTGCCGTGGATCGGTCAGCCGTGGGTCGGGGCGCCCGGGTAGGGCGCGCGCCCAGCGATCAGAGGAGGTCTTTGATGTCCTTCTCGATCTCGGCGTCGTCGCCCTCGTGGAAGCCGCGGTGCACCTTCTTCACGACGCCGTCGCGACCGATGATGTACGCCGAGGGCATGTTCTCGGGCTCGTACGCCGCGGCGATCTTGTGGCCTTCGTCCCAGCCGACGGGGAACTTGGCGCCGTATTCCTTGGCGAACTCCGCGACGCCGGAGTTGTCGTCGTCGACGGACACGGCCACGATCTCGAGGCCGCTCGCCTGGTATTTGACGTAGAGCTCTTGGTACTTGGGGAATGACTTCTTGCAGGGCTCGCACCACGTCGCCCAGAAGTCGACGAGCGTGACCTTGCCTGGAGCGATCGTCGCTTTGCCTTGCCCGTTGAGCGAATCGAGCGAAAACGCCGGCGCCTTGTCGCCCTCGTGGACGCCCTTGTCGGAAGCCGACGCCGCCGACGCCACGGGCTTCGAATTCGAGGACTCCCCACACGCACCGAGAGCGAGCGCCGTCGCGAACATGACCAGCCGTGCCGAAAAATGCATGGGGGCGAGTTTACAAGGATCGGCGGCGCGCCGTCGACGTTCCGACATCGCGCAGGAAAGACCGACGAGGCGCACACGGTGTTCACTCCCGCCCCACGCGGCGGGCCGGCGGGCAGGCGCTTTTTGACTTGTCGGAAATCGAACGGGTAAGCTGCTCGTCCCGTGATGGCGCGCCGCCCGCTACGTGTTTGGAGCCTTTCGTGCGGCTACGCGTGATCGGCTGCCACGGCGGTGAGACGCCGAAGCACCGCACGAGCGCGTTCGTCCTCGACGATCGGCTGGCCATCGACGCGGGCTCGCTGACGAGCGGCCTCGATTTGCGCATGCAGACGAAGCTCGAGGCCGTCCTCGTCAGCCACGCGCACCTCGATCACATCCGCGATCTGGCGACCATCGCGGACAACCGCGCCCAGCAAGGATGTGCGCCGCTGCTCGTGTGCGGGACGCGCGCGACGCTCGGCGTGCTCAAGCGGCATTTCTTCAACGGCCTTTTGTGGCCGGACTTCGCGGCGATCCCCTCGAAGGCCTCACCCACCATCCGCTACGTGCCGCTCGCGCTCGAGCGGCGGGTCGTGATCGCGGGCTACGGCGTCCGCCCCGTCGCGGTGAGCCACACGATCGACACGTGCGCGTTCGTCGTCGACGACGGCAAGCGCGCCCTCGGCTACAGCGGCGACACGGGGCCGACGGATCGCTTCTGGGAGGTCCTCGCGAAGGAGCCGAAGCTCAAAGCGCTGCTCATGGAGGTGAGCTTCCCGAACGAGCAGCAGCGCCTCGCCGACATGAGCGGGCACCACACGCCCCAAACGCTCGTGGAAGACTTGAAGAAGTATCCAAAACCTCTTGATTTACCTACGTTTCTCTACCACATCAAACCCGTCTTCCAGGCGACGGTGGAGAAGCAGTGCGCCAAGCTCAAGGGCGTGAACCTCGACGTCTTGTCGCTGGGCGAAGAGCTCCTCCTCTGATCGTGAGCCAAGGGATGGGCTCCGAGGTAGAGCGGCGCGCGACACGGTGCTATGTGCGCATGTCGCCGTGTCGTCCGAAAGCGTAGCCTCGTCCTCCCATCCGTCGCGCGTCGTCCCCGATTTGCCTGCCGCTCCGGGCCTCGAGGAGGATCCGATCGGAAGCCGCATCGTCGGTGAAGAGCTGCGCTTGCTCGAGGTCGTCCAGCGCCAGCTCGGCGCGGCGGGTTCGCCCGATTCCGAGCGCGCAGGGTCCGAGCCGCCCGCCCCGAGCCTCCTCGCGCAGCTCGCCGACGACGACCGCCGCATGCTCGAGCTCCGAGACGCCGCCGCGACCGCGAAGCCGGAAGATCTGCCCGCGCTCTTCGAGCAGATGCACCACCTCGGCGCGCTCCGGGCCCATCGCGGCAAGGGCACCACGGGGGCGGTCGATCGCAAGTCGCCGTACTTCGGCCACCTCCGCCTCGAAGAGCAGGTCGTGCTCCGGGGGCGGAGCGCGCCCGAGATGCGCCGCCGCGACATCCTCGTCGGCTCGCGGCAGTACGTCGACGCCGCGTCGGGCGTGCGCATCGTGGACTGGCGGAACGCGCCCGTGAGCCGGATTTTCTACCGGTACCGCGAGGAGGACACGTACGAGGAGACGCTCGGCGATCGGCCCGTCGAAGGCGTCGTCGCCGCGCGGCGGACAGTGGCCATCGTCGACGGCGAGCTCCGCAAGGTGACCGCGCCGCAAGGCACGTTCGTGCGCACGGACGAGGGCCTTTGGCGTCGCGCCGAAGAGCACACGGCGCGCCTTCGGATGCCTGGCAAGGCGACCTCGGCCGCAGCGACCTCCGCGCGTCCGAGCGGCGGATCGGTCTCGCCCGATCGGCTCTTGCCGGCCATCGCGGCGATGCTCGACAAGGAGCAGTACGAGCTCATCACGCGCCCCGGCGCGGGCCTCGTCGCCATCCAGGGTAGCGCGGGGAGCGGCAAGACGACCGTCGGCCTGCACCGCATCGCGTACCTCTACGCGTCGAACCCGAACCGGTACCGGCCGAACAAGATGCTCGTCGTCGTCCCGAACGAGGCGCTCATCCACTACACGAGCCGCGTGCTGCCGGGCCTCGGCGTCGAGGGCGTGCCGGTCACGACGTTCGCGCGCTGGTCGGTGCGTGTCGTGCACGACTTGTTCCCCAAGCTGCCGAGCGCCGTGAGCGACGCCACACCGCCGCCCGTCTCGCGGGTGAAGAGCCACCCGGGCATGTTGCAAGCGATCGACGCGTTCGCGCGCGAGACCATGGTGAAGCTCGACGCGAAGGTCGAGGCCGTGATGCCGAAATGGCCCGAGGGCCAGCGCGTCATCGACGCGTGGCGGGCGACGAAGGGCGCGCCGGATCGACGGGTCTCCGAGCTCGCGCGGTGGCTCGCCGGCAAGCGAGAGCTCCCGGGCGGCACCTCCGCGAACCTGCCGAGCGTCACCCGGAGCGCCGTCGAGGCGCTGGGCCACGAGCTTCGCTCGGACGCGCGCGCCGTGCTCGCGGGCTGGGACGACGTCACGACGAACCGTGCGCGGCTCGACGAGCACTTCGGCAAACACTTCGGTAAGGGGCAGCTCGATCAGGTCCACGAGTGGTGCGTGCGGCAGGCGCGGATCCGCGCGGAAGGGGAGCGCGACGGCGAGACGCCGAGCCTCGACAGCGAGGATCGCGCGCTCCTCTTGCGGATGTTCCAGGCGCTCCGGGGGCCGCTCATCGACGTGGAAGGGCAGCCGCTGTCGCTTTCGCACCTGCTCGTCGACGAGGTCCAGGACGCGAGCATCGTCGAGCTCAAGGTGCTCGTCGACGTGGCGGCGGGGCCTCGCGACGAGGGGCGCGATCCGTCGCAGCTCTCGGTCACGCTCGCGGGCGACATGGCGCAGCGCATGCGCGAAGAAGACGACGTCCACGAGGCCTTCGACTGGGACGCGACGCTCAAGGAGCTCGGGGTTCCTGGGGGCGCCGATCGCATCGAACCGCTCAAGGTCAGCTACCGCTCGACCGCGGAGATCACGTCCTTCGCGCGGGGCGTGCTCGGGCCGCTCGCGCACGACGCGGAGCCCATCGCCAACCGGCACGGACCGCCGGTGGAGCTCTTCCCGTTCGGCTCGGCCGGCGAGGCCGTCGCGTTCCTGGCCGACGCGCTCCGCGAGCTGGCGCTGAACGATCCCGACGCGAACGTGGCGCTCCTCGCGCGCTTCCCGCAGCAAGCCGACGTCTACTACGAAGGCCTCTTGCGGGCCGAAGTGCCGAACGTGCGGCGCGTGCGCAAGCAAGACTTCACCTGGGAGCGCGGCTTCGACGTCACCGACGTGCGGCAAACCAAGGGCCTCGAGTTCGACGAGATCATCCTCCTCGAGACGACGCAATCGAGCTACCCGGAGACGCCGCAGGCGCGCCAGGCGCTCTACGTCGGCGCGACGCGCGCGGCGCATCAATTGTGGTGCACGTCGACGGAGACGCCCTCGAAGCTCGTCACGACGGCCCTTTCCACGCCACGGCCGTAGCGGCGATCGGCTATCTTGACGGCGTGAGCAAGATCGCCGTCGTCGGGGCCGGAGCTTGGGGAACCGCACTCGCCGCGCACGCGGCGCGTCGGGAGCACGAGGTGCACCTTTGGGCGCGGGAGCCCGAGGTCGCCAAGGACGTCGAAGAGAGCCACGAGAACAAGCTTTTCCTCGGCGGCGTCACGCTCCCGAAAGAGGTGCGAGCGTCGACCGACGCGCCGAGCGTCCTCGCGGACGCCGACATCGTCTTGCTCGTCCCGCCGTCGGCGTTCCTGCGGCGCGTGGTGACGTCGATCGCGCCGTTCGTGCCGGACGAGGCCCACGTCGTCATCGCGACGAAGGGCATCGAGAACGACACGCTCGAGTTGATGAACCAAGTCGCCGCGCACGCGATGCCGAGGCGCGATCCGAACGCGCTCGCCGTGCTCTCGGGGCCCAGCTTCGCGCGCGAGGTCGCCTCGGGCCTGCCGACGGACGTGGTCGTGGCGTCGAAGGACGACCTGGTGACGGCCGCCGTGGCCGAGGCGCTGCATTCGCCGATGTTCCGCGTGTATTCGAGCAGGGATCCCGTGGGCGTCGAGGTCGGCGGCGCGATGAAGAACGTGCTCGCGATCGCCGCGGGCGCGTGCGACGGCTTCAACCTGGGCACGAACGCGCGGGCGGCGCTCGTCACGCGCGGCTTGTCGGAGATGGCGCGCCTCGGCGTGGCGCTCGGCGGCGATCCGCTGACGTTCATGGGGCTCGGTGGCGTCGGCGATCTCATCCTCACGTCGACGGGGGCGCTCTCACGCAACCGCTCGCTCGGCATGAAGGTCGCCGAAGGCGTCGATCCGAAGACGTACCTCGCGTCGCAGCGGACCGTGGCGGAGGGCTACCTGACGTCGAAGGCCGCGTGGATGCTCGCGCAGAAGCTCGGCGTCGACGTGCCGATCACCGAGCAGGTCTACCGCGTCTTGCACGAAGGACTGCCGCTGCTCGACGCGATGAAGCAGCTCCTCACGCGCTCGCAGAAGCACGAATTGTGGGGGCTCGTGTAAGCGCGAGCCGCAAGGTAGAGGAAGGACCAGGAGGCCACGGACATGGCGAGAGTGACGGGAGTTGGGGGTGTATTCCTGCGGAGCGCCGATCCGAAGGCGCTCGGCGCTTGGTACGCGAAGCACCTGGGCATCGAGGTCGGAGACTACGGGGCGACCTTCGACTGGAAGGACGACGTGCCGAAAGGAACGGGCATGACGGCCTGGAATCCCTTCCCGATGGACACGACCTATTTCGGCGAGGGGAACCAGGCGGTGATGATCAACTACCGCGTCGACGACCTCGACGCGCTCCTCGTGGATCTCGCCGCCGCCGGCGTTTGGATCGACCCGAAGCGCCAAAACGAAAGCTACGGTCGCTTCGCTTGGATCAAGGACTGCGACGGGAACCGGGTGGAGCTCTGGCAGCCGCTCGAGGCGTCCGAGACCTAGCGGATCCTGGACGTCGGCCGGGGCGCCTCGGGGGAGCGTCGATGAAGCGCGCCGGGACGCACACGCCGCGGGGCTCGCAAGAGGGTCACGCGCCGTTCAGCGCGGCGTCGCGGGCGCGGAGGATTTCGTCGATGATCGCGTCGACGCCGTCGCCGACGTTGCACCGCGCGAAGATCACGGGGCCGTCCTGGCGGATGCGCGCGGCGTCGCGGGCCATGACGCCGAGATCGGCGCCGACGAAGGGCGCGAGATCGGTCTTGTTGATGACGAGCAGGTCGCTCTCGGTGACGCCGGGACCGCCTTTTCGCGGGACTTTGTCGCCGCCGGCGACGTCGACGACGTAGATCGTGAAGTCGACGAGCTCGCGGCTGTATTGCGCCGCGAGGTTGTCGCCGCCGCTCTCGACGACGAGGAGCTCGGGGCGCACGTCGCGCATCAGTTGCTCGAGCGCGTCGAGGTTCGGCGCGATGTCTTCGCGGATGGCGGCGTGGGGGCATCCGCCGGTCTCGACGGCGCGGATTTGCGCATCGGGGAGCGCCTGGTTCCGATGGAGAAACTCGGCGTCTTCACGCGTGAAGATGTCGTTCGTCACGACCCCGAGCGTCATCCGATCGCGGAGCTTCCGGCACAACGACAGCACGAGCGCCGTCTTGCCGCTGCCGACCGGTCCGCCGATGCCCACGGTGAACGCGCGCGAGCGGTAGTCGCGGGCTTTGCGCGGCGCGCGCATTCGGAAGAGCCCAGGGCCGTCGAGCTTTTCGTGGGTGTGGCCATGGTCGTGCGCGTGCGCATGATCATGATGGTCGTGGGAATGCTCGTGCGCGTGATCGTGGGGAGAGTCGTGGTCGTGCATCCCGTCACCTCAGGATTGGAAGAGCCGTGCGTCGAGTTCATCGTGGAGCGCCCCGAAGAGCTCGAGGATGGGCGCCGTCGACGCGACGTCGTCGAGCGGCGTGGCCTCGTGGCGGGCGAGCAACGCGTCGAGGCGCTCGCTCGAGCGCGCGTGGATCTGCTGGGCTTCGAGCGGCCCCAAGAGACCGAGCCGAACACCGGCGGAGAGCATCGAGCGGAGGGCTCCGTGCAAGTACGCGGTCCGCGCGGCGCGCGGCGACATCCCGAGGGCCCCGAAAATGGCCCCAAATACTGGCGCGTGATGCGCCGGAGCACGCTGGGCGTGCGCCGCGATGCGTGCGATCTCCGGACGATCGTCGAAAATTCGGCCGGCCGTCGTGGCGAGCGCGCGACCTTGCGCACGGCTCGCGCGTCGCGCGACGTGACCGACGAGCATCGCCTCGCAGCGCGCGTCGGCCTCGGCGAGCGCCTCGGGATCGGCGCACGTCCGACCCACGAACGGCAGGAGCGTGCTCGCCACGTTCGTCAGCGATTGCTCGACGAACGGCTCGATCGACGAGAGCCCTCCGAGTCGGCACGCCGCCTCGAGCCCGCCCGAATGCGCGAAGCCTCCCGACGGAAACGCACCGTCGACGAGCTGCAAGAAGAGCCACGACGGGCCTTCGAACGAGGGGAGGGGACGGTCGGGGTTCATCAGAAGAGCGAGTACAAGCGCCCGAGCGCCACGCGCGTCGCCGGCGTGGCGCGTAGGAGAACGCCGTCGGCGAACACCTCGTAGGTCTCGGGATCGACCTTCATGCGCGGCAAGGCGTCGTTGAGACGCATGTCGCGCTTGCCGAGCCCGCGGCAACGGCGCACGGGCGTGACGATCTTCGAGAGCCCGAGGTTCGCGACGGTGCCTTCCTCGGCGGCCCGCCGCGAGACGAACACGAGGCTCGTCGCGCCTACGGCCCGGCCCAGCGCGCCGAACATCGGCCGCATGTACGACGGCTGCGGCGTCGGGATCGACGCGTTCGGATCGCCCATCTGCGACCACGCGACGAGCCCGCCCTTGAGGACGAGCTCCGGCCGCGCGCCGAAGAAATCCGGCCGCCAGAGCACCAAATCGGCCCATTTCCCGACCTCGACGGAGCCGATCTCGTGGCTCATCCCGTGCGCGACCGCCGGGTTGATCGTGTACTTCGCGACGTACCGGCGGACCCGAAAGTTGTCGTCGCTCGGCGAATCTTCCGGCAGGGGACCGCGCTCGTCCTTCATCTTCGCCGCCGTCTGCCACGTGCGTGCGATGACCTCGCCGACGCGCCCCATCGCCTGGCTGTCGCTCGAGACGATGCTGATGGCGCCGAGATCGTGCAGCACGTCTTCGGCCGCGATGGTCTCGCCGCGGATGCGGCTCTCGGCGAACGCGACGTCTTCGGGCACCGACCGATCGAGGTGGTGGCACACCATGAGCATGTCGAGGTGCTCGTCGAGCGTGTTGACCGTGAACGGCCGCGTGGGGTTCGTCGAGCTCGGGAGCACGTTCGCTTCACCGACGACGCGCAAGATGTCCGGCGCGTGGCCGCCGCCCGCACCTTCGGAGTGGTAGGTGTGGATCGACCGCCCCTTGAACGCCGCGATCGAGTCGTCGACGTAGCCCGATTCGTTCAGCGTGTCGGTGTGGATCGTCACCTGGACGTCTTCGTCTTCGGCGACGCCGAGGCAGCAGTCGATCGCGGCCGGCGTCGTCCCCCAATCTTCGTGGAGCTTCAGGCCGACGGCGCCGGTGCGGATCTGATCGACGAGGCCGGCGGGCAGGGACGTGTTGCCCTTGCCCGTGAGGCCGATGTTGAGGGGGATCGTGTCGGTCGCTTGGAGCATGCGCGCGATGTGGTGCGCGCCCGGGGTGCACGTCGTGGCTTTCGTTCCCGTCGCTGGTCCGGTTCCGCCGCCCACGAAGGTCGTGACGCCGCTCGCGAGGGCTTCGTCGGCCTGCTGCGGGCAGATGAAATGGATGTGCGCGTCGATGCCACCGGCGGTGAGGATGAGGCCTTCGCCGGCGATCGCCTCCGTCGTGACGCCGACGAGCATCTTCGGGTCGACGCCCGCCATCACACGGGGATTTCCGGCCTTTCCGATGCCGACGATGCGCCCATGCTTGATGCCGACGTCGGCCTTGTAGATGCCGGTCCAGTCGACGACGAGCGCGTTCGTGACGACGACGTCGAGCGCTTCGTCGTCGCCGATGCCGGGCATCTGACCCATGCCGTCGCGGAGCACCTTGCCGCCGCCGAACTTGCACTCGTCGCCGTACGACGTGAAATCCTTCTCGACGCGAACGACGAGCCCCGTATCGCCGAGCGCGACGCGATCGCCGGTCGTGGGGCCGTACATGGCCGCGTAGGCGCGTCGATCGATGCGCGAACCGGGCGCGCCGGGACCGCTCATGACGCCGCTCCTTCGTTCGCCGCGACGTTCGCCGCCTTCGCGTTCGCGCCCGCGCTCACCGACGCGTTTTCGACGAGCGTGACGGTGCGCGTTTCGCCGGGCTCGAACCGCACCGCCGTGCCTGCCGGGATGTCGAGGTGCTTGCCATGCGCCGCCGCGCGGTCGAAGTCGAGCGCGCGGTTCGTTTGGTCGAACGGGTAATGACTGCCGACCTGGATGGGGCGATCGCCCCGGCTCGTGACCGTGATCGTGGTGCGCGCGCGGCCCGAAAAAAGCTCGATTTCTCCGGACAAAACGTCGATTTTCCCAGGCACGACGGCACCGGGGACGGCCGACGACGCGGCGCCGGCGGACGCCGTGAGGTCGGCGCCGAACACGGAGAGCTCCGGGATCGGAAGGAAGCTCCCGTAGAGGGCGAGCTTCAGATCTCCGTCCTCGAGCGCGATGGGATCGTGGACCGTGACGAGCTTCGTTCCGTCCTCGAACGTGCCTTCGACCTGGACCTCGTGGAGCATCTCGGCGACCCCCAGGAGCACCTGACGGCGGCCGAGCACGCGCCGGCCGAGATCCATCAGCTCGGCGACGTTCTTTCCGTCACGGATCCACTCGAGCAGCTGCGTGGAGAGCAGCGCGACCGCCTCGGGATAGTTGAGCCGGAGGCCACGTGCGAGGCGCTTTTGCGCCAGAAATCCGGCGCCGTGCAGGAGCAGCTTGTCGATCTCTCGGGGCGACAGATGCATGGATGGTCCTCCGGAAACGGCGCGACGCCGGCGCGATCATCGCCGCGCTGCAAAAGGATCCACGACGTCGATGTCTGGAAGGTTTCGGAGCCGGCGGCGGATCTCGTCGAGCGCGTGGCTGGGGCGAACGGCCGCGATGCGAACGAGCGCGCCCGAGGCGGCGGCGGGATCGGCGGGCCGTCCGGCGGGCGCATCGGGATCGGCCGGAAGCGGGCGAAGCGGGCTCGGTGCGACGACGACGTCGGCCACGGCAGGGCGCCCGCGCTCGAGCATGGGACCGACGAGCGGCGTGACGCGCGGCCCGACGGCGACGAGCGTGGCGAACGCGTCGAAGCGGTCCATACGCTCGGCGACGCTGCCGTCGGCCGCGTCGAGCCGGAGCGCGTCGTGCACGCACGGGCGGCCGTCGCGAGAAATGCGCGTGCGGGTGGCGAACGCGTCGAAGTCCCAGCGGTCGCCGTAGGCGGCTCGGCCGGAGGTGAAGCCGTCGAGGAGCACGCACGAACCGGGGCCTTCGAGCGCGACGTCGAGGGTCTGTTCGAAGCGGCTGCCACGGAAGCACGCGACGGGGTCGGGGAGCCAGACGAGCGTGCCGCGGACGTGGGCGCGGACGGCCTGGGTGGACCGACCGCGGTAGACCTTCGTGCTCGACTGGGTGCACAGGACGAGGGTCGCGTCCTCTTCGACGGTGACGTCGAGCCGCACGGCGTCGCCGTCGACCAGGCCACCGCCGAAGGTCACCATGCACACGGTGGCCGAGCGCGCGGCGCCATGGCCGTGAGGAGCGCCTTGGGCGAGCAGGCGAAGCGGGCTCGTCGCGTGGAGCGTGGCGAGCGCCGTCCGATGGCCGGAGCTCCGAGCGACGACGACGCCATGACCCATGCGCGGCGACGACGACGAACTCAGCGGCGTCGACGCTCTCGGCGGCGTCACGGCGTCCGTGTCGTTCTCGAAGGTCTTCGCGAAGCCCACCCGTGACGGCATCGACGGCATCCTCGGCGGGCGACGATACCCGCGAGCGTCCTCGTGAGCGAGCCCGTAGCCCCCTTGGACCCCCAACCTTTAGTTTACATAATGCATCTTATGCGAAATTTGAATGCACGAAAAGACGGGGAATCCTGGGACTTCCCCGGATGTCGCTCCCATGGCCATAACGACACCGGACGGACCGCGCACGAATCCGCAGTGCGAACCGCGACCGATCCGAGCAGCCTCTGAAGCGCGCCCACCAGCCTCGCCGCGCGCACGCGGCAAGCCTCAGTGCGGAGCGACCGGCGGCAGGACCTGGATGCCCAGGAACGTCCCGGCGTTCGTCATGACGTACACGCGGTTGCCGTACGTCGCGGGCGTCTGAGCGAAGCCCGTTCCGAGATCGAACCCGTCGATGACCTTGCCGTTGCGCGGCGACATCAGGAAGAGACCGTAGCGGCTCGTCCCGACCACGAGCGCACCGGACACGAACGCCGGCGCGGTCACGCCGCCTTCGGGGATCTTGTTGCGCCATACGACGGTGCCGTTCGCGGGATCGAGCGCCGCGAGTCCGTACGCCGAGCTCGAGGCGATCAAGAGTTTGCGCGCCGGCACTTCGGGACCGCCACGATCCGGACCGGTGGGATCGGGCGTGTGCGCCGGCTCATGCCAGAGCACCAAGTTCGTGACCCCGGACGCCTGCTCGTTGGCCCACACGCGCGAGCCCGTCGTCGCGTCGAGCGCATACACGCCGCCAGCGTAGCTCGCCACGTAGATCACGCGGCCCTGCGGGTGCTCGTCGACGATCGGCGTCGTGTCGACGTCGAGGTAACGCGGCGCTTCTCCGGCCGCCTGCTCGGCGTCGATCGACAAATCGACCGGCATGAACTTCTCGGAGCCGTCGCGCGCGCCGTAGCCGACCACGTGACCGTCCGAATACGCCATGTACACGACTTGCCCGACCGGATCGTACGCCGGCCCCGCGTGACCGCTGATTTCCATGCCGAACGCGGGGGTTCGGTGGGCCTCCCAGTTCAATTTTCCCGAGCGGCGATCGATCGAGAAAAGATGGTCGGCGGCGTTCGCGAAGAACAGCGTTTCGCCGGCGCGCACGACCTTGCGCGAGACCTCGGCCCCGGAGTCGAACCGGAACAGGAGCTCGCCGGTCTGCGCGCGGACCGCGTAGAGAGCGCCGTCGTTCGAGCCGAAGTAGACGGCGTCCATCTCGGGATCGTAGAGCGGCTCGCTCTGCACGACGCCGAGCGTCTCGTAGCGCCAAATCGTGCTGCCGTCGCCGGCGCGGAGCGCGTAGAGCCCGCGGTCCGCCGAGCCGACGAAGACGCGCATGTGCGCCGCGTCGATTTCGGGCCGACCGCGTTCCCACGGCTCGCCCTCGGCGCGTGACGGCGCCGTCAAGGTCCGGAGCACGAAGACGCTCATCGCGCCGCTCGGCCGGTGGTACCAGAGCGGGTTCTGCGGGTTGACTCGGTCGCCGGCCGGCCGCGACGAGCGAGCGCGGTCGGCTCAAGGTCCCTCGCCTCCGGCGCCCTGCCCTTGCTGCTGCTGCGCGCGTTCGATCAACTTGCGCAGCTCCTCCGGCGTCGGCCCGGAGCGGCCAGGCATCGTGGGCTTCGGCAGCGCCGACGGGTCGATCGCCCGCAAGCGGTCGGACGCCACCTGTTTCAAGTAGAGGAACTCCGTCGGCACGAGGAGGTTCGCGGGCTTGTCGAGCTTGCCGACGAGCGCGACGAGCAGCTCCTTCGCCTTCGCCTTGTCGCCCTTGGCCTCGAACACGCGCGCCTGGTGGTACGACGCGAGCTCGCGGAAACCGTCGACGTCGACGACGTTCTCGAGCTCTTTGTAGGCCTTCATGGCCTCGTCGTAGAACTTGGCGGACTCCGCGGGCGTCGCGAGGGCTTTGAGCTCGTACGCGAACCCGAGGCCCTCGAGGGCGCGGCCCTTGACTTCCTTGTCGGCCGCGGCGAGCGGCGAAGCGCCGGCCTCGACGAACGCCGCGATGGCGCCGTCGGCGTCGTGCTTGTCGAGCAAGAGCGAGCCCTCCGCGAGCTTGGCGAGCATCGACGCGCCGCTCTTCGGAAACTGTGCTTCGACGTCGCGGTATTTCGCGAGGGCCGCGTCCGTGCGCTCCTCGTACGTCTTGAAGAACGGCCCGACCGCCGCGAGCAGCTCCGGATCGGCGTCCTTCGGGGGCTCGGCGACGTACCCGCGATCGGCGGAGACGGCCTTCGTGAGCAGCGCCGACGCGTCGACCTCGCGCTTGTGGGTGTGGTGCACGTAGAACGCGATGGCGGAGAGCCCGAGCGCGATCGCCACGCCGCCGCCGATGAGGAGCTTCTGGTTCTTCTGCGCCCACTCGCCGAACTTCACGGTCTTGTCGACGAGCGGCGCGGCCGAGGCCGCGACCGCCACGCTTCGACGAGGCTCCGCGCGCGTGCCGATCTTCGAGAGCTTCTTCGACGCCGCGACCTCGAGGCCACCGCCCTTGCCCTTCTTGGAGCCGCCCTTCTTCGGGTTCGAGGCGGCCTTGCGCTCGGCGAGCTTGCGCTCTTCCTCGTTCGATTTCCGCTCTTCGGGATCGTCGTCGCCGAGAGCGGACAAGCGCGCGAGGATGGCTTCGGGGCGGGCGTTGTCCGCGGGGATCTCCGCGCCTTCGCTCTCCGAAGAGGTCGTCGTTTCGCTGTTTTCGCTCTCTTTTTCGTCGCTCACGGCGCGCACTCTAGTGCATCGAGTCCATCGAATCGACGGGAATTTCGCGCTTCGATGACTCGATGATTGGCGCAAACACGGAAATTCGCGTCCGTCAACCCCCGCCGTCCGGGCCTGCGAGAGGCGCGGTGGTGGTTTCGACCCCATCGGTCTCCGGCTTCCACGACACGGGCTTGGGGGCGGGGATTTCGTCGGTCAGACGAACGAGCCACGCTGCGCGGAGACCCGCGGCATGCTCGAGGTGGACGGGCACGCGCGTCCCGGGATCGCGGGGGAGGTCCGCCATCCAGAGCTCGCCATGATCCTCGTCCCGATCTCCGATGGGCGCCGCGACAGCGGTGAGCACGAGCGGTGCGCCGCCGATTCGCACGGACGGCGGCGATCCGGCGGGCGAAGACGCGGCCTCGGACGATGGAGGACCTTCCGTCGCCACGAACAGACGCGCGCCACCCGTTCCCGGGAGGTGAAGGACGACATCGACGGTGCGCGGGGCGCCAGTCGCGACGTAGCCACCATGGGCGGGATCGAGGAGCCCCGCGTCGCGGGCGATGGCCAGGGCTTCGACCATCGGGGTCGGGACGCCCGCGAACCGGGCGAGCGGCGCGCGAAGCTCGGACCGCGCACCGAGCGCGCCGAGCGCGCGAGCCTCGGGGGCGCGCAGGTGCAAGTAGCGCTCGTTCGTGAAGGCATCGAGGAGGGGGCCACGCGCTCGTAGGTCGCCGATCGCCGCGAGCGCGTCGATGATCGCCGGTCGCAAGCGTACGTCGTCGAGGGACGAAAGGAGATGAGGGACGGCCGCGCGCGCCCGAATCGTCGCGAGCGCGTGGAGGATCTCCCGCGCCTCGTCGAGCTCGCCGGCGTTCGGTGCGTTCGGCGTGAAGGCCTCGTCCCATCGCGCGACGAGGACGTCTTGCCCACGCGGATCCCCTCGTTCGGCGAACGCCAGCGCCGCGGCGACGCGAAGCGACGGCTCCCCGCTCGCCAAAGCCTCGCTCGCGCGGACCGCCGTTGCCTCCGGTGGTCCGGCGTCCCGTCGCGGCGCCACCACCATTTCCGACGCTGTCGCCTGCGCGTTCGGCGCGCTCGCGTCGACGATGCCCACTTCTCCGTTCACCTCCGCCTCGTCGAGGCGCAGGAGCGCGAGCGCCGCCCAGGCGGTCACCTGCGGATCCTCGTCGTGCGCGAGCGCGCGGCGAAGTTGAGGCCGAAGCTCGGGCGCGCGGAGGCGAAACGCGCATCGAGCCGCCGCACGCCGCACGTCGACCCGCGCATCGTCGAGGAGCGGGCCGACGTCCTCGGCCGCGTCGCGATCGCCTTGGAGCCCGCGGCGGAGCGCCTCCGGCAACGCGGCTTCGAGCTTTCCGTTCTCGCGTTCGACGCTCGCCGTGAGCTTGCGCAGCTCCGCGATCCGCTCGGGCCGATCCACGACGGGGCGCTTCTCCTCCGGATCCTTCGCGACGTCGAAGAGCGTGCACGCGGCGATGCGGCGCGCGCAGACGAGCCGATCGTCGCCGCTCGCCACGAGCGTGTCGTCGTCGGTCTCGGCGAAGGCGAAGCCTCGCGCGTCGTCGGTGGATTTGCCGGCGAGCCAAGGCCCGAGATCCCGCCCACGGATCCGAGCCGGCATCGGCACGTCGAGCGCAGACAGGATCGTCGGCAGGACGTCGATGGTCTGGACGGGCGCGTCGATCACGCGCGGCGCGACCCCCGGCCCGACGACGACGAGCGGCACCCTCACCTGCTCTTCGTAGACGCTCGTGCCGTGGTAGCGGCCGCCGTGATCGCCGAACTCCTCGCCGTGGTCCGCCGTGAACACCACGACCGCGCCCGGGCGCGCCGCTTCGACCGCGTCGACGACGTCGCCCACGATCGCGTCGGCTTCGGCGATTTCGCTGTCGTACGCGTCGACGGCCGGCTCGCCCGAGAACGGGTGTTCGGCGTGCATCTCGTAGGGCTCGTGCGGCTCGAAGGCGTGGAGCCACAGGAACAAGGGCTTGTCTTTCGGCGCGTGCTCCAGGTAGCCGCGCACCTGCGCCTTGCGCAGCTCGCGCCCCGCGAACTCGACCTTGGCATACTCGAACCCCAGGAAGCGATCGCGAAGCGTCGTGAACTTGTGCGTGTCGATGAAGAAGACGGCGGGCGGGTAGAACGCCGCCGTCCGGTAGCCGTAGTGCCGAAGGAGATCCGCCCACGTCTCGGAGTCGCTGCCGACCCCCAACGCGAGGAGCGGACGCATGTACTTTCCCGTCATGAGCGACGCGACCGAGTACGAGGTGTGCGGCGTCGGGCAGTAGGCGTGCGCGAAGAGAGCACCGCGCGCGGCGAGGCGGTCGACGTTGGGGGTCGTCTTTCGCGCGTAGCCGTAAGCCGACACGTGATCGGCGCGGAGGGCGTCGACCGTGAGGAGGACGACGTCGCGACCGGTCCAATCGAGCGTCCTCGCGGGCGCGGAGGGGCGCGACGGATCGGCGTGCATGGACGCGGCGGAGGTCGCTTCCTCGTCGAGCGACGGCGGAGGGGCGAGGCGCGACGCGACGACGACCGCACGGCCGAAGAGGGGCGCGTGCTCGAGCAAGACGCGCCGCACGTTGTCTTCGGTCGCGATGCGGCGGGCGCCGACGCGAGCGAAGACGAGCCCCACCACGACGAGGACGCCGCCGGCGATCGCCACGGGCATGCGTGCCCGCGTCCGACGCACGAGCGACCAACCGGCCGCCCACGCCAGCAGCGTGACGACCAGGAGCGCGGCATGGAACGCGGGATAGAGCCGCGGCAAGACGAAGGCATCGGCGAGCCAGGCCGTCATGCTCGCGACCAGCGCGGTCGCGACGAGCGCCGGACGCGTCTTCCCCGTAGGCACCCGGCGCACGAGCGCGAAGACGACCGCGCCCGCGAGCCCCGCGACGAGCGCGACGAACGCGACCCGCACGACCACGCGGTCGAAGTGACGCCCCGTCGACACGCCGAAGGCCGAGAGCCCTCCGCCGATCGCCGCGACGACCGCGAGCGCCCGCGCATCGCGCCGTGCCCAAAGGCGGCCCAACCCCACCGCGAGGAGCGCGCACGGCGCGAGGACGGCGAGCGCCACGGGAGAGAGGAACCAGCGCGCGTGCGCGACCTCCCACGCGCCCGAGAACAGATCGCGGCACAGCGCCGCGACCGCGACGTTCTCCAGGAGCAGGAGCGCCGTCCACGCGGCGATCACGCCGCACGCATCCACGACGACGTCGCGGGCGGCCGACGCCGCTCCGCGACCCTTCACTTGAAGTCCACCTCGAGGATTTCGTAGACGCGCTCGCCCGCCGGCGTCCGCACCTTGACCTCGTCACCGACCTCGCGTCCGAGCAGCGAGCGCGCCATCGGCGCCGTGATGCTGATGCTCCCCTGCTTGATGTCCGCCTCATCGGCGCCGAGGATCCGGTAGACGACCTCCTCGTCGGTGTCGGCGTTCAGGAGCTTGACGCGCGCGCCGAAGGCGACCTTGTCGCCCTCGATCTTCGACGGATCGATGATCTCCGCGCGCGCGAGCTTGTCCTCGAGGTCCTTGATGCGGGCCTCGTTGAAGCCCTGCCGCTCGCGGGCGGCGTGGTACTCCGCGTTCTCGCTCAAGTCGCCGTGTGCGCGCGCTTCGGCGATGGCCTGCGTGATCGCCGGGCGCTCGACCGTTTTTCGCGTGTGGAGCTCGTCGCGCAGCCGCTGGGCCCCCTCGGGGGTGATCGGGTTCTTCTCGACCATGACCGGCGATCTCTTAGCCCATCTCTCGGCCGAGGTGCGCCGACTTTGTGCTACGCGGAGGGCCGTGAGCATCGTCGGCGAAAAACCCGAGAGTGGCATGCGGATCACGCTCGAACGCCCGCGCGACGAAAATCCTCCGTGGATCTACGCGGGCGCGATCGAGCTGCCGGACCTCCGCCTCGCGATCCGCGTCGTCGTTTCGGCCGAGGGAGACGTCACGGTCACGGCCGATCCGGCCGCCCCTCCTTTGTCGGCCGATCTCGGCGAACGGGTCCGCTTGCTCGTCCGCACGGCCTACCGCCAAGCCAAGTCCGACGGAGAGCCGCCGGCGCGCCGCATCGTCCGTTGGCGTCCGGCAGGCGATCCAGCGTGATGCGCGCGCGTGGTGCGGCCTTCGGAAATGGTGTAAACGCCTTGACCGCGATGCTCCGAACACGCTGCATGCCCGGGCGAACGCGCCGCCTTTCGTCGATCGGCGGTCGCCTGCTCGCGGCGTGGCTCGCCGCGTCGTCGGTGGCCGTGCTCGGGGGTTGCCCGTCGCAACAGGCGCGAACGTCGCTCGACTACACGGCGGACGCCAAACGCGCCTACGACGAGGCGATGGAAGAGTTCGACGCCCACAATTGGCTCGAATCGCAGCAGCTTTTCCGCGAAATCAAGCGCAAATACGGCTATTCGAAGTACGCGCGCCTCGCCGAGCTGCGCATCGCCGACGCCGATTTCGAGCAAGAAAAATACGCCGAAGCGATCCGTGAGTACCGGCAGTTCGTCCACGACCACCGCTCCGACGTCGACGAGGTCGCCTACGCCCGCGCGCGCGTCGCCGAAGCCCAGTACCGGCAGGTGACCGACTCGATCCTCCTCCCCACGGCCGACGAACGCGACCAAGCGGTCGTCCTGGACGCCTACAAGGAGATCAAGGGCTACCTGCACGACTATCCGGACGGCAAAGACTCCGACAAGATCCGTGAGCTCTTGATCGACGTGACGGCGCGCCTCATGCGCCACGAGCTCTACGTCGCGCGGTTCTACCTCCAGCGCGACAACTTCGACGCGGCCGTCCTGCGCATCCAGTACGCGATGCGCAATTTCGCCGGCGGTCCGGCGTCGGCCACCCCCGCAGGGGTGCGCCCCGGGCGCAGCGGCGGTCCCGGCAGCCGAGCGGCGAAGCGCGTCCCCGGCGTCGAGCCGATCGACTCCGGCCTCGAGGCCGAAGCGTTGCTCTTGCTCGGCGAGGTCTACCTCAAGATGCACAAGTTCGGCGACGCCCGCACGGCGTTCGACACGATCTTGTCCGACTACCCGCGGAGCCCGCTCACGCGCCAGGCGCAGAACTACCTCGACTACATGCGGGAGCGTGGCGTGTGAGCCCGTCGGGGGCGGGCGCGACGGCGAACACGATCCTCGTCGTCGACGACGAACGCAACATCCGCCGCACGCTCCAGCTCGTCCTCGAAGGTGAAGGCTACCGCTTCGTCGGAGCCGAGAGCGCCGAAGAGGCCCTCGACGTCATCTCCGGGCAGACCACGCACGTCGACCTCGTGATCTTCGACGTGAAGCTCCCGCGCATGAGCGGGCTCGAGGCGCTCGAACGCCTCCGGAAAGAAGAGGCGACGCGCGAGCTGCCCATCATCGTCATCAGCGGGCACGCGCGCGTCGACGACGCGGTGAACGCCATCAAGCTCGGCGCGAGCGATTTCTTCGAGAAGCCCCTCGCCCGCGAGCGCGTCCTCGTCAGCGTCAAGAACGTCCTCGAAGTCGCCCGCACGCGGCGCGCGCTCGCCGAGGTCTCGAAAGAGCAGCTCGCCAAGTACGAGATGATCGGCAAGAGCGCGCCGGTCCAGAAGATCTTCCACGACCTCGAGAAGGTCGCCCCCACGCGCGCCAGCGTCCTCATCACGGGCGAGAGCGGCACCGGCAAGGAGCTCATCGCGCGCGCGATCCACAGGCTAAGCCCGCGCAAGGACGGCCCGTTCATCAAGGTCAATTGCGCCGCCATCCCGCGCGAGCTCATCGAGAGCGAGCTCTTCGGCCACGAAAAAGGCGCGTTCACGGGCGCGCAGAGCCGGCGCCGCGGCCTGTTCGAACAAGCCCACGGCGGCACCCTCTTCCTCGACGAAGTCGGCGACATGGACGTCGTCGCGCAAGCGAAGGTGCTCCGCGCGCTCCAATCCGGCGAGATTTCGCGCGTCGGCAGCGAGCACGTGATCCACGTCGACGCGCGCGTGCTGGCGGCGACGAACAAGGACCTGTCGAAGGCCGTCGAGTCGGGCGGCTTCCGTGAAGATCTCTTCTTTCGGCTCAACGTCTTCCCCATCCGGAGTCCGTCGCTCCGCGAGCGCGTGGAGGACGTCCCGCTGCTCGCGCGCGCGTTCATGGAGGCGTTCGCGAAAGAAAACGGCACGAAGGCCAAGCCCATCGACGACGCCGTGTTCGACGCGCTCGTCGCGCGCAAGTGGCCGGGCAACGTCCGCGAGCTGAAGAACGTGGTCGAGCGCATGGCCATCCTGTCCGGGGATCGGGTGACCATCGCCGATCTGCCGGAGGACCCGCACGCGAGCCCGTTCGACGAAGAGTCGAACGACGCGGCGACGGAGCCTTTCGAGGACGACGATCGGCCGAACGACGATCCGCCCGCGGAGCCGGAGGGGACCGCGGCGCCGCGCACGACGTCGACGACCCCCGCCGAGAGCGCACGCTGCCTGACGCTGCGGGAGTTCCGCGAGCAGGCGGAGCGCCGGTACATCGTCGAGACGCTGATGAGCACGGGCTGGAACATCTCGCGCACCGCCGTGCTGCTCGGCGTCGAGCGCACGAACCTGCACAAGAAGATCCGCGGCTACCGCATCAAACGCGGCGAAGGCTGACGGGGCGTCGACCGACGACGCACCGAGCGTGTCCGCGCGACTTCCGTCCCTTCCGTCCATCGATCCCGGCGGCGCCGATCACGCGCCCGTCGATCCGTAGCCGCCCGCGCCGCGGTGCGTCTCTTCGAGCGCGCTGACGGGGTTCAAGACCGCCGTCTCGTGACGCGCGAAGACGATCTGCGCGATGCGGTCGAGCGGAGCGATCGTCACGGGCTCTTCGCCGAGGTTGACGAGCACGACGGCGACCTCCCCGCGAAAGTCCGAGTCGATCGTGCCGGGCGCGTTGAGCACGGTGAGCCCGTGCTTCCACGCGAGGCCGGAGCGCGGACGTACTTGCCCTTCGAAGCCGGCGGGGATCGCGAACGCGAGGCCGGTCGGGATCTTCGCTCGGCCGCGCGGCGCGATCGTCACCGGTGCTTCGAGCGCGGCGTGCAGATCCATGCCGGCCGAACCGGGGGTTTGGTAACGCGGCCAGGGAACGTCGATCGCGGACACGCGCCGGACGTCGACGACGAGGGACGGTGACGGTTCGGAGGACGGGGAACGCATCGGACGAGCGGGGCTCTACTACATCGACCGGTCGCGGCAAACGCCCTCCCCTGACGCGGCTTCCCGTCGAAGCGATCCGCGCGGGCCGCACGAAACGAGTGGTAACTGACGGCGAACCTTCACCATCGTCATCCTTCAATGTCATGGTTGTGGGGCTTCGGGGCTCGTCTCCACCCGCGTCAACCGATGCGGTCTCATGTAGGAGATGTCCTCCGGTCCGAGCAGGCGGCATCACAAAAAAACAGTCCCAACGCTTTACAGTTACTCGCCGTCGCCATCGATTGCGGGATAGTCTTGAGGACGAATGGTGGCGTCCGCCGGACAAGCGCCCCGCACAGTGGGGCGCTACATCCTCTACGGTGAGCTCGCGGCTGGAGGAATGGCGACGGTCCATTTCGGTCGCTTGAGCGGACCCGTCGGCTTTTCACGAACGGTCGCCATCAAGCGCCTGCACCCGCAGTTCGCGAAGGATCCCGAATTCGTCACGATGTTCCTCGACGAAGCTCGGCTGTGCGGGCGCATTCGTCACCCGAACGTCGTCCCGACGCTCGACGTCGTCGCCACCGAGGGCGAGATCTTCATCGTCATGGAGTACGTCGCGGGCGAGTCGCTCGCGAAGCTCCTCCGCGCCGCGACCTTGAAGAAGGCGCTTCCGCCGCCGCGCGTCGTCGCGACGATCCTCACGTCCGTCCTCCACGGCTTGCACGCGGCGCATCAAACGAAGGACGAGCACGGGCGCGAGCTCGGCATCGTCCACCGCGACGTCTCTCCGCAAAACATCCTGGTCGGCGCCGACGGCTCGGTCCGCGTGCTCGACTTCGGCGTCGCGAAGGCCGCGGGCCGCACGCAGACGACGCGCGAAGGGCAAGTCAAAGGCAAGATCGCGTACATGCCGCCCGAGCAGCTCTCGAGCGGCGAGGTCACGCTCCAAACGGACATCTACGCCGCCGCGGTCGTCCTTTGGGAGGCCCTCGCCGGGCGTCGTCTCTTCGACGGCGAAACGGAGGCGATCGTCCTCGTGCGCGCCATCGAAGGAAAGATCGATCCGCCGAGCCGCGTGCGCTCCGGACTCTCTCCGGAGATCGACGCGGTCGTCCTGCGCGGCCTCGCGCGCGAGCCTTCGAAGCGTTACTCGTCCGCGCGCGAGATGGCGCTCGCCATCGAGCAGACCATCGGCCTGGCCTCGCCGTCCGAAGTCGGTGCGTGGGTCGAGAGCCTCGCGTCGACGGAGCTGGCGCGTCGCTCGGCGCGCGTCGCCGAAATCGAGAGCTCCAGCGCGACCCTGTCGCCCGTCTTCCTCCCCGATGAGACGCCGCCGCCGCACTCGCAGGTCTCGAGCGTTTCGGTGTCGCGTCTCGCCATCAGCACCAGCGGGGAGCCGCCGCGCACGGGGAGCTTCGCCAAGAAGTTCGCGGCCATCGGCGCCGTGCTCGGGGTCTGCGGGCTCGGCCTCGTCGCGCTGACGTACGCGACGGCGAAAGATTCGATCGGTCGGACGACACCGCGCGCCGTCGAACGGCAAGCGCTCGCCCTGTCGGTGATCCCGCCGGCCGTCGCTTCGGGGCGCGCCGCGGCGCAGCCGACGAAGCCTGCGTCGACCACGGAAGCTACGCCCGTCACTCCCCGTGTCGTCGTGTCGCCGCAGCCCCAGCCCCAACCGCCGCCCACGGTCGTCACCCCGCCGAAGCCGCGCGTTTCGTGCGACCCGCCGTACACGGTCGATCCGGCCACGGGCCACAAGAAATACAAAGCCGAATGTTTCGGTCGATGATGCGAGCGCCTTCGTCCATCGACCGCCCCCACCTTGCGACGGAGACAAAACAAGCGATGATTCGATCGAAGGTCACGCGCGCGCTGGTCGGTGTCATGGCGGGCGTCGGTGTTTCGCTCTTCGGGGCCCAGACGGCCCACGCGGGAGACGTCGAAGCGTGTTTGAACGCGGCCGATCAGGCGCAGCAGTTCCGCGACGACGGCAAGTTCCGAAGCGCGCGCGAGCAGATGCTCGTCTGCGTGCGTGATGCGTGTCCGGGCCCGGTCAAGCGGGATTGCGGCGACTGGCTCACCCAGCTCGACGCGACCGCGCCGTCGGTCGTCCTCACCGCCAAGGAAGGCAACACGGACCTGACGGACGTCAGCGTCACGATGGACGGGACCAACCTCGCCGAGAAGCTCGACGGACGCCCGATCCTCATGGACCTCGGGACCCACACCTTCAAGTTCACCTACCAGGGCCAAGAGAAGTCCGAGAGCGTCGTCATCAGCGCGGGCCAGAAGATGCGCAACATCTCGGTCCAATTCGGCGGCGCGGCGACGTCCACGCCGGAGACGGACGACGGCACCGGTGACAAGCCGGCCCCTCACGAAGAGAAGCGCTCGATCCTCCCCTACGTCCTGGGCGGCGTCGGTGTGGCCGCGATCGGCAGCTTCGCCTTCTTCGGGCTCAGCGGAAACAGCGAGAAATCCGATCTCGAAAAATCGTGCGTGCATAACTGCACCGACGACCAGGTGAGCTCCGTCCGAACGAAGTACGCCATCGCGGACATTTCGCTGGGCGTCGGTATCGTCGCGCTCGGCGTCGCGACCTATCTCTTCCTCAAGCCCTCCTCGTCGTCGACCGCGAGCGCCGCCGAGGAGCCGCAAGCGAAGATCCGCTTCGACGTCGGCCCCGTCAAAGGCGGCGCGGCCGGCGGCATCTCCGGCTCGTTCTAGCGGCTCCTTCGAGGCCGATTTCCGAAGATTCGCGACGGGCGAAGCTCGTGCGAGCGGCGGCTCGTGGAGGCTTTTGCCCCCCGCACGCGCGTGCTACCGAGAGGACTCGGCGGCATGATCAAAGACCTCGTCCTCATCCTCGATTTCGGATCGCAGACGACGCAGCTCATCGCGCGCCGGGTGCGCGAGAGCAAAGTCTACTGCGAGATCCACCCCTGCACGCTCCGGTGGGAAGAGATCCGCGAGCGGCGCCCACGCGCGATCATCCTCTCGGGCGGCCCATCGAGCGTCTACGAGGACGGCGCGCCCTCCGTCGATCCGCGCATCTTCGAGCTCGGCGTGCCGGTGCTCGGGATCTGCTACGGCATGCAGCTCACGGCGCACCTGCTCGGCGGCGTCGTCGAACGGGCCGACAAGCGCGAATTCGGCCTCGCGCGCGTGCAGGTCGAATCGGCGGCGGGCATCTTCCGCCGCTTCGCCGCGGGCGAATCGCTCGACGTGTGGATGAGCCACGGCGACCGCGTCAAGAGCTTGCCGCCGGGCTTCGCCACCATCGGCAACTCCGAGAGCACGCCGTTCTGCGTCGTCGCGAACGCCGAGCGTCGGATCTACGGCGTCCAGTTCCACCCCGAAGTCGTCCACACGCCGCGCGGCGCCGACGTCATCGGCTCGTTCCTCTTCGAAGTCGCCGGCCTCGAGCCGACGTGGACCCCGGCGTCGTTCACCGACGAAGCCGTCGCGCGTGTGAAAGAGGTCGTCGGCCCGACCGAGCACGTCATCTGCGGGCTCTCGGGCGGCGTCGACTCGTCCGTCGCGGCGGTGCTCTGCCACAAGGCGCTCGGCGATCGCCTCACGTGCATCTTCGTCGACAACGGGCTCCTCCGTCAGGGCGAGTTCGAGCAGGTGGTGAAGACATTCCGCGAGGCGTTCCACCTCAAGCTCGTCGCGGTCGACGCGCGCGACAAATTCCTCGGCGCGCTCGCCGGCGTCAGCGATCCCGAGCAGAAGCGGAAGATCATCGGCAAGATCTTCATCGACGTGTTCGAAGAAGAGGCCCGCCACGTCGAAAACGCGAAATTCCTCGTGCAAGGCACGCTCTATCCGGACGTCATCGAGAGCGTGTCGTTCAAGGGGCCGAGCGCCGTCATCAAGAGCCACCACAACGTCGGCGGCCTGCCCGAGCGCATGAACCTGAAGCTCATCGAGCCGCTGCGCGAGCTGTTCAAAGACGAGGTGCGCGCGTGCGGCGAGTCGCTCGGCATGCCGCGTGACGTCCTCTACCGGCAGCCTTTCCCGGGGCCTGGCCTGGCGATCCGGTGCTTGGGCGAAGTGACGAAGGAGCGCCTCGACGTCCTCCGCGCGGCCGATCACATCGTGACGACGGAGATCCAGAAGGCCGGGCTCTACGAGTCGATCTGGCAAAGCTTCTGCGTGCTCTTGCCCGTCCGCAGCGTCGGCGTCATGGGCGACCAGCGCACCTACGAAGAGACGTGCGCCATCCGCGCGGTGCGGTCGCTCGACGGCATGACCGCCGACTGGGCCGAGCTCCCCTTCGAGCTGCTCGGGCGCATGTCGAACCGCATCATCAACGAAGTGCGCGGGATCAACCGCGTGGTCTACGACGTCTCGTCGAAGCCCCCCGCGACGATCGAATGGGAATGACGCGCACGATGCGATACCGACGAGCCTTCGCGCTTTGCGCCGGCCTCGCGCTCGCCCTTCCGGCGACGGGGTGCGGACCGAAGGCGCCGCCGACCGTCTCCATGCGCATGACAGGGACGCCGAGGAACGCGTCCGTCACGGTCGACGACGAGTTCGTCGGGACGCTCGACGTCGTCTCTGCCCGCGGGGTCGCGCTTCCTCCGGGCAAGCATCGGATCACCGTGGAAGCCGCCGGGTATTTCCCTTGGGACAAGGTCGTCGAGGTGGCGCCGGGGCAAGGTCCCGTTCGGCTCGACGCCGCGCTCGCGCCCATTCCCGACTGAATTTTTGCCCCCAGCACGCTCGAAGCGCTTGCAATCGGCGGGACTTTTCGTCATCTTGCGCGCCCCTATGTCGAACCGCGCTATCTGGAGCATGAGGAAACGTCACGAGTGGCTCACGACGCCGCTCAAGAAGAAGCGCGTCAAGCGTGCGACCCGCGTTCGTTGTGGCCTTCAGGCCGCGATCGACCGCAAGGCGCCCGCCGAGACGAAGTAACGCTTTTTCCGCGTTTCTCTCTATTTTACTAGCTACCGGATGCCGTCCCCTCGGCGTTCACGGCGGCCCATGTCATCGTACGGGTCGTTCGTGCGAGACCGATGCGTCCGTCGCGCGTGAGGGCGATGGCTCCGGCTTTTCCGCCCGTTCGTGCGTGCATGAGCGACAGCGCGTCGCGCGTGGCGTCGTCCGCCGTGTGGCCTGCGCGCGTCGCTTCAACGATGGTCTTCGCGAGGCAGACGCGGAGCATGGCTTCGCCGTTGCCGGTGGTCGAGCACGCGCCGGCTTCGTCGTCCGCGTAGGTGCCGGCACCGAGGACGGGTGAATCGCCGACCCGTCCGACGAGCTTGTCGACGAGGCCGCCCGTGCTCGTCGCGGCCGCGAGGTGCCCGTGAGCGTCGCGCGCGACCGCGCCGACGGTGCCGCCCGCCCAGTTCTGGTCGGCGCGTTGCGTTCGGACCTCGTGGAGGCGGCGGCGCGCCGATTCCGTGATCATCGAGGCCTCGTCCGCGGGCGAAAACCCCTGCGCCACGGCGAACCGTGCGGCGCCTTCGCCGGCCAAGAGGACGTGCGG
>JBGAHN010000202.1:0-9455 GCA_044226145.1 Labilithrix sp. | reverse complement strand
CGCTCGCGTCGAACGAGGGGGCCGGCGCGCGCGCGGCGGCCCTTCACGGATTGGCCGCCGAAATCGAAGAGCGGCTGTGGAGGCTCGAGTTTCGCGACGAAGACGGCAAGGCGGCCGTCGAACATTACCGCGCGGCCGGGCGCGATCTGGCGCGCAGCGGGGCGTGCGACGCCGCCATGCGGTCCGCCAAGATCGCCGGAGAGCTGGCGCACGACGCGCGCGTCACGTACGCGGAGCTCTACCGCGTGCGGCGTCTCGCGGCGGCTGCGATCGGGGAGACCGCGGCCTCGTGTGCGTCCGCGGTCGACGCGTCGCTCGCGTCGCTCGTGGCGTTCCGACCCGACGCCATCGCGCTCGACGCGGTCGATCGGAGCTTGGCCGGCGACGGGGTCTTCGTGCCGACCGACGGGGGGACGACGCTCGTGCGGACCACGCCGAAGATCGTGGGCATCGAGCAATGGCCGGGCGCCGAAGCGGCGCGCGTCGTGGTGCACCTCGATCGACCGGCCTCGTACCGCGTGTTCGACGTCGGCGCGGAGAGCGGGCGTCCGGCGCGCACGTACGTCGAGCTCGACGGCGTGGAGATGGGCGATGCGCCGATCGATCGGCCGCTCGAGGGCATCGTCGCGCGCGTGGCCACGGAGGCGACGACGACGGGCTCGCGCGTCGGACTCGCGTTGCCCGGGCCTGCGTACCGCCGCGTGTTCCAGCTCCTCGAGCCGTACCGCATCGTGATCGACGTCGCGCGGCACCCGCCGGGGAAGACGTCGGGGCTCGCACGCGCCGTGTCGCGCGTAGTGCTCGATCCGGGGCACGGCGGCAGCGATCCGGGGGCGCGTGGGCCGACGGGCATCGAGGAGAAGGACGTGACGCTCTCGCTCGCGCGCCAGATCGCGCCCGCCCTCGCGGGCGTCGGGATCGAGGTCAAGCTCACGCGCGACGACGATCGCTACGTCACGCTCGAAGAGCGCACGGCGCTCGCGAACGCGTTCGGCGCGGATCTGTTCGTCTCGATCCATTGCAACGCCGCGGAGAAGGCGGGGCGCCACGGGATCGAGACGTACGTGCTCGACACGACGACGAGCGACATGGCGGGGCGCGTCGCGGCGCGCGAGAACGCCGCGAGCTCGTCGGCGTCGAACGAGGTGGCGAGCTTGCTCGCGTCGATGCGCCTCGCCGATCAAGCGACGCGGTCGACGCGCCTCGCGGAGCTGCTCTTGCGCGGATCGGTGGCGTCGCTGTCGTCTTACGAGGACGTCGTCGACGGGGGCGTGCACCGCGCGGGGTTCTACGTCCTCGTCGGCGCGCGCATGCCGGCCGTGCTCTTCGAGACGGGGTACATCTCGCACACCGTCGAAGAGCAACGGCTCGGTTCGCGCGCGTACCAAGCGCGCCTCGCCGACGCGGTGGTCAACGCCATCAAGGCTTACCGCGAAGGGCGCTGAGCGCGCGTCGAACGGGGCGCGAGCGCGGGCGCTTCGACGGCGAGGAGATCCGCGAGGGCGTGCATGATGGCCGATGCGTCGCCCGGGACGAAGGCTCGTTCGGCGCCGGCCGCGAGGATGGCGGCGTGCTCGGATGCCGGCCCCAGCGCCGCGAGGGCGACGAAAGTGGTCTCGGGCGAACGCGCGATCGCGGCGACGGTCGATGCGCCGGCGATGGTCGGATCGTCCATCGAGAAGAGGAGGGCGTCCGGTGCTTCCGCGACCAGGTGCGCGATCGCGAGGGCGGCGGCGTCGTGGACGCGAAGATCGAAGGCCTGGGCGAGCTCCGACGCCAGCGCGGCGTCCACACCGTTCGCCTCGTCGCCAGGGTTCACCGGCGCGCGCCGCGCGAACGCCACGCGCGGGCGTACGTCGCGGAGCTCGGGCGGCAGCGGGTAGCCGAGGCCGCGGAAGAACCGGAGGACGTCGTTGCGGCGGAACCGCAGGTGTCGGCCGGTCGTCCGCTGGTGCACGATCTTGCCGCGATCGGCCCAGAGATGGATGGTCTTCAGATCGACCTCGCAGAACCGCGCGACGTCCTGCGCCGTGTAGAACACCGGCGTCGGCGGCGCGGCCTTCAGCGACGCGGAGGATCTTCGGGAAGCCATCGGTCGTTCCGTCGTACGTAGCGCGAAGGGCCCGGGACGCGGGGCTCGCGCACGTCATGCTCCGGATCGCCGGGGAGGACGAGGGCCAGCGTCGTCTCGATGTCGTCGCGGTGCTCGACGAGCCTCGGGCAGATGGGCTCGAGGCAGGCGCGGCGCGCCTGGTCGAACACGTCCTCGAGCGACGTGCACGCGGCGAGGACCGCCAGCATGCGGTGGGTCGGCGGCATGAGCGTGATCTCGCCGGCGTCGAAGCGTCGGAGCACCTCCGACGGCGACGCCCAGAAGCTCGCCATCGTCTCTTGTTCGTCGTGGGCGCCGTTCTGGCCCTCCGGCGCGACGGTGACGAAGAACCGCGCGTCGAAGCGTCGCGATTCGGCCACGGGCGTCACCCATCGACCGATCGGGACGAGCGCGCCCAGATCGAGCACGGCGCTCCGCTCGGTCAGGAACGCGCGGAGCGCCCCCGGATCGTCGAGGAAGGTCTTGCGGAGCGCCAAGAGCTCGTCGTTCGTCGGTCGCGCGCCGCGGAGGTGGAGGAGAGCGGCTTCTTCGAGCGTCTCCCGCGCGGCCGCGACCGCGAGCGCGTGGAGATGGCCTTCGTCGTCGGCGAACGGTTCCGTGCAAGATGCAACCAACGACGGCGGCGTCGCCAGCGCTCGCCAGCTCGGATCACGATCGGCCTCGTCGAGCTTCCCGCCCGGGAAGACGATGGCGCCGCCCATGAAGCGGGTCTGCTTGTTGCGCTCGACGCAGAAGACCTCGACGCCCTCGTTCTCGCGGCTCTCGCGGCTCTCGTGGCTCCGTTCGCTCGCGGCGCGCACGACGATGACCGTGGCGGCGTCTTTGGTCGGGGCAGCGGGGCGATCGAGGCGGAAGTCCATCGGGTGCGACCTTACGCGATCGGTCGGCTCAAGCCAGCTGTCCGCGCATCGCGGCGCGTCGTCGTTCGAGCACGCGCCGCTCGATGCGCTTTTGGCTCTCCGGATCTTCGACGAGCGCGAGGGCGTCGTGCGCGTCGTCGGCCGTCCTCTCGAGCAGCGCGTCGACGGCGAGATCCACGTCGAAGCGCTCGTGGCTGCGCCCCGGCAGCTCGAGGACGGCCTTCTTCACCTCGAGCCCGACGAGCGCGTCGAGCACGCGGCCGAGCGCGTCGCGGAACGAGGTCTCGTCGAACGCGTCGCGCGGGCCGAGGCCCACGACGAGGAGCTTGTCGAACGGCAACCGCGGGCGGACGGGCATCGCGAAGAGCTCGCCGCGCTCGCCGTCGAGGAAGCGCTCCCGAGCGAGGCGGCTGAGCCGGCCGGCGAGGCGGAAATCGAAGAGGCCCGCGAGCCCGCCGAACGGCCGCTCGTCGCTGTGGATCGACGTGACGACGACCTCGGCGCTCGCTTCGTCGAGCACGCGCAAGTCGGGCACGACGAAGCGAAGGTCGATCATCTGCTCTCGTCCGCGCGGCCGAGATCGGTGGCGATGCGGTCGAGCACGCCGTTGACGAACGCGCTCGACTCCTCGGTGCCGAACGACTTGGCGAGCTCCACGGCCTCGTCGAGGATGACCGCGCCCGGGACGTCGGGCTTGTGCATCAGCTCCCACGTGCCGAGGCGGAGCAGGTTCCGGTCGACGCGCGACATGCGCTCGAGCCGCCAGTTCTGCGACGCCGCGGTGATCTTCGCGTCGATGGCCGCGACGTGCTCGGCGACGCCGCGGACGATGGTGTCGGCGTAGGGGCGGCCTTCGGGATCGGCCTCGTCGAACGAGCGCCAGAAGAGCTCGATCGTCTTGTCGGCGCTCTGCCCCGAGCTCTCGAGCTGGAAGAGCATCTGGAGCGCCGCTTCGCGCCCCGAACGACGAGCGCCCATCAGAACCCCGCGTCGCCGAGCGCGCGGCCGAGCGACAGCATCTCGATGGCCGAGATCGCCGCGTCCCAGCCCTTGTTGCCGGCCTTCGTCCCGGCGCGCTCGATGGCTTGCTCGATCGTGTCGGTCGTGAGGACGCCGAACGAGACCGGCACCGACGTCGCGAGCGCGATGGTCGCGCAGCCCTTGGAGACCTCACCGGCGACGTAGTCGAAGTGCGGCGTCGAGCCGCGGATGACGGCGGAGAGCGCGATGACGGCGTCGATCTTGCCGCTCTTGGCGATGCGCTGCACGGCCACGGGGATCTCCCACGCGCCGGGGACGCGGACGACGGAGACCTCGGCGCCCTCGCCGCCGTGACGGGCGACGGCGTCGAGCGCGCCTTCGACGAGGCGGTCGACGATGAAGTGATTGAAGCGGCTCGCGACCACGGCGATGCGCGCCCCCTTGGGGACGACGAGGTGGCCTTCGATCGAGCGCGGGGAAAGACCCATGACGTTCTCCTGATTCCGTGACCGATGATTCAGCTACCGATGATTCAAGTACCGAGAGGAATGCTGCCTACCACTTCGAGGCCGAAGCCGGATAGCCCCGCGATCTTGCGCGGGCTGCGGGTGAGGAGGCGGATCTTGTGGAGGCCGAGATCGGCCAGGATCTGCGCGCCGATCCCGAACTCGCGGAGCGGGCTGTCCGACGGGCCCGAGCGCTCGTCTTCGCCCTGGGCCGAGCGCGCCAGCGCGAACTCCGAGAGCTCGACGGCCGGCGACTTGCGGGGCGGGAGGTACACGATGACGCCGCGCCCTTCCTCTTCGATGCGACGGATGGCTTCGCGCAAGGTGCGGGCGCCGTCGCGCGGGGTCGACACGAAGACGTCGCCCAGCGTCGAGCCCGAGTGCATGCGGCAGAGCACGGGCTCGTCGCCCGCCTGCTTCACGTCGCCTTTGACGAGGGCAACGAACTGGCGCTGGTCCGTCGTGGCCTCGTAGACCGCCGCGCGCCACTCCGAGGAGGTCTCGTCGAGCGTGACCGTGCCGCTCGACAGGCGCTTGACGAGGCGCTCGGTCTGGAGCCGGTACTGGATGAGATCCGCGATCGTGACGATGCGCAGGCCGTGCTCTTTGGCGAAGATCTCGAGGTCGGGCATCCGCGCCATCGACCCGTCGGCCTTCATGATCTCGCAGATGACGCCGGCCGAGGTGAGGCCGGCGAGGCGCGCGAGGTCGACCGAGCCTTCGGTCTGGCCCGTGCGCACGAGGACGCCGCCCTTGCGCGCGCGGAGCGGGAAGACGTGGCCCGGCGTGACGAGCTCGTCGGGGCGGCACTCGGTGCTCGCGGCGACGCGGATCGTGTGCGCGCGGTCGGCCGCGCTGATGCCGGTGGTGACGCCGTGGCGCGCCTCGATGCTCACGGTGAAGGCCGTCCCGAGCGTCGGGCCCGAGCGCCCCGGCTGCGCCATCATCGGCAGACCGAGCCGGTGGATGTGCTCCTCCGTCATCGTCAGGCAGATGAGGCCGCGCCCGTGGGTCGCCATGAAATTGATGGCTTCGGGCGTGACGAACTGGGCGGCCATCGTGAGGTCGCCTTCGTTCTCGCGGTCCTCGTCGTCGACGAGGATCACCATTTTCCCGGCGCGGATGTCGGCGATGGCGCCGTTCACGCGCTCGAGGAGCTTCGGTTCGATGTTGAGCAGAGGGGCCATGGACGAGCCTATGTGTAAGTTACACGTACCCGGCGCGCTTCAATCGAGCGAGCCACGCCGCGCCATCCGCGTGCTCCCTGGTCTCCGTGGTGTCGTCGGGGCGAACGCTCCCGTGTCCCCCCGCGCTGCCCGCGCCTGTCGCGAGGCCGCGCTTTTCGCCCTCGAGCAAGCGCGCGACATAGCGCGCGAGCATGTCGATCTCGAGGTTGACCGGCGCGCCGACCGGGAGCGCGTCGAGGGACGTCTTCTCCCGCGTGTGGGGGATGATCATGACGTCGAAGCGATCGTCCGCGACGCCGTTGACGGTGAGGCTCACGCCGTTGATGCAGATCGAGCCCTTCGGCGCGAAGAAGCGCATGAGCTCCGGCGGCGGCGCGAAGGTGATCTTCACGGCGCCCTCGACCGGCACCTTCTCACGGATGCGCCCCACGCCGTCGACGTGACCGCTGACGACGTGTCCACCCATCCGGCCGCCGAGCGGCATCGCGCGCTCGATGTTCACGGTGGCGCCGATCGCGAGCGAGCCCAGCGTGGTCTTGTCCAAGCTCTCGCTCGAGACGTCGACCTCGAAGACGCTCGGGCCCGGTCCTCCCGGGGTCGGGATGGCCGCGACCGTGAGGCAAACGCCGTCCACCGCGATGGATTCGCCGAGCACGAGGGGCTCCCGACCGAACACCGCGCCCTTGCTCGAGCGTTCGATGCCGAAGTCGCCGCGGACGACGAGGCGCGCATCGCGGCCCTGCGCCGTGCGGCGGACGAGGGTCCCCTTGGTCTCGACAAGACCCGTGAACATGCCGCTCTAGGTAGTGAATTGTCGCCGCAGCGGCAAGGACTCGAGGATCCGGAGCGCCGGATCTTCCGTCGAGGGGGCGTTCGAGCCATGATGCCGGACGTGGGCCCTCGGACCGGACGCGGAAAAGGACGTGGTGCGCGGGGGTTCGTCGCGGCTGGGCTCGGCGCGGGGATCTTCCTGGCGCTCCTCGCCTGCGGGGCTTGCGGGCCCAGTTTCCAGGCGATTTACGAGGGCGACGCCCGGTTCGAGCACTGCTATGCGCTCGAAGAGAACCCGCTGACGTCCATGCCGAAGAAGGCGGATTGCTGGCGGGATTGGTCCGAGCACTACACGTATGGGCAGACGCGCGACCGCGTCCAGTACGCCATCGCGCGCTACGTGGCCCTCTCGGAGGCGTCGACCGCCCCGACCGACGAAGCGATGATGCTGGCGGCCCCCGGCATGACCCCGCGCGTGACGAGCATTTCGGCGCCCGCTCCGACGAACGCGTTCGCGCCGCCGCCGAAGGTCCTCTCCGACGTGCCCGACGCGGACGTCGAGCGCCCCAAGGAGCGCGCGAGCGACCGCATCAAGGTCGTGACCGGCAGCCCTCACAACCCGGACGCGTCGCCCGGGTCGGTCCCTCCTTCGCAGGCGTGCGCCGACGGTTGCTTGACGGACTACCGCGCGTGCGGCGCCCAATGCGTCGGTCCGAGGGCCGACGTCCGTGCGCTCGGAGGCGTTCCCTGCCGCGCGTGCGACGGGACCTACCGCGCGTGCATGCACACGTGCTTCGACTGAGCGACGGTTCGCGGCGTGCCTCGCGTCCGTGGTCCGTCGTTCGCCGTGAGGCCCGTTCGGCGCGGCTCCGCTACGATTTCGGCGCGGACAACGTCGGCAGGATGTCTTTCCGATAGAGCTCGATCGCGTCGCGGATGATGCGCTGCGCGTCCTCCGGTCCGAGCATGTCCGCGATCTCCACCTGCTTGTTCTCGAGGATCTTGTAGTCCTCGAAGAAGCGTCGGAGCTCGCGCAAGACGTGGGGGGCGACGTCCCGGATGTGCCGGAAACCGGCGTAGGCGGGATCGTCGACGTGGATGGCGATGACTTTGTCGTCGAGCCCCTTGTCGTCGCGCATCTTCATGACGCCGATGGCCCGCGCGCGCATGATGCACATCGGGACGACGGGCTCCTGGCACAAGACGAGGACGTCGAGCGGATCGCCGTCGTCGCAGTACGTGCGCGGGATGAAGCCGTAGTTCGCGGGGTAGTGGACCGCGCTGAAGAGGATGCGGTCGACGAGGAGGAGACCGGATTTCTTGTCGAGCTCGTACTTGAGCTTCGAGCCCTTCGGGATCTCGATGAACGCAGGGAACGATTCGTCGATCGGCTCTTCGCAGGGAATGTCGTGCCAGGGATGGCTCATGGGGGACTCCTCGTAGGGCTGTCGGGCGGCCTCGTCGCCGCGGTTCACGTGTCGGTGCCGGAAGCGTCTACGGGGCGGCGTCGGTGTCGGATGGGGCGGCGTCGGATCCGTCGTTCGGCGTTTCGTCGGAGCCGGCGTCGTCGTTCGCGTTCGCGGCGCCCTCCGCGCGCGGCGGGGCCATGACGGAAACGTGCAAGAAATAATCTGCGCACGTCCCGTTGTGGACGGTCATTCGTCCCTTGTCGACGCCGGAAATTTCCGCGAGGTTGCCGCCGGCGAGGGTGAAGTTGCCGCTTTCGTGGAGCGGATCGGACTGAGCGCTGACGTACGGAACGATGAGCGCGGGAACGCGATCGGCGCCGAGCGCGTTCAGATCGAAGAAGTACGTCTGGCGCTTCGGGAAGGGGAGCCACGGTCCGTCGAACGGTCCCGTCTGCCACGTATCCGCGTCGAGGAGCTGACCTTCGCCGGGGCGCTGACCGAAGTTCGCCGAGGCGCCGTCGCAGTTGTGGCCGTAGCATCCGGACGCCGCGAACGTCGCGGCCGTCACGACCGACCAGAGGACGGCGAGCGCCGCGATCGTGGAGCGGGACGAGGACGCGGCGCTCATCCGAGGAGCTCCGCGGCTTCGAGCGCGTGGTAGGTGAGGATGAAATCGGCGCCGGCGCGGCGGATCGACGTCAGCACCTCCATCATCGCGCGCGGGTAGTCGAGCATGCCTCGCTCGGCGGCGGCGTGGAGCATCGCGTATTCGCCCGAGACGTTGTACGCGCCGAGCGGCAGGTTCGAGGCCTTGCGGACCTCGCGGACGACGTCGAGGTAACCCAGCGCGGGCTTGACCATCAGCATGTCGGCGCCCTCGGCCTCGTCGAGCGCGGCCTCGCGGAGCGCCTCGCGCGCGTTGCCCGGGTCCATCTGGTAGCCGGCGCGATCGCCGAACTTCGGCGCGCAATCGGCGGCTTCGCGGAAGGGCCCGTAGAACGCGCTCGCGTACTTCACGGCGTAGCTGAGGAGGCTCGTGTTCGTGTGGCCGCTCTGGTCGAGGGCCTTGCGGATGGCGGCGACGCGTCCGTCCATCATGTCGCTCGGCGCGACGACGTCGGCGCCGGCGTTCGCGAAGACGACGCTCATCGCGGAGAGGACCTCGAGGGTCGCGTCGTTGTCGACCTCCCACGCGCCGCTCTTGCCTTGCGCGAGGATGCCGCAGTGGCCATGTTCGGTGTATTCGTCGACGCACACGTCGGCCATGACGACGAGCTCGGGGACGGCGCTCTTCATCTCCGCGATCGCGCGGGGCACGGGGCCGTCGGGATCGAGCCCCGAGCTGCCGCGCGCGTCCTTCGTCTTCGGGAGGCCGAACAAGAGCACGGAGCGCACCCCGCGCTCGGTGATGGATTTGGCCCACGTCCGCGCGGCGCTCACGGGGAGCTGGTCGATGCCCGGCATCGTCGACACGGGGCGCGGGGCGTCGATCGCTGCGTTGAAGAACATCGGGTAGACGAAATCGCGCGGCGTGAGCACGGTCTCGCGGACGAGCGCGCGGAGCTCCGGCGTCGCGCGGAGGCGGCGGGGTCGAATGGTGGGGAAACCCATGCGCCGCGCACCTTACC
>JBGAHN010000201.1:0-9465 GCA_044226145.1 Labilithrix sp. | reverse complement strand
GTGGGGCCGACGCTCTTGCCCGTGTACGACGCCATCGAGTAGGCGCGCTCGAACACGGTCGCCTTCTCCGCGAGCTTGTCGAGGTTCGGTGACGTCGGCTTCGGGTAGCCCATGAAGCCGAGGTCGATCCGGAGCGTGTCGACGGTGATGTAGATGAGGTTGTACGACTTCGTCGGGCCCTTCTTCTTGATGGCCACCGCCCCGCCATCGCCCGCGCCGCCGTCCTTCGACGCGTTCGCGACGAGCGGGTCGGGAACGAGCGCGGTGTCTTTGCCCGAGCAGTCCTCGTCGATGCCGTTGCCAGGGATGTCGATGGCGCCGGGGTTGATCTTCGGATCGTTGTCGTTGCAATCACCGCCGCCGAAGCTCGACGCATAGCCGTCGTGGTCGGAGTCGCTGGCGATGCGGAGCACCGCGAGCGAGACCTTGCCGAGCGGCGCGTACTTTTCGAGGCCGCGCGACACGAGCGGGTCGGCGTTGAGCCCGCCCGAGGCCCATCCGCAGAGCACCATCGCGAAGAGCACGAGGGCGATCGAGGCGCCGCCGCCGGCAAGCGAAGCCATCGTGAACTTCGGGAGCTTCGCGTGCTCGAGGGGCTCGCCCGTCATCGGGTCGAACTGCGCCTCGCGCGGCTGGCCCGGCGCGGGCTTCGGCCGCTTCGGCGGGCGGCCGAAGAGCACCGGCGCGGCATACGCGCCGAGCGAGAGGATGCCGAGGTTCGCGACCGGGCGGAGGTCGAGCTCGGCGCGCTTCAGCACGCCGAAGATGCCGAGGGTGCCGCCCTCGCCGCCGGTGTCACCCGACGCGATGCCGATCGTGAAGAGGATGGCGACGACGAAGAGCGCGATGCCACCGGTGACGAGCGGGTCGAGGAGGCGAGGCACGGAGTCGCTGCCGAGCGCGAGGACGCGGCGAACGACCGGCAAGAGCGCGAGCGCGCCGCCGAGCGTGACGAGCAGGAGCGCCATCGAGGCGATGCCGATCGAGAGTCCCGCTTCGGCGGGCTTTCCGTGCGCGAGCGTGGAGCGCGCGGCGTGGGCGGAGCCGAGGCACCACACGAACACCGCGACGACGACGAGGGGTGCGGCCGACGCCGAGCGGAGGCGATCGATGACCGACCCCGCGCGCATGTCGGAGAGCGCGCCGATCGGGCCGCGCGGCTCCTTCGGCTCGATCACGAGGCTGGCGACGCCGATCATGCCGCCGATGCCGAGGATGACGGGCAGGAGGACGCCGAAGTCGCCGACGAACAGCGCTCCGAACGGCGCGGCATCGAGCCCTCCCTCGACGAGCCCCGCCGTCACCGCGCGTGCTTCGAGAATCGCGACGAGGAACGCCGCGATCGCGGAGCCGCCGAGAGCGAGCACGAGGCGTAGGAGCGCGCGGACCACGGGAACCCGAGACGATTACTCGACCGCTCGTTTTTTGGCGAGAGGATGCGCCGCATCGTAGACGGCGAGCAGGTGGGCGACGGAGACGTGGGTGTACCGCTGGGTCGTCGACAGCGACGAATGCCCCAGCATCTCTTGAATCGCGCGGAGATCGGCGCCCCCGTCGAGGAGGTGGGTCGCGCAGGTGTGGCGAAGGGCGTGGGGGTGGAGGTCTCCCCTGCCCGCCCCTGCGATGCCCCATCGCCGCACGAGGAGCTGGGCCGCGCGCGGGCCGAGGCGCCGGCCGCGGGTGGAGACGAACACGGCCTTCGGCTCGAGGAAGCGCGTCTTCGGGTTCGCGAGCTCGGCACGGACCGCGAGCCACTCGCGCACGGCGTCGGCCGCTTTCTGGCCGATCGGCACGACGCGCTCCTTCTTGCCCTTGCCGAGGACGCGCACGGTCCGTTCGCCGAGCTCGATGCGATCGAGGTCGAGCCCGCACGCCTCCGAGACGCGGAGGCCCGCCCCATAGAGGATTTCGAGGAACGCCTTGTCGCGCACGGCGACGACGTCGGGCGCCCGCATGGCGACCCCGAACGCATCGGCGTTCGGCGACTCGACGACGGACGCGGCGTCTTCGGCGGAGAGGAACGTCGGAAGCTCGCGGCGTACTTTGGGGCTTCCGAGCTCGGCGGCCGGATTCGTCGTCGCGTGGCCGTGCCGCTTCATCCAGCGACAGAAGGTCCGCACCGCTGCGATCTTCCGCGAGATGCTCGACGGCTTGCAGCGGCGCGCGAGGTCGCCGAGCCATGCGCGGAGGACGTAGACGTCGAGCCGCTTCGCGCGGCGCTCGTCCATGAACGCGAGGAGCGACGCGAGGTCGCGACCGTACGCTTCGACGGTGTGGTCCGACGCGCGCTTCTCCGCCGCGAGATGCGTGAGAAAGTCGTCTCTCCACGTCGCCAGTCTGCGGCTCTCGTCGCGCGTTTCGTTCAATGCCGCGAGATCCTACGCGAGCACGGCGCGGGGCGCGAGATCCGGGTACAGTCCCCGGGCTCACGAGAGAAGCCGTGTTTCGCAAGCTCTGGGAGAAAACGAAGGCGCTCTACCGCGCAGCGAAGGCGGAGCGCGCGTCGCCCCGCGAGCTCTTCTGGGCCGTGTTCGTCGGCGTGTTCGCGGGGTGTACGCCGGCGGTGGGCGTTCATGGTCCGCTCGCGCTCGGGCTCGCCACGCTCTTCCGCAAGAACCGGCTGTGGGCGTGGCTCGGCTCGCGGATCTCGAACATGATCATCCTCCCGTTCATCGCGATCGCGGAGGTCCAGGTCGCGCATCGGCTGCGCGTCGGCACGTGGGTCGCGATCGACCGCGACCATGCGCTCGAGCAAGCGAAGGAGCTGCTCCTCGACTGGTGCCTCGGAACGATCCCGGTGGGCATCGTGCTCGGCGCCCTCCTCGGCGCCATCGTTTACGTGTGGCAGCGCGCGCGTCTCGCGAAAGCATCGAACGAACCGAAGGAGACAGAAGTTAAGGAAGAGGGTCTCGGGTCGGAGGGAGACGCGAGTCGGAAAGCGAACGAGCACGACCGTCCTGCCGCCGCCGACGACGCGACTGCAGGAAGCGAGGATGCGCGAGGGCGCGGTTAGCGAGGCGGTGACGACGGGGGGAGTGGCGCGCTCGGAGGAAGATTGGGCGTGCCGGCGGCGCCCGAGCTCGCAGGGGCCGCGCCGGTCGCGGAGCCCGGCTCGCTCGTGACGCGCCACGCGGCGTCGCTCTTCGTCGCGAGCTTGTCGGGGTGGACGACGACCTTGCGCCCGCAGCCGGTGGTGACGGCGACGACCGCGAGGACGCCGAGCGCGAGCTTCGCGTTCACATCGCCCTCCAGTGCTCGGGGAGCGGACCGAGGAGCGACGTCTTCGTCGCGCCCGACGCCTCCGGGGCGCCGAGCTGCGGATAGCGATCGAGCAGCTCGGTCAGAGCGATCACCATCACCTTCGCGAGCCTTCGCGTCGCGTCGTCGGCCGCGGTCTGGAAGACGCCTTCGGTGGAGGCGATGCTCTCCTCCGTGCCCTTCACGTAGAAGCGCCGCTGCGCGTTCAGGCCCGACCCGGTGGTGACGGTGAGCGTCGCGGCGAAGTCGCCTTCGACCGAACGCGAGAAGAAGTGATCGACGGGCTCGAAGAACGCCTGCTCGACGACGCCTCGAATCACGATCGTGGAGGGCCCCGGCACCGCATCGGCGCGGAGCACCTTGTAGCCCGAGCGACCGAGCTCGTACGCGAGCGCATCGGGGAACCACTTGCGCGGGCTCACCTTGCACTCGACGTCGGCGGTATCCATGTTCCAGCCGTTCTTCTGCATCCCGCAGCGATCGTGGACGCGCGTATCGCCGAACGGCGCGACCAAGATCACCTCGCGACCACGCCCCGCGTTCGTCGAGAAGGCACGACCCCATCCGTCCTTGTCGGGCGGATGGACGTCGACGTTGGTGAGGGCGCATCCCGTCGCGAACGCCGCGAATGCAGATGCAAAGACAAGTATTCCAAGCGAGCCGAGGCGCATCGTTCGGCCCGCGTGGTATCAGGATCCGTGCCGCTCGCGCTAGCCCCAGCGGTGTGGGAAACGCCGCAGGATTCCGCGCAAGGTGCGAGCCGGCGAGAACAGCCGGTCACGGCCGCGTGTACGCCGGATCACACGCGACGCGAACGGTCGTGGGCGTCAGGCGGCAGCGCCCGCCATGTCCTTGATCGTCTTCGGGATGGCGCGCGTGAGGTTGTCGGGCTCGCCGTCGGTGACGAGGATGTCGTCTTCGATGCGGACGCCGATGCCGCGCCATTCGGCAGGCACCTTGTCGTAGTCCTTGCCGATGTAGATGCCCGGCTCGACGGTGAGCACCATGCCGGGCTCGAGCGGACGCGCCTTGCCACCGACGTAGTAGTTGCCGACGTCGTGCACGTCCATGCCGAGCCAGTGACTCGTCTTGTGCATGAAGAAGCGCTTGTAGGCCTCCTTCTCGACGAGCTCGTCGGCGTCGCCTTGGAGCAGCCCGAGCTTCGCGAGCCCGCGCGTGATGACCGCGACGCACTCGGCGTGGATGGTATCGAGCGTGGCACCTTTCCGCGTCTTGTCGATGCCCGCTTCCTGCGCCTCGAGGACCAGCTCGTAGATGGCCTGCTGCTCGCGCGAGAAGCGCGCGCCGACCGGGAAGGTCCGCGTCACGTCGCTGGCGTAGTAGCCGTACTCGCAGCCGGCATCGATGAGGAGGAGCTCGCCCTTCTCGATCTTCCGGTCGTTCTTCCGGTAGTGGAGGATCGTCGCGTTCGGGCCGGATCCGACGATGCTGCCGTAGGCCGGGCGCTCCGAGCCGTGCTTGCGGAAGGTCTCGAGCAGCCGCGCTTCGACCTCGTACTCGCGCATCGACGGCTTCGTCTCGGCCATCGCGCGGCGGTGCGCCTCCGCGGTGATGTTCGCGGCGCGCTGCATCGTCGCGAGATCGTCGGCGCCCTTGAAGAGCCGCATCTCGTGGACGACCGTCGACGGATCGACGATCTCGACGGGCCAGCCGATCCCGAGCTTCGCGCGGGCGCGCGTGCGGTCGACGGCCTGGTGCACCACGTCGTCCATCGCGCGGTGCTTTCCGAGGCGATAATAGAGCCGCGTTTTGTTCTGCAGGAGCTTCGGGAGCTCGTCGGTGAGCTTGTCGATCGTGAACGCTTCGGAGGCGCCGAACGTGGCCTTCGCGCCGTCGACGCCCGCGCGCGGACCGTCCCAGATCTCCCGCGCCGGATCGCGCGGTCGGACGAACATCGTCATCTTCCGATCGCTCGCCGTGAGCACGACGACGGTGTCCGGCTCGTCGAAGCCGGTCAGGTAGAACACGTCGGAGTCTTGCCGGTACTCGTGCTCGACGTCGTTGTTGCGCGTGAAGACCGGAGCCGCCGGAAAGATCGCGACGGACGCGGGCTCACGCGCGGCGATGGCATCGAGGAAGATGCTTCGGCGCTTTTCGAACACTTCGCCGTGGAACGTGCACATGCGTTGTTCCTTGCCACGCCCGCCGTCTCGAAACAACTCGGCCGCGCGTGCGGCCGGCTACTCGAGCAGCGAAAACACCACGAAGAGGCCGCCCAAGATGGCGAGGCCCGCGAGCGCGAGGAGCAAGAGCCCCGACGTCTTGCCGAACGTCGAGCCCTTTTTCTTCCACGCGGTGCGGCGGGGGCCCGGGATCGCGATCTCGTCGAGCGCCGCGACCGAAGCCGAGCCGGACGCGAACGACGGCGTCGGAGCGGCCGTGGCCGCGACCGGAGACGCGAGGCGCGGTGACGCGTGGGCGGGCGCGGCGAGCGGCGCCGCGGACGGCGCTTTGGGAGATGCCGCGGCGGGGTCACGCGAAAAGGAGCCCGGCGCCCGTCGAGGCTCGGGCGTCAGCGGCGCGCTCGCCTTGCCGATCGGCACGCCGAACTCGCGCGGGAGCTCGAGCGCGAGGACGCTCGCCCCGACGCGGAGCATGGTGGGGCGCGACCACACGACGGTCGAGCCCGAGTACACGGCCGCTCGGCCGAGCCACGAGCCGCGCGTCGACGAGAGATCGCGGATGATGATCTGACGACCGCGCCGCACGACGCTCAAGTGCTCGCGCGACACCTCGCGGTCCTCCAGGACCAGGGCGCACGAGGCATTGCGTCCCACGAGGTACTCGCGTCCTTCTTCGTTCAGGACGAACTCGTCGCCGAAATTGGCGCCTTCCACGACGCGGATCTTCGGATCGGCCGAGCGTACGTGCGTCCCGTCGGGACTCGGCGGCAGGAGGCTCGGATCGTCGCCTTCGAGGACGACGACGATGCTGCCGATCTGGATCTCGTCGCCGGGCATGACCAGGCGGCGGCTCCCGGCGTCGAGCGGGACGTCGCCGATCGCGCAATCGGCGCCGAGCGCGATGACGGCGACTTCGCTGATGCGCGCGTGCTCCGGATCGACCCCGGGGACGTCCACGCGAACGTCGCAATTCTCACCGCGACCGATCGTGAGCGGTCGCGGCCCGAGCTCCAAACGCCGGGTCTCGCGGAAGCTGCCGCCAGGGGGAACGACGAGATGCACGCCCGCTCAGCATCGCACGTTCGTCCGCCGAGCCCAAGAGGGCGAGTGTGGAACTTGGCCATCGCCGAACGCGCGCGTCAGACTTTCGCGTCATGAGCGGCAAGAAAGCCCCCCACCCTTCCTCCTCGTCGCAAGCCCCGTCCTCGGCCACGTCGTTGGCCGCCTCGACGGAACGCCGCACCCGGCGCAGCACCGACCCGCTCGTGGCGTTGCACTACCAACTCGCGGCGGCGCGGGCGCGCGGCGAGCTCGACGCCATCGTGGTCGCCGACACCTCGGGCGTCGTCGTAGCGGGGGCCGGCTCCTGGCCCACGTGCGAGGAAATCGCAGCATTTGCGCCACTTTTGGCGGACGGCGCCTGGGCGTCGATGAGCGACGCGGTCTCGTCGCGCGTCGAGTGGCTCCGACGTGAGGTCGAGGTACGCACCGTCTCCATCGGCGAGCAAGACGTGCTGCTCTGCGCGCGAAAGTTGGCGCGGAACGACGAAGGAGACCCCGGCGCGAGCAACGAAGACGCCCGATCGGTCGGGAATTCGGCCGAGAACCTGGAACACGCCGCGGCCGGGATCGCCCGCATTTTGAGGGCCGCGGCGTAACGCGTCGCGTTGACCAGGACCGCAGGCGGGGCTAGATGCATACCATGAGCGATTCGGAACTTCCGCCCGAGAGCGTGCCTCCGAGCTCACCCAGCTCTCCGCCGCCGTCGCCGTCGGAGCCGCGTGACGGGCGGAGGCGACGGCTCGAGGGCGTGATCCCGGAGATCGTTCGGCGGGCCGTGGAGCTCGGCGTCGAGAAGGCGCGCGAATCGCCCGACAACCTCAAGCAGCTCGTCAACGACATGAAGCTGCCGAAGGACATCGCGCACTACATCTTCCAGCAGATCGACGAGACGAAGAACGGGCTCTTCCGAGTCGTCGCGAAGGAGATCCGCGATTTCCTCGAGCACACGAATTTCGCCGGGGAGCTCCAGAACCTGCTCACGACGGTTCAGTTCGAGGTGAACACGACGATTCGCTTCACGCCGAACGACGGTCGCAAGTCGAAGAAGGACAAGGCTGCGGAGAAAGCGGCCGCCGAGAAGGCCGCGGCCGAAAAGAGCGCCGATCCTCCCGCGTCCGAACCGACCGCCGAAGGCGCGAGCAGTGAAGAGGATCCGACCGGCGATCGCGTCCGACTTCCGCGGCCCGAAGTCAAGACGGCCGTGCACGTTCGACGCGAAGAGCGCGAGCGACGCCGTCGAAGCGATCTGCCCTGAGCGTGGCGCGCACGAACGCGTGGAAGAGGCGTGAAAATCACGTCTCGCGTTGGTATAGGTGCGGCCATGAGTAAACCGCTTCGTGCGGGGGGTGAGGTCGACAGCTGGTGCACGAAGTGCAAGCTCGTGCTCAATCATCGCATCATCGCGATGGTTGGCCCGGTGCCCGCGCGTGTCGAGTGTTCGACCTGCGGGTCCCATCACAATTTCCGGCCGCGCGCGCCGGGAGACAAGGCGCCTTCGTCGGGAACGCGAACGAGCAGCGCATCGTCGACGGCGCGCGCGCCGAGAGGGCCCACGAAGGTCCAGCAGGCGGCGATCGATCGCGAGCGCTCCTGGGAGAAGGCCATCGCCGGCAAGGGCGTCCGGGATTTCCGTCCCTACCGCGTGAGCGAGACGTTCGCCGAGGGCGATCTCGTCAAGCACTCGAAGTTCGGCGACGGCGTCGTCACGCGCGTCCTCGACGCGAGCAAGATCGAGATCTTGTTCAAGGACGAGCCGCGGACGCTCGCGCAGGGGCTCACGGATTGACTCCGTGAGCCGAAGGCTCGGCGATGCTTTCGCGACGAAGGTCCCGGAGAAAGATCTCGCTCGCCGCTCTCGCGGGCGCGGCCTTGCTCGTGGGCACCGCGCGAGCGCCGGCCGAGCCTTCTTCGGACGCAACGGCGCGTCCCTCACCGCCCTCGCCGATCGAGAACGCGGAGGTCCACCTCGCGCTCGGCGCGGCGGGTGACGTCGGAGCCTGGCTCGTCGCCGGCCCCTTTCGCGCGGACGCGGCGTCGACCGAGCCGCGCGTCGTCGGCGTCGATCCGGCGGCGCTCCACCCTCTGCGCGGCGCGCCCGTGGGAACGGCGCAGGCGTACGCTGGAAGGGCGACGGGGCCGGCGCGTTGGACCCTCGCCGCGAGCGCGTCGCCGGTGCTGGACCTCAAAGGCTTCTTCGCCTCTCCGCCGTCGCGGGTGGTGGCCTACGCCGGTGGGACCCTTCACCTCGAGCGAGCCGCGAAGGTCTTGCTGCTCCTCGGCGTCGACGACGGCGTGCGCGTGTTCGTCGACGGCCGCGCCGTGCACGCGCGAAACGAGGCGCGGCCGCTACGAAACGACGACGACGCGATCCCGCTCGATCTGAGCGAGGGCGACCACACCGTCGTGCTCGAGCTCGCGCAGCGCGACGGCGCATGGGCGTTTCGCGCGCGTTTCGTCGATGGAAACCTCGCTCCGCTACCGGGCGCGTCGTTCGTCCTTCCGGGGACGACGGCCGACGACGCGCGGACGCTCGCGCAGAAGATGGCGAGCGTGTCGTTCGCCCGCACGTTCGACGGCCTCGCGGAGCCCCCGAGGTACCGTCCCACGCTCGACGTTCGCTACGCGGCGGGCGCGCCGCGCGGGTGGCCGCTACCGGTGAACGTCCGCCTCGTCCCCGCCTCGAACGACGACGCCCCCTTCGACCTACAAGCCGGGAGCGTCGCGATCCACGCCGACGGCGTCGCCCCTCTGGAGGTGACGCTGCCGCCGTCGGTGCCCTTCAAGGGCAGCGCGTCGCTCGAGGTCGCCGTCGCCGGCAGGACCTTCGCGCTTCCGTTCCCTACCCGCCCCGTCGCCGAGCGCGCCCTCGCCCGCGCCGCCCGCGCCCTTCGCGCGACCGATCCCGCCGCGCCGTGGTTGCGATCGGGCTCGCTCGATTCGGTGACGTTCCTGACCGAGCGGCTCGCGCGCCTCGTCGCGACCGGCGACACCGATCTCGAAG
>JBGAHN010000200.1:0-9487 GCA_044226145.1 Labilithrix sp. | reverse complement strand
AGCCCCGCGCCGTCGTTCGTGATCCACGGCTCGACGCCGACGTCGCCGGACGCCGTCACGAGCTCCGCGGCCGCGAGCACGAAGAGGGCGGTGAGCCCCGCGTCGGCCTCCGTCTCCGCCGAAGTCCCGCACGGGGACGCGACGAGCACCCACATCTCTCCTTGCCCCGGTTCGACGCGCGTACGTCCGTCGACGACGGGCTTCTTCCACGAGGCGGCTTGCTCCGCGAGCGCCCGCGCGAGATCCGTCGCCGTCTCCGCGCGGGGCGCCGGGCTCTCGGTCGGCGGCGCGGGGATGCCGAGCGCGACGGAGCCACGAACGGGCGCCGGGTTGGCCGCAGCTCCGGCGTCCGGCGGCGATCGATCGTGCCCGTCGAGCATCGCCAGCGTCCACCACGCGGCGCGCTCGGCGGCGTCGCGCGGATCGCCGGCGCGCCACGCGAGCCGTCGCCCGTCCCGATCGCCGCTCGGGCTCCTTCGCGTCTCCGCTTCTTCGTGCACGAGCGCGACGGCGTCGGCCACGCGTCGCGCGAGCTCCTTGTCCGTCGCGACGGCGCTCTCCGATTCGAGCACGAACCCGATGCAGCCTCCGACCCTTTGCGCGGTCCCGGTGATCTCCCGGAGTCGGAACGGCACCTCGAGCGCCGCGAGCCGCGCCGCCAGCGGCCCGCGCGGATCCCCGAGCGCTTCGGCCACGGCGACCGCCGCGCTGCCCGTCGCGCGATCGATCGTCCCGTGAACGACGACGCGCCCGGCCACCGCCCGCGCGCTCCGCTCGTACACGAACGTCTCCATCGGCGACGCCTCGTTCGCGTTCGAGGGTGGTTCGAAAGCGGACGCGCTGCTCCACGCCGGACCCTCGGCGACCGCGCGGAACGTCGCTTCCCCGACGTCGGCCGGGCCCGTGACGCCGAAGACGACGCGCCCGAGCCCCACGCTTTGGGCGCGCATGGATTCGAGCTCGGCGAGCGACGGATCGCTGCTCTTCCCCGCGCGTTCGACGCGGGCGTACGGCGACGACACGCAACGAGCCCATCGTTCGAGCGATGCGTCGGGCAGCGGGCGTTGGGCGAGCGCGCGAAGCTTCACCGCCGCCGCGTCGCGATCGCGCTCGTCGATCGGCGCGACGAGCGCCTCGCGGAGCAGCCGCGCCTTCGTCCGCGCGTCCTCGGCGTCGTTCAGGAGGAGGACGACGCGAAATCCGTCCCATTGCGGAACGACCCTGGCGGCGGCTCCTCGTGCACGGAGGCGCGCCTCGACGACGCCCGCGAGCGCCACCGAAGGCTCCGCGCCCCGCGCCTCGAGCCCGCCCATCCCGGCGGTGGACACGACGACCGCGAGCGCGCCGGCCGGATCTCCTTCGCGCGCGACGATCACGACCGGCGGACGACCCTTTTCGACGCGCACGTCCGGCAGCCGTTCGTCCGGATACGCGGCGCCTCCGCCGGCGCGTGGAGTCCCCCCGCACGCGACGAGGGCGGTGAGTGCGACGACGAACCCGAACTTCTTCAAATGCGCGTCGTGCTCAGCGCTCGATGTCGTCCAGCGACCGCGGCGCGATGTGGAGGTTGCAGAAGAACGTCACGACGCCGGTGACGGAGCGGAGCTTCGTGCCGACCGCGAGCGCCGGCGTCGCCTTCGAGAGCTCGACGAGCTCGTTCACCAGCGTCGGCGGTTGGTTGCTCGAATCGCACGACGTGGACGTCCCCGACGGCTGCGTGAGCGCCGCGGAGAAGCGCCCCGACCTCGTATCTGCCGTGAAGAGCTCGACGTCGTGCACCCGAACCAGCATGCCGAGCCACTGCCGTCCGGTCTCGAAGCTCGCGAGATCGGTGACGTCGACGTCCCGCGGCTCCGGCGACGTCGCTTCGTATTGGAGCTCGGCCGACGGCCGCGAAATCTGTGGGAGCACCGCGCCGGGGGCGAACTTCGCCGTCCCGATGTTGGGGTTCTCCTGGTACTGCCCGGCGAGCATCAAGGTGTCGCCCGGACCGACCCGCAACGAGGGAGGGTCGTAGACCGGCGCGAACAGCGAGATGCCCGAGTACGGCTCCTGCGAGCCGATGTCCTGCACGTAGATCGTCCCCGAGCTCTTGCCGTTCCCCGTTTCGTCGTAGGTGTCGACCGCGACGACGACCGCGCCGCTCACTTGGACTTGGTCGAGGTGCTTCGGGTGGGTCGGCAGCGTCGGATCGGCGATGTCACGAATGTGGACACCGAGCGCCGCGGGCTTCGCCGACGACGGATCGCCGTCCCGTGACCCGCACGCGACGAGCCCGGACGCGCACGCCAGCGCCAAAAAAAGCCGAGAAAAGTGCACGCGTGCTCCTTAGCACGAGAAGCCGCTGCGGCGCGACTGCCGGCGTTTCCCGCGCCCGCACGGCGCCCGCCCGTGTCCCTTCGACGATTCCGGTGCGGGATGCACCGCCGACGGCGCGTGCTATGCCGCGGATCATGCATCGCCGGGTGCCGTTCGTGTTCGCGTCGTGCGTCGCTCTGGTGACGGGCGGCTGCGCGTCGTCCTCCGCCTCGGGGTTTCGTCCGCCGGTCACCGACGCGACCCGGGCGAGCGCGTCGGGATCGGCGGGGCACGCCCGCGACGTCACGGGCGAGCGCTCGATCATGGGCCCTCCGGAGCAGGTCGGCTATGCGACCTGGTACGGCAAGGCGCTCGCCGGTCGGAAGACGGCGAGCGGCGAGCGCTTCGATCCGGACAAGATGACCGCCGCGCACCGGACGTTACCGTTCGGTAGCCTCGTCGAGGTCCGACGTGTCGACACGGGGCGCGCCGTCGTCGTGCGCATCACCGATCGAGGTCCGTTCTCGGGTCACGGCCGCATCATCGACCTGTCCCGCAAGGCGGCCGACGAGCTCGGCATCGTTCGTGACGGCGTCGCGCGCGTCGAGCTCCGCCTCGTCCGCTCGTACTGACCGACCGGGCTTGACCGACCGGACCGCGCCTCCGGCCGGTCAGTGCTTCGAGCGCGCGCGTTGGGACTTGTCCGTCGTCGCGGCGGGGATGTCCAACGACGGCGGCGCGGTCGACTGCATGCGCCACGCGACGAGTCCGAGCGCTTCGCGTTCGAGCCCCGTCAAGATGCGCTGCCACTCTTCGTGTGAGAAGTCGATGCCCGTGAACCGGTGATGTTGCCGCGCCTGTTCGCGCACGATGACCCGGATCGCTGCCACTCTTCGTGCGAGAAGTCGATGCCCGTGAACCGGTGTTGTTGCCTCGCCTGTTCGCGCACGATGACCCGGATGGCCGTCGGGAGCTCCGGCATCCACGCATAACCGCCGAGAACGGCCGCGAGGTTCCGAGGAACGTCGTCGAACGCGCTGACGACGGGCCCTCCCGACTCGGGGCTGTCTTCGCCGAGGGCGAGCGCTTCGAGCTGCGCGTAGCTGATGCCCCAATGCACGGCCACCTTGCGACGGAAGTCTTCTCCGGGCTGCCGCGTCGGATTGGGAGAGAGCATGTTGCTTAAGTGCGCACCGGAAACACCCAGCGCTTTCGCGAGTCGCGCTTGCGCACCCCGGGGAGCGTTGCCGAGCTCCTCTCTCAGCCGCGCAAGGACGTACTCCTTGATCCGCTGGACGCGCGATTGCTCGTCCTGAGTCACAAGTGCACCTTAGTGCGCGCGAGCTTATCGGGAGCTAAGTTCGATGCGCGCGTTGCGAATCGTGACCGTTCGTCGTGTGCGGGTTGCGATCGTTTCAGTCCGAACCTCCTGCGACCGGTTCGTGTAACTCTCGGGAAATAGGCTAATCGTCAATGAAATCAATGGCGTAGCGCACATAGTGCGCCGCCGCCTCGCGGATTTCTTGGAGGTCGCTTTCACCGAGGGTGCGGACCACCTTGCCCGGTCGACCCACGACGAGCGATCGCGATGGAACGATCATGCGCGGCGGCACCAGCGCACCTGCCGCGATGAAGCACTCGTCTTCGACGACGGCGCCGTCGAGCACGATGCTCCCCATGCCGATGAGGCAACGATGGCCGATCGTGCAACCATGAACGATCGCGAGGTGGCCGATGGTCACGTCGTTGCCCACGTTGGTCATGGCCTTGCCTCCGGTCACGTGGACGACGGCGTTGTCCTGCACGTTCGTCCGCGCGCCGATGCGGATCGGGTAGCAATCGCCCCGGAGAACCGCGCCGAACCAGATGCTCGACGCCTCGCCGATCACCACGTCGCCGATGACGGAGGCGGTCGGAGCGACGAAGACACGGGGACCCAGCGTCGGGCGAACACCCTTGTGTGGGAAAATCGGGCCGCGGTGGGATCCATGGATGCGTGTCCCTCGGGCGTCGGTGTCGTCGCTGGGCGGCATCGGGCGTCTCCTCGGTGGATGGGGCGTGGATGGTGCGCGAACGGAGGCGTGACGACGGAATCGCTGCGGCGGGATCGCGGTGCGACGCGATCGCGACGCGGCGCGATCGCGGGGAGGGGATCAGCCGACGAGAGGAAGAGCGCGGCGACCTCTCGTGGTCGCCGAGCGTAGCGGGGCCGCCGCGAGACCTTCGGGCGTCGGCACCCCGAAGAGCGAGTGCTTGTTCGCACGCGCGATCTCGACCTCCACGATGGATCCCGTGAGCGCGCGCTCGGGCGGCTCTTCGACGTGGACGATCTCGTTGCGCTCGGTGCGGCCCTCGACGAACGGACGGCCTTCCTTCGCGCTGGCCTTGCTCGGCCCCGAAACGAGGACGCGCTGGGTCGTGCCGACGAGCGTGGCGAGGTGCGCGCGCGTGAGCGACTCCGAGAGCTCGAACAGGCGCGCGAGCCGATCGCTCTTGGCGGCTTCGTCGACGTCGTCGGCGAGCTTGAGCGCGGGCGTGAAGGGACGCGGCGAATACTTGAAGCCGAAGAGGCCGACGAAGCCGATGTCGCGGACGAGATCCAGGGTCGCCTGGAAATCGGCCTCCGTTTCACCGGGGAAACCCACGATGACGTCGGTGGACATCGTCATGCCGGGACGCGCGGCGAGCAAGCGACGCGCACGCGCGGTGTATTCGGCGTGGCCGTAGCGCCGGATCATGCGCTTGAGGACGCGGTCGCTGCCGGATTGGACGGGGAGATGGACGTGCCGCGCGAGGACGTCGAGCTCGGCGTGCGCCGCCGCGAGCGCGGCCGTGGCGTGGCGCGGGTGCGGGCTCGTGTAGCGCAGGCGCGCGAGGCCGGGCACGCGCTCCGCGATGAGGCGGAGGAGCGCGGGGAACTGGCTCTCGTCGGGATCGTCGGACGCGGGCGCCGGGAGCGCCGGATCGCGGAAGCTGTCGACGGTCTGTCCGAGGAGCGTCACCTCGCGGGCGCCGGCGGAGACCCATCGCGCGATCTCCGCGACGACGTCCTCGCTCGAGCGGTAGCGCTCGGGGCCGCGCGTATACGGCACGATGCAGAAGGAGCACCGCTCGTCGCAGCCCTTCATCGTGGTCACGTAGACGCTGACGGGGGCCTCGCCCGGGCGCGGCTCGGCGGTCAAGAAGCGCGGCGCGTCCAGGTCGAAGACGGTGCGCGCGCGGGGCGGGGCGCCGGCCATCTGATCGGACGCGAGGGCCGGGAGCTCGGCGATGTTGTCGGGACCGATGACGAGGTCGAGGTGCCGCACGCGGCGGAGGAGCGCCTCTCCTTCTTGTTGGGCGACGCAGCCCGCGACGGCGAGCACGAGCCCGGGGTGCTTGGCCTTGAGCGGGGCGAGCTTGCCGACCTCGCTGCGGAGCTTCTGCTCCGCCTTTTCGCGGACGCTGCACGTGTTGAGGACGATGAGGTCGGCCTCCTCTTCCGAGGTGGCGGCGCTCCAGCCATGCGCGCGCAGCACCTCCTCCATGCGGTCGGAGTCGTGCGCGTTCATTTGGCACCCGAAAGTGTGGACGAGGTAGCGGCCGGACAAAGCGGCGGGGCTTTTAGCACGCGTTGGCCGTAAGTGCCGCAAACGCCGTCCCTCGAACGACCGAAGCTCGGTCGTAGCGGCTGGCGGCGGCCGCCGTGCGGGGGTATCCTTCGTCCGCCATGTCCGCCAAATTCCAGACCCTCGTCGACGTCTACCACGACGCCATCAAGACGTTCCCGGATCGCCCCCTCTTCGGCACGAAGCGCGGCGGCAACTGGGAATGGCTCACCTACCTGGAGTTCGGCAAGCTCACCGACAACTTCCGCGCGGGCCTCGCGGGCCTCGGCCTCGGGTCCGGTGACCGCATCGCCATCATCGCGAACAACCGCGTCGAGTGGGCCGTGGCCGCGTACGCGTGCTTCGGCCTCGGCGTCGCCTTCGTCCCGATGTACGAGGCGCAGCTCCCGAAGGACTGGGAGTTCATCGTCCGCGACTCGGAGGCCAAGGCGCTCATCGTCGCGACCCCGGCCATCCTGGACAAAACGAAGGAGTTCCTCGAGACGATCCCTTCGCTGAAATACATCATCGGTCTCGATCCGGCGACGAAGTCGACCGATGGCGTCCGCTCCTTCTCGGACCTCGCGGCCACGAAGGACAAGGTCAAGACCGTGACGCCCAAGGTCTCGGACGTCGCGTGCCTCATCTACACGAGCGGCACGACGGGCAACCCGAAGGGCGTCATCCTCTCGCACGGGAACATCGCCTCGAACGTCAGCGCCATCCACCAGATCTTCCCGATGTCGTCGGGCGATCGGTCGCTGTCGTTCCTGCCGTGGGCGCACTCGTTCGGCCAGACCGTGGAGCTCCATGGCCTCTTCTCGATGGGCGCCTCGCTCGCCCTCGCCGAGAGCGTCGAGAAGATCATCGACAACCTCGCCGAGACGAAGCCGACGCTCCTCTTCAGCGTCCCGCGCATCTTCAACAAGATCTATGCGGCGGTGCAGAAGCAGATCTCGTCGAAGCCGGGCTTCGTCCAGCAGATGGTGCGGAGCGCGCTCGCGACGCGCGCGAAGCAGCGGGCCGGCGGAGAGGTCTCGCTCGGCGAAGGGCTCGTGCTGGCGCTGACCGACCGCGTCGTGTTCGCGAAGGTGCGCGCGCGCTTCGGTGGGAACCTCAAATACGCGTTCAGCGGCGGCGCGGCGATCTCCAAGGAGGTCGCCGAGTTCATCGACAGCCTCGGCATCACGGTCTACGAGGGCTATGGCCTCACGGAGACGAGCCCGATCGCGACCGCCAACTGGCCGGACAGCCGCAAGATCGGCAGCGTCGGGCGCGCGATCCCGGGCGTGAAGATCTCGATCTCGGACGAGGGCGAGGTCATCGTCCACGGGCCGAACGTCATGGTCGGCTACCACAACCGCAAGGAAGAGAACGACGCCGTCTTCACGAGCGACGGCGGCTTCCGCACGGGCGACATGGGCCGCCTCGACGCGGACGGCTTCCTCTACATCACGGGGCGCATCAAGGAGCAGTACAAGCTCGAAAACGGCAAGTACGTCGTGCCGACGCCGCTCGAGGAGCAAATCAAGCTCTCGCCGTACGTCGCGAACGTCATGGTCTACGGCGACAACCGCCCGTACAACGTGGCGCTCATCGTCGCGAACGTGGATGCCCTCAAGGGATGGGCGGCGGAGAACGGCGTGTCCGGCGGCTTGGACGCGCTCCTCGCGAACCCGAAGGTGCGCGAGCTCTACGCCGCCGAGCTCGAGGCGCACGGCGCCAAGTTCAAGGGCTTCGAGGGCGTCAAGGAGTTCGCGCTCGTCGGCGAGGACTTCACCGTCGAAAACGGCATGCTCACGCCGAGCCTCAAGGTGAAGCGACGCAAGGTCTTCGAGGCCCACCAGGCGGTCATCGAAGGGCTCTACGCGAAGAAGTCGAAGAGCGCCGGCGCGGCCAAGGTCGAAGCGTCGGCCTGAGGCGGCGATGGATCCCATGAACGTCGCGGTCGTCCAGCTCTCGAGCCAGGACGATCGCGATCGCAACCTCGTTCGGGTTCGCGAGCTCGTGGCGGAGGCCGCGGGGGCCGGCGCGGAGCTCGTCGCGCTCCCCGAGAACTTCGCCTTCATGGGCGACGAAGACGTCAAGCGCGCGATCGCCGAAGACGTCCCGGAAGGCGAGGGGGGCACGGGGGAGGTCGGTCCGATCGTCGCCGCGGTGCGCGACGTCGCGCGGGCTCGGGGCGTGTGGATCGTGGCCGGCGGGATGCCGGAGAAGAGCGCCGATCCGGAGCGCCCCTTCAACACGTCGCTCCTGGTGTCGCCGGACGGTCGGATCGTCGCGCGCTACCGCAAGATCCACTTGTTCGACGTCGACTTGCCCGATGGAACCAAGCTCCTCGAGAGCGCGTCGAGCGCGCCCGGGGCGACGCCGGTGGACGCCCAGCTCACGCGCCGTGACGGCTCACGCGTCGGGCTCGGCATGACGATTTGCTACGACGTGCGGTTCCCCGAGCTCTTTCGGCGCCTGGTCGATCGGGGCGTTCGCATCGTGACGGTACCTGCCGCGTTCACCGTGCCGACGGGAAAAGATCACTGGCACGTGCTCCTCCGCGCCCGCGCGATCGAAAACCAGGTGTTCGTGCTCGCCCCCGCGCAGCACGGCAAGCACCCGAAGGGGCGCGCGACGTACGGCAAGAGCCTCATCGTCGATCCGTGGGGCGACGTCCTCGCGCAAGCCCCGGAGGGCGAGGGCTTCGCGATCGCGCGCCTCGATTTCACCGCGCAAGATCGCGTGCGCGCGGCGCTCCCGTGCCTCGCGCATCGCCGTATTTGAGTCGCCGCCGCGGACGCTCCCCGCGCTTCGCCCGTGCCTACAGGTGATCGCGGGCGATGTCCGCCCAGGTGCCCGTCGGCTCGAGCTCGAGGTACTTCTTCCAGTGCACGCGCGCGCGCGCCTTGTCGTCGAGCGCCTCGTGCGCCATCGCGAGGTTGAAGTGCGCGTCGGCGAACCGCGGATCGGCGGCGATGGCGGCCTCGAAGAACGTCACCGCCTCCGACGCCCGCCCGCGCTCGAGCATGACGTACCCGAGGTTGTAGTGCGCCTCGGGTTGCCGCGTGTCGACGTCGAGCGCGCGTCGATAGAGCTCCTCGGCCCCGACCTCGTCGCCCATGCGGAACCGGATGTTCCCGAGGTTCGTGTAGGCGATGGCGAGGTTCGGATCGAGCTCGGTCGCCTTGCGATAGAGCTCCTCGGCCTCGTCGAACGAGCCCGGGTCCTCGTCGAGGGTGCTCGCGCGCATGTAGAGGTCGTACGCGGAGCGCGCGCGAGAGCCGCCCGGCTCCTGACGGAGCACGCGGACGACGTCGTCGCGGAGGCCGTCGACGCGGAAGTCGATGACCATCTGCCCGCTGACGGGCTCGAACGCGCCGTCCTCGGCCTTCACGACGATCTTGCGGCCGTCGGAGACGATGCGCAGCTCCTGGAGCGGGCGCGTGACGCGGGGGAGGGCGCGGCGGAGCGCGCCGATCGCCTGCACGACGTCCTTCAGGCGGACGTTCTGCGCGAGGAGACCGTGCGTGGCGCGGAGCGCGATGAGGTCCTGGAAGGTGTACGCCTTGCGGCCGTTGCGCGTGGCGCTCGGCGAGACGACGTTCGACTTG
>JBGAHN010000199.1:0-9673 GCA_044226145.1 Labilithrix sp. | reverse complement strand
CGTCGAGGCGGCGTAGACCCAACGTGGGCCGAATGGTTTGCCGTCCCTCGGGTACGTAGAGCGAAAGCGCGTCGGGCAGGGCACCGCCCGCGTCGAACGCATCGGGCGCGAACCCCAAAATGTCGTGGAAGAACCGCGCGACGTGCGCGATGCGGTGCCCCTCCGGGGCCGCTTCGCCCTGGCGCGTCGGGGGGCAGAGCGCGACGAGCCGCTCTTGCGTGCTCGGAGGCTGCCGCTCCATGCACTGGGCTTCGACGAGCACGGGCACCGAGACGACCAGGCCGTCGACGGGCTGCACCATCCCAAGCCACGCCTCGTGGAACTTTCGCTCGATGTCATTCATGGGTGTTTCCGCCTACCCGCGCGTCTCGGGCCAAAGAAACACGAGGCCGACCGGCTCGAGGCGCCGCAGCGCCACGCGGTAGAGGCCCTCGATTTGTTTTGGTTCGCGCTGGAGCTCGAGCTGGATCGCGACGAGCCGCTCACCGAGGTACGCCTGCTCTCTCTTGAACTGCTCCTCTTCGCGCTTGTCGAACTTCCGGTCTTCGAACGAGAGCTGCTGGCGACGCTCGATCTCGTGGATGATGGAGAGCCGCTGCGTGGTGAGCAGCTTCTTGAGCGCTTCCGACTCATCGGCGCCGCGCTGCGTGAGCCGCCGTTCAGCGTCGTGCGCCAGGGCGTCGGCCTCCTCGCGAATGTGTTGCCAGAGGTTCGCGAAAGTGGCGGGCGCGACAGCGGTGAGCTTCTTTTGCACAGCGCTCGAGACGGCATCGAGCGAAGGGGCCTCCGCGAGCACGTGCTCAAGCATCTCGACAGCCTTGCGATCGGCCTCTTCGGCGAAAGGCTGGAGCTCGTCGCTCCCTTCCGTCCATCGCGCCGCGACCGAAACGAGCTGGTCGTGCAGCCGGGTCGCACCGGCCCCAAAGAGAGAGAGCCTGCCGAACGCGATGACACGAACGAGCGCGTCGTGGCGTGTGCGGACCACCGTGACGCGCGAGAGATCGTGAGCGCTGTAGCCTTGCGCGAGGAAGCGTCCAAGCACGCGCTGGACGAGCGGGTGCTGCAGGTGGACGTGAGAGAGCCCGCTGTTCATCTTCGGCGGCGGCCGGAACACGATGGGCCGCGGGGCCCTCTTCCGGAACTCCCACAAGGGCTCGTTCCGCCCCCGCGCGGGGCGCAGCGTGTCGAGCGTCGGCTGCCACGCTTCCGGCAGCTCCGGCACGCGCCAAGCTTCGACGCCGGGCTCGTCCGTCGCGATGGCTTTGAGGGGTTCCGCGCCGGCGAGCTCGAGCCCGACGTCGATGGCGTCGCGTAGGAGCGCGGGGTCGAAGTTCATCACCTTGGCCGACCGGTTCAAGAGCTGCCCGGCCTCTTCGATGTCGCGGTTCACGCGCACGAGCTCGTCGCGTTGAGACTCGAGCTCGTCACGCGAGACCCTCTTCATGGAGCCGGCCTCTTCGGCCTCTTCGAGGCGCGCGCGCGTGCTCGCATCGATGCCACCTTCCATCACGTCGCTCAGGCGCTCGAGGAGGACGGCGCCGACGGAGCCGAGCTCGCGCTGGATGACGTCGACCTTGTGCACCAGCGTCTCGAGGACGAGGTCCTCCTCGCGATCGCGATAGACGAAGTAGTGGCAGCGCACCTCGGGCTCGGGCTGGAGCGTGCGATCGATGCGGCCGTTGCGTTGCTCGATGCGCGCAGGGTTCCACGGGATGTCGAAGTGCACGAGATCCGCGCAGTGGCCCTGGAGGTTCACGCCCTCGCGCGCGGCGTCCGTCGCGAGGAGGATGCGGACCGGGTGCTGGTCGGGCGGCGCGTTGAACGCGCGCTGCACCTCTTCGCGTTGCTCATCGGACATACCGCCGTGCAGCTCCATGATCCGCTCGTCGCCGCGGTCGGTCCCGTCGACGGCGGTGCCGAGGAGGGTTCGGAGGTAGCGCTTCGTGTCGCCGTACTCGGTGAAGACGAGCAGGCGTTGGTCGGTCCATTGGCGGTCCGCCTTCTTGGCCTTCGGGTCCGCGCCTCCAACGGCGACGCCGCGGCATTGATGCGCGTTGATCCAGGCGACGAGCGCGAGGACCTTGGCGTCGGGCGCGCCGCGATGAGCGGCGCCGAGTTGCATGAGCTCGCCCAGGAGATCACGGGCCGATTTCGGCGGAGCGACGTCGCGCGAGTGGGCGAGGGCGCGGAGCTCATCGGCCTCGTCGAAGACCTCGTCCGGCACGCCGTACTCGTCGTCGTCGTCGAGCGTGGGGCGCGCGGCGGCGGCGGTCGTCGCGGGACCGCCCGTGACGCCGCGATGGTGCGCTTGAAGGGTGCGGTAGAACGCCTCGACGCTCGACAGCAGGCGCTTTTGGAGGTTGATGAAGACGAGGTCGCGCGCCGATCGCGAAGCGCGGACTCCCTCGCTCGAGCCCTTCATGAGCGCCGTGTATTCGGCGAGCTTCTTCGCGATCACGAGCTCGGGTGACGAGGCATCACCGACCGGGACGGCGGTGAGTGCTCGCTTCGGGAACTGCTCGACGCCGAGCTGCCTCAGGTCCTCTTTCAGCCGCCGGACCATCACCGCGTCCAGCTCCGCGCGCCCTCGGACGGGGACGCCGCGCGTGAAGCGCTGGGGATCGAGCAGCTCGAGGAGCGCCGAGAAGCTGTTGGAGTGTCCGTTGTGCGGGGTCGCGCTGAGAAAGAGGCGGTTCTCGAAGCGAGGGGCGATGTCGCGAACGACGCTCGTGAGCTTCGAGTCGACCGCGTACCGGTTCGCGCCCGCGGGCGCCGCGACGTGGGCCTCGTCCAAGATGAGCAGGCTCTTTGGCGCGCGCTCGCCGACATGCTGGAGCAGCGGGTCTCGGTATTCGGGCCGCCGGAGGATGGGGTGCGAGACGATGAAGCGCGTGTGCGTGCTCCACGGGTTGACGCCGAACCCGCGCTCCTGGCGTCGACGGCCGAGGAACGCGCGGTTCATGATCTCGAACGGGAGGCCAAACTTCTTCTGCATCTCATCACGCCATTGGAGGCACACGGACGCCGGACACACGATGAGGATGAACTCGATGCGCTGACGGAGCAGGAGCTCCTGGGCGATGAGGCCAGCCTCGATCGTCTTGCCGAGGCCGACGTCGTCGGCGATGAAGATGTTGGCGCGGGGGAGCGAGAGGGCTTTGCGGAGCGGCGTGAGCTGGTGGTTCATCAGCTTGATGCCGGCGCGAAAGGGTGACTGAAACAGCTTGGCGTCCGTCGCCGTGACGCTGTTCCACTTGAGCGCGTGGAGGTAGGCGGCGAAGCGCCGAGGCGGGTCCATTCGGACGATGTCGCCGAGCCCGTGCGCCTCTGGTTGAAGGACGCGCGCGCCGAGCTCGAGTTCCCAGAAGACATCGAGCGACCGGCCCTGGTTGTCGTCGTCGAGGCACACGAGCTTGACGAGCGTGCTATCGCCTTCGGCGGAGGGGGGCACGATGGCGTCGACGAGCCATTGCCGATGGCGCACCTGCGCGATGTCCCCGGCGCGAGGCGCGTACCTCGGAATGGTGTGGGGGACGAAAAGAGGTTTGGGCGGCGCCGTCTCCGTCGCGCCGCGCGCGTGGAGGAGCCTCGCGGCGAGCAGCGGTCGCGCGCGTCCGGAGTCGTCGAGGCCGTGGCTGCGGCACGCCAACTTCAGCTCGTCGCGACCGAGCGCCTCGAGGAGCTCAGGGAACCGAAGCACGTTGCGCGCGACGAGCGTCTCGATGTGCTCGTCTTTGGACCCGCCGGGCGGCAGCGCGATCGCAAAGACGCGTCCCAGCTCGAGGAGTCGTGCCTTGGGGAGGACCTGGAGGACCGTGCGCGTGGAGGGGACCGTCACGATCGGGTGAGGCTACCGGATCGGTGACGGCGAGAAAACATTGCTCCGGCCCGGTCCCGAAGGATCGACGCGGACCCGGTCCGCGGCGGGCGTGATCCCCCGCGGAGAAGATCGGCTCGAGCGCACGCTCAGCGCATGCGGACGACGACGCGATCCGGACGGGCGTCGTCGTCGAGCATGATCTCGTCGGCCTTGGCGCCGCGGACGGTCGAGCTCGGACAGGACGCGGATGGCGTGCTCGATTTTCTTCCCGATAGGGCGCGCCGCCCATGTGGAGCGCCACGGTGCTCTTGCCGATCACGAGCGTCATTTCGCCGTTCGACTCGACGTGGATCTCTTGCAGGGGCGAGCGCGCGGCGAGCGCCGAATGCGTGTATTCTGCAGCCAAATCGAGCGCGCGGCGGATGACCGCGACGGCGCCGTCGCGATCGGAGGCGAGCATGTCGACCGAGAGGCCGGTGACGACGTCGAGATCCGTCGGATCGCCGGGCTCGAGCCGCTTGAAGAGCTCGCCGTCGCGCGTCGCCAGGTAGGTGTCGGCGCCCGCGACCACGAGCGCGGCGGCCTCGTGCTCGGTCACGCGTAGGGCGATCGACGACGGCAGCTTCCGCGCGACGGAGGCCTCGCGGATCCACGGATCGGCGAGCAGACGGTCGCGCGAAGCGTCCAAATCGACCGAGAAGACGTTCTGGCCTTTGACCAGGCCGGCTTCGGTCTCGAGCTCGGCGGCCGTTCGATGGCGCGCGCCGCTCACCTCGACCGCCTCGATCGCGAAGCGCGGGCTCGTCTGGATGTAGTGCCGCGCGCCCCACGTCGCCACGGCGCCGATGCCGACGACCACGACCGTCCCGAGCGCCGTCCAGAGCCCGCGCACGAGGCGCTCGGCCCGCGCCGGATCGCCCGCGCGTGCGGCGGAGGTGGCCCCCGCGTCGTCGCCCTTGCCTTCGCTCGCGACGGGCGGCTTTCGGCGGACGTTGCGGACGCTCGGAGGCACGGACGGAAGCTCGTGGCTCATGCGGTCTTCTCGCTTTCGAGCGCGGCGACGAGCTCGCGCGCGCTGGCGTTGATGTCACCTGCGCCGAGCGCGATGACGAGATCGTTCGGACGCACCTCCTCGTGGAGCACGCGGGACACCTGCTTTTTGTCCTGCACGTAGCGGACGTTGTGGTGCCCGTGCGCGCGGATGGCGTCGGCGAGGGCCTCGCCCGTCGCGCCCTCGATGGGGGCCTCGCCGGCGGCGTAGACGTCCGTGACGATGACGAGGTCGGCCTTGTTGAAGGCGCGCGTGAAGTCCTCGAAGAGCGAGTGCGTGCGCGTGTAGCGGTGCGGTTGGAATGCGACGACGACGCGGCGGTCGAAGCCCTTTTGCGCGGCGTCGAGCGTGGCCTCGATCTCGGCGGGGTGATGGCCGTAGTCGTCGATGACCATGACGTCGCCGGTCTTTCCTTCGCGCGCGAGGGCCGGCTGGCCGACGACCGTGAAGCGCCGCTGCACGCCGTGGAAGCGCGAGATGGCGTCGCGGACGACGTCGAGCGGGATCTCGAGCTCGTCGGCCACGGCGATGACCGCGAGCGCGTTGAGCACGTTGTGGTGCCCCGGCATCCGCACCGTGAACGCGCCGAGGGATTCGCCCCGTCGGACGACCTCGAAGTGGGTCTCGAGTCCTTGGTAGACGGGGTTCTTCGCGCGGTAGTCGGCCTGCTTCGAGACGCCGTAGGTCACGTGGCGGCGCTCGATGCGAGGGAGGATGGCCTGGACGTGCGGGTGGTCGAGGCAGAGGACCGCGAGGCCGTAGAACGGGATCTTATTTGCAAACTGCACGAAGGCGTCTTTGACGTTCTCGTGCGTGCCGTAGTGGTCGAGGTGCTCGGGGTCGATGTTCGTGATGACGCCGATCGTGGGCGTGAGCTTGAGGAAGGAGCCGTCGCTCTCGTCGGCCTCGGCGACGAAGAGATCGCCTTCGCCGAGCCGCGCGTTCGACCCGAGCGCGTTGACCTTGCCGCCGACGACGACGGTGGGATCGAGGCCCGCGGCGCGGACGACGGTGGCGACGAGGGACGTGGTCGTCGTCTTGCCGTGCGAGCCCGCCATGAGGACGCAGTATTTCACCCGCATGAGCTCGGCGAGCATCTCGGCGCGGGGGATGATGGGGATCTCGAGCTCGCGCGCGCGGCGGAGCTCGGGGTTCGACGGGCCGATCGCGCTCGAATAGACGACGACGTCGGCGCCCTCGACGTTCTCGGCGCGGTGCCCGACGTCGACGCGCACGCCCATGGTCTCGAGGCGGCGCGTGATGTCGTTCGGCTTCAGGTCGGAGCCGGAGACGTCGAACTCCATCGTGCGCAGGATCTCCGCGAGCCCGCTCATGCCGATGCCGCCGATGCCGACGAAGTGCGCATGCCTCACGCGGCCGCGAAACATCAAGAAATCTCCTTGTCGATGCGGAAGGCGCCCCGGGCATGTCCGGACGCGCCGTTGGACTTCGTGTCCGGACGACGCTTGCGGGAAATGCCGGCCAGCGTCAACAAATCGCGCGCGATGTCGTCGGTCGCTTCGGGCCGGCCGTGGGCACGCGCCGCGTCGGCCATGCGGACGCGGCGCGTTTCGTCGGAAAATAGGGCCGAAATCTCGCGGGCGAGGCGCGCTTCGTCGGCCACCTCTTGGCGGAGGCAGACGCACCCGTGCTCGGCTTCGAGGGCCAAGGCGTTCTGGGCTTGGTGGTCGTCGGCCGCGTGGGGGAACGGCACGAAGACGGCGGCGCGGCCGACCGCGGTGATTTCGGCCACCGCGGACGCTCCGGCGCGGGCGATGACGACGTCGGCCTCGGCGATCTTCGTCGCGACGTCGTCGAGGAACGGCGTGACGACGGCGGATACGAGGCCCGCGCGCGCGTAGGCTTCGCGCGCCGCGGCTTCGTGATCGGCGCCGCATTGGTGCACGACGTCGATGGGTCCCGTGGTCGCGACGACCTCGGCGATCGCCGGAGGCAGGCGCTCGTTGAGCGCGCGAGCGCCGAGGCTGCCGCCGAGGACGAGGAGCCGGCGCGAAGAGGGACGCGGGACGTAAGGACGCGGCGAGAATGCCGAGCGGAGCGGCACGCCGTAGAGGCGCGCTCGGCCATCACGAAAATGGCGGCCCGTCTCCGGCCACGCGACGTAGGCGCGACGCGCGAAGGGAGCGAGCAACCGGTTGGTGAGCCCGAGCGTGCGGTTCGGCTCGAGGACGGCGAGCGGAACGCCGCGTCCGACCGCCGCGAGCGCCGCGGGCCCTGCCGCGTATCCCCCGACGCTCAGGACCGCCGACGGGCGAAGGCGCCCGATGAGCGACGTGGCGCTCCGCATCGCCTTGGCCGCGACGAGCGCCCCGCGAATGGCCCGCGACGCTCCGCCACCTTTCATCGGCTCGACCTCGAGGAGCTCCAGCGAGAATCCCTGGGCGGGCACGACGCGCGATTCGAGGCCGCGGTTCGACCCGACGAACACGACGCGCACGTCGGCGAGCTTCTTCAGCGCGTGCGCGATCGCGAGCCCCGGGTAGACGTGGCCGCCCGTTCCCCCTCCTGCGACGAGGATGACGGGCTCGTCGCTCACGAGGCTTGCTCCGCCGCGACGCTCGCCACGACGTCCGCGTCGTCCATGTGTGTATCTTGCACGTGTTCGTCGAGGCCGTCGCTCACGGGCGGCGGCGGCGACGTGGTCTCGGTCTCCTGCGACGGGACCTCGCCTTGCCGTGAGATGCTGAGCAAGATGCCGGCGGCGGCGGCGTTGACGAGGAGCGACGAGCCGCCGAAGCTCAAGAACGGCAGGGTCAGCCCCTTCGTGGGCAGGATCGCGAGCGCGACCGACAGGTTGACGAGCGCCTGCACCCCGAACATCGCCGAGATGCCGAACGCGAGGTACGAGCCGTAGTCGTCCGGCGCGCGGAACGCCGCGCGAACGCCGCGCGCGACGAGGGCGAGGTAGACCGCGCAGAGGACGGCGATGCCGACGAAGCCGAGCTCTTCGCCGATGATGGCGGCGATGAAGTCGTTGTGGGCCTCGGGCAGGTAGAGCGTCTGAAGGCCCTTGCCGATGCCAGTGCCCCACGTCCCGCCCGCGCCGAACGACATCACGGACTGGAACGGCTGGTAGGCGAGGTCGGCACGGTGCTGATCCATGTTCAGCCACGCAAGCCACCGTTCGCGCCGGTAGATCGTCGACATGACGGCGAAGACGGCGAAGACGCTGCCGAGGATCGATGCGCCGAGGATGTAGCCGATCTTCGCGCCCGCGACGAAGAGCATCGTGAACGTGAGCAGCAAGAGGACGACGGAGCTTCCGAAGTCGGGCTGCTTCATGCAGAGGAACATGAAGACGCCGGCGACGAGGAGGTGCGGCAAGAACCCGACGGTGAAGGTCTTCACGCGCTCGGCTTTTTTGGCGAGCGAATACGCGAGCCACGTGACGAGGGCGAGCTTCGCCATCTCGGCGGGCTGGACGTGCACCGGGCCGATCGCGAGCCACCGCGTCGCGCCGCCGCCCGTGTGGCCGAAGCCCGCGACGCACAAGACGAGGAGCACGCCGACGAGGCCGAGCACCGGGTACGTGAGCTTGTAGAGGCGGTGGTAGTCGACGAGGCTCACGAGGCCGAAGACGACGAGGCTCGCGATCGCGTAGGCGGCCTGGCGCTTCAGGAAGAATTGGGGATCGTGGTAGTGCAGCGTCGCTTGCACGGTGGACGCGCTGTAGACCATGACGACGCCGAAGCCGATGATGGCGATGACGAGCGCGGCGAGGATCACGTCGACGGGGCGGTGCGCGCGCTCCTTGTCCGCCTTCGCGTCGAGCGGGAGCGCGAGCTGCATCGGGAGGGACGGCGGGGCGCGGCGAACGTTGCGGACTTCCATCAGGCGTCTCCTCGTGCCGACGAGAGGCGGGCGAACGCTTCGACGAAGGCGTCGCCGCGGTGCTTGTAGTCGCGGAACATGTCGAAGCTCGAACAGGCGGGGGAAAGGAGGACCGCGTCGCCCGGTTTCGCGAGCGCGGCGGCGAGCGCGACGGCCTCGTCCATGGAGGACGCGCGGCGAACGGGGACGATGCCGTCCATCGCGGCGGCGATGAGATCGGAGGCCTCGCCGAGGACGACGACGGCCCTTCCCTTGTCGCGGAGCGCGTCGGCGAGCGGGCCGTAGCTGCCGCCTTTGTCGCGACCGCCGGCGATGAGGACGACCTTCGGCTCGAACACGCCGCGCACCGCGGTGACCGAGGCGCCGACGTTCGTGCCCTTCGAGTCGTCGTAGTAGCGGACGCCGTCGCGCTCACCGACGAAGGCCATGCGGTGCGCGAGGCCTTCGAAGCGCGCGAGGACGGAGGCGACGAGCTCGCGCGAGAGCCCGAAGGGTCGAACGGCGGCCACCGCGGCGGCGACGTTGAGCGCGTTGTGACCGCCGCGGAGGCGGATGTCGTCGTACCGGTAGGTCGCGCCGCTCGCGCGATCGACGACGGCGTCGCTCGTCACGTCGACGTCGCCGCCGGGACCGAACGTCACGACGGCGGCGTGGCCGCGCTTCGCCTGTGCCGCGCAGATCGCGTCGTTCACCGGCACGACCGCGAGATCGGAGGACGTCTGCCGCGCGAACGCGTTGCCCTTCGCCGCCGCGTAGGCGTCGAAATCCGGGTAGCGATCGAGGTGATCGGGCGTGACGTTGAGCAGGAGGGCGACGTCGGGGCGGAGGGCGTCGACGCGCTCCATCTGGAAGCTCGAGACCTCGAGCACGAGGGCGACGCCCGGCTCGTCCGCATGCGCCGCGAGGGGTTCGCCGAGGTTGCCGCCGACGAAGGTGCGGAGCCCCTTGGC
>JBGAHN010000198.1:0-9999 GCA_044226145.1 Labilithrix sp. | reverse complement strand
GATGGAGGAGGTCCTCGTCGAAGAGTCGGCGCTCCTCGCGACCATCCTCGAGCACGGCCCCGCGCGTGACGCCATCGTCGACGCTTCGTTCGGAGACGTCTTTCGCGACTTGGCGAACCGGACGCTGGACGCACAGATCTATGGCGTCGACAAGCGGACCCTCCACCAGCGCGTCTACGTCACGGACGCGCGCGGCATCGTCGTCTTCGATTCGAGCGGCCGCGACGTCGGCGCGGACTACTCACGCTGGAACGACGTCGCGCGGACGCTGGTCGGCGGTTACGGCGCGCGATCGACCCACGACGCCGGCCCGAACGCGCCTTCCACGCTCTACGTCGCCGCGCCGATTCGGCGCGACGGGCGGATCGTCGGCGTCGTCACGGTCGGCAAGCCCGTCGATGCGATGACCCCCTTCCTCGTCCTCGCACGCACGCGCCTCTTGCGCTCCGGGAGCATCCTCCTCGCGGTCTCGCTCGGCGCCGGCCTGCTCTTCGCGTTGCTCATCGCGCGATCGATCACGCGCCTCCGCGACTACGCGACGCGCGTGGCGGCGGGCGAGCGTGCGCCGGCGCCGGCGGTTCGAGGAGAGCTGTCGGAGCTCGCGGCGGCGATCGAGTCGATGCGCACGTCGCTCGAAGGCAAGCAGTACGTCGAGAAGACGATCCAGACGATGGCGCACGAGCTCCGAAGCCCGCTCACGGCCGTCGTCGGTGCGGCGGAGCTCCTCGAAGGACCCATCGGCGACGCGGATCGGACGCGCTTCGCGGGTCAGATCGGCACCGAAGCGCGGCGCATGCAAGACGTCATCGATCGGCTGCTCGAGCTCGCCGTGCTCGAACGGCGACGGGCCCTCAAGTCTCCGTCGGCCGTGCCGATGGAGGCGGTCCTCGAACGCATCGCTGAGAGCCGGGGCTCCGCGCTCGCGCAAAAGGACGTCCGCCTCGCGATCGACGGCGCCGGCGTCGCGCGCGGCGAGGCGCTGCTCGTCGAACAAGCCCTCGGCAACCTCGTCGACAACGCCATCGCCTTCGCCGATCGCGGATCGACGATCGCCGCGACGGTGCGCGCGGAGGGCGGACGCGTCGTCGTGGCGATCACGAACCGCGGCCCCGCCATCCCGGATTTCGCCGCGCCGCGGCTCTTCGAGCGGTTCTACTCGTTGCCGAGACCGGAGACGCAGCGCCGCAGCACGGGCCTCGGGCTCTCGTTCGTCCGGCAAATCGCGGAGCTCCACGGCGGAGAGGCGCGCCTCGAGAACGTCGACGGCGGGGTGCGCGCGAGCCTCGAATGGCCGGCGTTCACGCCTTCTTCATGAAGAACACATCGACCGCTCACGAAGGGTTCGCGGCGGGGTGGTGATCTCGAGGGATGTCCAAGCTGACGAAGAAGATCTTGTCCCTCGTCTTCCTCACGGGTCTCCTTTCCATCCTCCTCGGGCTCGTCGGAGGGCTGTCGAGCGAACGCGCGTACCGGCGCGACGCCGTGACCGAGGAGATCGCCCAGAGCTCCGCGCGATCCCAGACCATCGTGGGCCCGGTGCTCGTCGTCGACGTCGAGCAGGCCCCCGCGCCCGACGGCCACGTGCCGTCCGAGGTGATCGTCGCCTACCCGAAGAAGCTCGACGTCGAAGCGACGGTCGACGTCGAGCGGAGGTACCGAGGGATCTTCGACGTGCCCGTGTTCTCCACGACCCAGCGCATGGTCGGCGCGTTCGACGGCGTGACGTTGCCCGCGGGCGTCACCGTGAAGCGCGCGCGGCTGCTCGTCGGGCTCGGCGATCCGCGCGGCCTCGTCCGCGTGCCGACGTTGACCTACGCGGGCGCACCGATCCCGTTCGAAGCCGGCACGGAAGACGCGGGGGGTGAAGGGATCCACGCCGCGTTGCCGCTCGACACGCTCGCGGGTGGCGCCTCCTTCGAGCTCGCGATCGAGCTCGCGGGCACGCACGATCTGGCGTGGGCGCCCATCGCGGGTGAGGCGTCCGTCCACGTCACGTCACGTTGGCCGCACCCGAGCTTCGTCGGCGCGGCGCTCCCCACCGATCGCCGGATCGACGCGCAAGGCTTCGAGGCCACGTGGCGCACGAACCCCTTCCAGAGCGGCGTGAGCGTGAGGTCGACGCGAGCGAACGCGACCGGCCTGCTCGACGCCGGCGGGCGCGCGTTCGGCGTCGGCTTCCCCGCGCCCGGAGATTCGTACGTCCAAGTGAACCGCGCCGTGAAGTACGGATTCCTGTTCGTGCTGCTGACGTTCGGCGTCTTCGCCGTCTACGAATCGACGCGGCGGCTCCCCATCCACCCCATCCAGTACGGCATCGTCGGCGTCGCGCTCGTCCTCTTCTTCCTCCTGCTCCTCTCGCTCGCCGAGCACGTCCCGTTCGCCGCCGCGTACGCCATCGCCACCCTCGGGTGCGTCTCGCTCCTCGTCTATTACCTCCGCCACGTGCTCGGTCATTGGAAGCGCGGCGCGGCGTTCGGGGGGATGTTCACCGGACTCTACGGGACGCTCTTCGTGCTCTTGAGCCTCGAGGAGTACGCGCTCGTCGCCGGCTCGGGCGTCCTGTTCACGTTGCTCGCGGCGGCGATGGTCGCGACCCGGCGCGTCGATTGGTACCGCCTCGGCGAGACCTCGCACGAGCCGCCCGATCATCCGTACCGCGAAGCGCCGCGCCCGGTGTGAGCCTCGCGGCAGCGTCGCCCTGGGCCGACCATCCGTCAGAAGTTGCGGCTCTCGCAGGTCGCCCAGTTGGATTCCTTGCAGACCTTGGAGTCGCTGCTGCCCGTGAACAGCGCGCACGCGGCGCCGTCGTCCGCGAGATGGCAGCGGAGCCACGCCGCGTACGCGCGCACCATCGCCATGGCCGGCTCGTCCTTGCGGGTCGGCGTCAGGTGATCGGCGTCCGCGTGGTTGGCGAGGAACGCCGGCCCCGACGCGGCGTTGTAGCTCTTGATGCACCCCTCCCGCCCGCTGTCGTTCGCGCCGGTCTCGCAGAGGAGCGCCACGTCCTTCGCCGGGTTGCCGCCGCCCATCAAGTTCACGACGGCCTTGATGTTCGGGTGGCCCGACGCCGAGACCGCCGCCATCGCGCCGTTGGAGTGGCCGGCGGCCCCCGCGCGTTGACTGAGCTTGTGGTAGAAGCGGCTCTCGGCCTTGTCGTTCTCCTTCAAGAGGTAGTCGATCGCGCCCGTGATGACGGGGGCCGACGACGCGCCGGTCCAAGCGCCGGCGACGACCATGCCCCAGCTCGCGGCGCGTTTGTGGAAGTGCGCGAAGTTGTCCGCGTTGATCCACGCCATGCCGTTGCCCCAGACGACGACGGGGTGCAGGCAATCGTCGTCGAGGTCCTTCGGGTAATAGAGCGTGTAGTTCTCGGAGCCGACGGTCAGCTTCTCGGAGGCGACCTCGTAGGGGCCGTCGGAGGCGTAGTCGCCCGTGCCGCGCAGGCAGTTGCTCCCGCTCGGCGTCGGACCGGGGTCGTTCGATCCGTTGCCCGTGCCCGGATCCGTCGTCGACGATCCGTTGCCGTTGCCGGAGTTGGATCCCCGATCGTCGTCGGTCGAACCCTGGTCGCCGTTCGCGTCGGGGTTGGAGTCGGAGTTCGTCGTGTCGTCCCCGGAACCACGACCCTCCGACGAGGGAGCATCGCTCGATCCACATCCGATCACGAGGCACGCAACGAAGGGAACCAGGGTCCGTCGGAAGGAGTCGCTTCGCATCCGCAGACTATTCGTCACGGATGCATGACGTGCAATCGCACGCGTGCATGATTCATGATCGCGGGCGCGGTTCGCATCGACGCGTGTCGTCGTGCTGTCACGAGCTCGTGAGAGTGTCTCCTCTCACGGTCCATCCCATGACGAATCGATGACATCGTTCGATGACTATATCGAACGAGCGCTGCCGAAGGTGGAAATGGCCGCTTCGATCGCGCGCTCGGCGTCGATCTCCTTCGACGGACGACCGCCGATCCATCGCGGCGAACCAAGCGAGGCGCGACCGCGGCGCGGGGGCGTTCGAGCCGATGCCATGGTCGAATGAGAAGACAGCGACGGCGACGGAAACGAAGAATGGCAATTCCCCGACGCTACCGCGCGATCCGCGCGTGCACCGTGAACGCAATGATCCGTTCGCAGCGCGCGACCGAACGATCGACGCGCTCGCTCACGTGTTCGGCGCGCGGACGACGGCGGCCGCCGCGACGCGGTTCGCTTCCTTGTCGGCGTACATCGCGGCGTCGGCGGCGCGCACGACGTCGTCGAGCGTCCGTGCGTCGTCGGGCGGCCAGAGCGTCGCGCCGAAGCTCACCGAGACGCGGTACGCACGCTGCGCGTTGTCGTTGTGGGTGCGCACGCGATCGAGCAAGCGCTCGTGGAAGACACGTGCGGCGTCTTCGTCGCGGACCATCGCGAGCACGACGAGCTCGTCACCGCCGATGCGCGCGACGACGTCCTCGCTGCGCGTGCCTTCGGCCAAGAGGCGCGCCGCGTCGCGGATCACGCCGTCGCCCGCCTCGTGCCCGAGGCGATCGTTGATCGTCTTCAGGCCGTTCACGTCGCAGAACGCGAGGAGGAGCGGTCGCCCCTCTTCGCACGCGCGCGCCCGCAGCACATCGCCCCGTTCGAGGAAGCCACGCCGGTTGAGCAGCCCCGTGAGCTCGTCGCGCTCGGCGAGGCGTTCGAGCTGTTCGGAGGCCGTGCGCCGTCGCTCGTCTTCCTCGATCCGATTCGTGACGTCGCGGCTGACGACGTGGAAGCGTTCGATCTTGCCGCGCGGATCGCGGAGCGCGTCCAGGCGCGTCTCGAACCAGCGGACGGCGCCGTCGCGACGGAGGATGCGGTGGGTCAGCGGAGGGACGGCTTCGCCGCGCGCGATCGCCTCGGCGCGCCACCGTCCGACGCGGTCGCGTTCGTCCTCCGGCAAGAGCGTCTGCCACGCCATCGACGCCAGCTCCTCCGGCGCGTAGCCGAGCAGCGCACGGCTCGAGGGGCTCGTGTAGAGCGCGCGGCCCTCGGGATCGAGCACGCGCACGAAGTCGTGCGAACGATCCGCGAGCTGCCGGAAACGCGCCTCGCTTTCCCGTGCACGGCGCTCGGCTCGCTCGAGGATCTGCGCGTTCTCGTCGAGCGCGCGGAGCTCGCGGCGGACGAGCACGACGCCGTACGCGCCGATGGCCATGACGACGCCGACGAGCGCACCGAACACGGCAATGGCGCGCAGCCGCGCCCCCTCGGCGCGCTCCTTCAAGATCGTCACGCGGGCGTCCTCGCTCGCCTCGAGAGAGGCGACGAGGGCGCGGATCTCGTCGGTGTGCCGCTTGCCGTCGCCGGTCGCGATGCGCGCGCGCGCCACCTCCCGGCCCTCCGTCCGCGCGAGCACGATCGTCGTCTCGGTGAACTCCATCCGCTGCTCGACCGCCCGGTCCAGCCGTGACTGCATGGAGTCGAGCCCCTTCGATCGGAGCAGCTCCCGGAGCCGGCCGAGCGTCGCGGGGAGGTCTTCGCGGCGTCGCTCGAGCGGCTCGAGGAACGCGTCGTTTCCCGTGAGCACGTAGCCGCGCTGCGCGGTCTCCGCGTCGACGACGGATTGCAAGGTACGGTCGAGCGTCGCGCGCAGCGCCGCGGAGTCCACGAGCTCCGAGACCATCGAGTCGTAGTCGCGCGCGAAGCCGACCGAAAGGACGGCGAGCACGACGAGCGACACGATGCTCGTCGTCGCGACGAGGATGGCTTGGCGGAGCAGGCGGCGCCGGGCGAAGGTCGCCGCGGTCGAGGGGACCGCCGACGAAGACACCGTAGGCAAAGAGGCCGCCGACGAGGCGGAGGCCACGGTCGAGGGGACCGAGGACGAGGAGTGGGCATCGTGCGCCGCGTTGTCGTTCTCTCCGTGCATGTGGAAGCCGCTCGCCGCGATTGTACGCAGAAGGAACCGCCGAACCAATGGAATGGACCGCGCCAGGCGCAGGGATCCGTCGGAGGTACGCTCACCCCTCCACGCGCGCGCCGATCCCGTCGAGCACCCACTCGAGCCCTTCGTCGAAGACGGTCTCCGGCGACGGGTGCCGTGCGCCGCGAACCACCCTCGCGAGCATGGGGAACTGCCCCGTCGCGAGCATGCGCGCCATGTACGGCGCATGCTCCATCTGCCACTCGACTTTGTCCTTGCCGCTCTGACGCGCGGCCGCGAGCTCGCTCGCCTCGTTGCGGATGGCGCCGATGACGTAGGCGTGCACGGTCGCCGTCGCGCGCATGACGAGGTCGATGTCGTCGAAGCCAGGGACGTCGTTCAAGATGGCGAGCGAGGCCTCGAGGTGCGCGAGGGCGTTCGGCCCGAGGCGCGGCCGCCCCCCGAGCAAATCGACGAACCACGGATGTTCGTGCGCCGCGCGGCGCGTCCGACGTGCCATCGCGCGGAAAGCCTTGCGCCAATCGCCTCGCACGCGCGAGGGCGGCGCCATCTCACCGTAGATCTCGTCCACCATGAGATCGAGGAGCTGCTCCTTCGTCGAGACGAAGCCGTAGAGGCGCATCGGGCCGGCGCCGAGCGCGGCGCCGACCTTCCGCAACGAGACGGATTCGAGCCCCTCGCGATCGGCGATGGAGACCGCGGCGCGGACGATCTGCTCGCGGCTGAGCGGAGGGGGAGCGGGGCGGCGCTTCGGCTCGTCCCAAGCCAGGGTCGTCTTCGTCCGAGGTGCACGGCGCGCGGGCATGGCCGCACCATGCCGGAGCCTCCCGAGGTTGACAACGTGTTGCCTGCGATACACTGTATCGACACATGACATCGTATAACAATCCCCCGGACGAGACCTCGGTGCTGATCGTCGGAGGCAGCCTCGTGGGCCTGTCCGCGGCCGTTTTCCTCGCCTGGAGAGGCGTCCGCGTGACCCTCGTCGAGCGCCATTCGGGGAGCTCTCCACACCCGCGCGCGATCGGCTTCACGCCGCGGACGATGGAGCTCTTCCGCGCAGTCGGCCTCGGCGATCGCGTCCCGCAAGTGACCCACGGAGCTCGGTTGCGTCGTGTCCGCGTCGAGAGCTTGGCGGGCGCGTGGGGCGAAGAGGTGCCTTGGACGCCGAAAGAGCACGGCGCGATGGACGACGTCGAGCGTTCCCCGTGCACGGGCGCCGCCATCGCGCAAGATCGATTGGAGCCCATCCTCCGCGAGCGAGCGCGGGAGCTCGGCGTCGACCTGAGGCTCGAGACCGAGTTCGTTCGATTCGAAGCCCACGACGACCACGTGCTCGCCGTCGTGCGCCCTCGCGACGGCGACGAATCCACGATCCGCGCCGCATACCTGGTCGCCGCCGACGGCCACAAGAGCGCGATCCGCGGCGCGCTCGGGATCGGCCGTTCGGGCCGCGGTCACTTGCGCGACGCGCGGAGCGTCATCTTCCGCGCCGAGCTCGAGGCCTACCGGGCGTCGGGCTTCTCGCAGTTCGTCGTCGAACAGCCGGGGTTCCAAGCGTTCCTGACGACGTACGCCGACGGCCGCTGGATCCTGTTCTTCTCGGACGACGAGGAGCGCGACGAGGCGGCCCTTCGCGAAGCCATCGTGCGAGCGATCGGACGAGCCGACGTCCCCTTCGAGATCCTCACCACCGGCCGCTTCGAGATCGGCGCGCTCATCGCGGATCGCTTCTCGGAGGGGCGCGTGTTCCTCGCGGGAGACGCCGCGCACACGCTCCCCCCGAACCGCGGCGGCTACGGCGCCAACACCGGGATCGAGGACGCGCACAACCTCGCGTGGAAGATCGCCGCCGTCCTCGAAGGCGCGTCCTCGGAGCGGCTGCTCGACACCTACGACGCGGAGCGCCGCCCGATCGCGTGGCTGCGCCACCAGCAAATCTTCGCGCGGGCCGACTTCGGGGGCGAGGCGCGGGGCGCGGCGAACGATCCCGTCTTCGACGACGCGGCGATGGAGTTCGGACAGCTCTATCGCTCGGCGGCGCTCGACGGCGCGGGCGACGATCTGCCCCCGGCGCGGCGCCCCGAAGCGTGGGCCGGGCAACCGGGGACGCGGGCGCCGCACGCGTGGGTCGAGCGCGACGGCCAGCGGATCTCGACGCTGGATCTCCTTCAACGAGGCTGGGTGCTCCTGTCCGAAGATCCGGCGTGGTGCGCGGCGGCCGAGCGAGCCGCCGCGCGTCGTCATCTCCCGCTCGAGGTGGTGCGCCCCGGGGTGGACGTCGCGGACGCCGCCGTCCTTCGCGAGGCGTTCGGCATCGGACGCGCGGGTGCGAGCTTGATCCGCCCCGACGGGTACGTCGCGTGGCGCGCGACCGGAGCGGCGACCGAACGTGCGCCCGAAAGCACGACCCAACCCGCCCCGACGCCAGAGGCCATCTTCTCCGACGTGCTCGACCGCGTCGCGTTCACGCGGGCGTGAGGCCACGGAGCACGAACCGGCCGGCGTCGCGGCGAACGCGCGCTTCTTCGAACGCCGCCGTCCGCACGCCGGCGCGGCACGTCATCGATCCGCGCGGAGCGACGCCACCATCGCCTCGGCGACGCCCGCGGCCGAGGCCGGGTTCTGCCCGGTGATCAAGCGCTCGCTGACGACGACCTTCGCGTGGAAGTTCGGCGCGCCGAGGTGCCGTGCGCCACGTTCGGTCAGGCGATCGGCGAGGGAGAAGGGGACGACGCCGTCGAGCTTCACCGCGCGCTCCTCGTCGTTCGTGAACGCGGCGACGTCTTTGCCGGCCACGAGGTAGCGACCGTCGCTCCGCTTCACGTTCACCAGACCGGCGGGACCGTGGCACACGGCGCCCACCACCCCGCCGCGCTCGTAGATGCGGGCGGCGACGTCCGCGAGCGCGGCGTCGTCGGGCAGATCCCACATGGCCGCGTGCCCTCCCGCGTAGAAGACGGCCGCGTAGTCTTCGGCGCGGACGTCGGAGGGCTTCTTCGTGTCCTCGACGGCGCCTCGCGTCCGCGAATCGTTCCAGAACGCCGCGTTGAGCGGATCGCTCAGATCGAAGCCGTCGACGGGCGCCTTGCCGCCCTTGGGGCTGACGAAGTCGACGTCGTAGCCGGCTTTGGCGAAGACGGAGTACGGGTGGGTGACCTCCGAGAGGTAGTAGCCGCTGGGCTGCTCGCCCTTTCGGTCGTGGCTGGTGACGACGATCAGGATCTTCCGTGCCATGGCTGGGCCTCCTTGCGCGTGTCGTGAGGAGCGGCCGCACGCGAGCGCGGCCACGAAGACCGACGCGAGGACGAACGCTCGAAGCAGGTGCATGCCCTTCGTTTTGCGCCTGGCGAGCTCGTTCCACAACGGATAGATCTCGCACATGACTTATTCCAATTTGGAAACAATGGATCGACCGCGCACCGACGACGTGGCCGTCTTCCTGCGCGTCGCGGATCGCGGGAGCTTCTCGGCGGCGGCGCGCGAGCTCCACGTGACGCCCGGCGCGATCAGCAAGCACGTCGCGCGGCTCGAAGCGCGGCTCGGCGTCCGTCTGTTCGAACGCAGCACGCGCAGCGTCAAGTTGACCGACGAAGGACGCGCGGCCCTGACGCACGCGCGTAGCGCCCTCGCCGCGATCGACGGGCTCGCGGATCTCGCCGCCCGGAGCCGCGGCCTCCTCGAGGGCACCGTGCGCGTGACGGCGCCCGCGCCTTTTGGCAGGAAATTCGTGGCGCCCCTCATCGCCGATTTCCGCGCGCTCCACCCGAAGGTCGACTTCGAGCTCCAGCTCTCCGACGCGATCGTCGACCTGCTCCAGAGCGACTTCGACCTCGCCATCCGCATCGGCGCGCTCGCGGACTCCACGCTCGTGGCGCGCCGCCTCGCGGCGAACGAGCGCGTGCTCGTCGCATCGCCGGCGTACCTCGACGCGCACGGCACCCCGACCTCGCCCTCTCACCTCGCCGCCCACACCTGCCTGGTGTTCGCGTACCCCGGATCACTGCAGAACGTCTGGTCGTTGCGCAGCGGTCGCACGCGCGCGCGCGTCACGGTCCGAGGCGAGCTCCGCAGCGACAACGGCGAGGTGCTCCG
>JBGAHN010000197.1:0-10141 GCA_044226145.1 Labilithrix sp. | reverse complement strand
GGCGCCGCCGAGCCCGCGCTCGCGACCTTCGCCGAGGCCTTCCCGCCGCGCAGCTCCGCGACGAGCTCGGCCGCGCGCGCCGGGTCGATCTTCTTGAGGAACATGAGCTTCTGCGACGCCATGATGTCGCCGCCGATCTTCATCTTCCCGCCGAAGTAGAGCTTCTGCGGATCGGCCTTGCCCGAGACCATGTCGAGGAAGTCCGCGTTCGCCATGTCGAGGACGCAGTCGGCCTTGTCGCCCGGGTTCGCCGCGGCGACCGAGCCCTTGCCGTTCTTCAGATCGACGGCCCACGTGCTGTCCGGCCCCGTGAGGCGGAACAGGTACGTCTTGCCGATCGAGCCGGCGAGGTCCGAGTTCTTTTCGATGTAGTCTGCAATGACCGCGAACGCCTCGGCGCTCGTGGGCCCGTCGCCGGCCGCCTTCGCGCCCGCCGCCTTCGCCCCGGCTTTTTCGCCGTCGGCCACCTTCTTCTTCTCGGGCGCCTTCGGGATCTCCGTGTAGAGCTCGATGGCCGCGTTCGAGATGACCGTCCGATCGCGCTCCTTGACCTTGCAGCGGAACACGACGCGCGTGGCGCTCTCCTTCCACATCTCGGTCACGAGCGTCTCGCCCGGGAACACGACGTCCGAGAAGCGGACCTTGATGCTCTTGAAGAAGCGCGGATCGTCGTTCGAGAACTTCTTGAGGACGTGGCGCGCGGCGTAGCCGAACGTGCAGAGCCCGTGCAGGATGGGTTTGTCGAACCCGAACGCCTTGGCGAAATTCGGGTCGACGTGCAGCGGGTTGATGTCGCCCGAGAGGCGGTAGAGGAGCGCCTGCCCCTCGCCGATCTTCTCGGTGATCGTCGCGTCGGGCGCGCGATCCGGCGGGAGGTTGATCTCCGCCGTGGGCCCGCGATCGCCGCCCCATCCGCCGGCGCCGCGCACGAACGTCGTGATCTCGTTCGTCGCAAGCAAGTCGTCGTTGTCGTCGTAGGTCTTCACCTCCGTGACGACGATCGCGTTCTTGCCCTTGTCGTAGATGTTCTTGACCTTCGCGCGGTGCGCGATCTTTCCGTGCGTCGGCAAAGGACGCGCGATCTCGAGGTACTGCTCGCCGTGCAGGATGCGGTCGAAGCCGTAGTTGAGCCCCGGCGCGGTCTCGCCGCGCTTGGCCAGCTCGAAGATCAGCCCGAGCGCCGGCACCACGCCGAACGTCGGTAGCGCCTTGAAGCCGGTCTCCGCGTTCTCGTAGACGTACTGGAGATCGCCCTTGTCCGTCGGATCCGCGCCCGCGCCGACGCCGAGCGCGTAGAGCGTGAGATCGCGCTCGTCGTAGCTCGTGTGCTGGACGGGGAACTCGTGCCCGAGCGCGACGTCGAGGTCGATGAACTCGTTGCCGCCGAGGCTCTTCGACTGGAGGTTGCCGAGGATCGGCTGCATCGACGTCGTGACGTCCGACGGGTGCGTCGACCTCGAAAAGTCCGTGATTTGCGGCCACGCCTTCTTCACTTGCTCGACCGTCATCGGGCGACCGAGCTTGAAGACCTTGCCCTCCGTGCGCTCCCAGCGGAGCTTCGCGTAGAGGCCGCCGCCCACCTCGAAGAGCCCACCGTTCTCTTCGCAGCTCTCGTGGCAGAGCCACGCGACGAGCGGCGAGACGTACTCGGGGCGGAGCGCGTCGGTGATCTCCTTCGGCAGGATCGTCTCGGTGAGGCGCGAGCCGGCGATCGGCGCGATCGTGTTCGCGAAGACGTTCTTCTTCTTGCCTTCGATGGCGAGCGTGTTCGACAGGCCGACGAGCCCGAGCTTCGCCATCGAATAGTTCGCCTGGCCGAAGTTGCCGTAGATGCCCGCGGCGCTCGCCGTGAAGACGATGCGCCCGAACCCGGCCTCGCGCATGTGATCCCACGCGGCCTTCGCGACGCGGTACGAGCCGAGCACGTGGACCCGGTAGATGAGGTCCCAGTCGTCCTGGCTCATCTTCTGGAACGACGTGTCACGGAGGATGCCGGCGTTGTTGACGACGATGTCGATGCGCTTCCACGTGTCGAGCGCCTGCTGGACGATCTTCGCGCCGTCTTCGACCGAGTCGTAGTTCGCGACGGCCTCGCCGCCCGCGGCCTTGATCTCGGCGACGACCTGATCGGCCGCGGCGCTCGACTTCCCACCACCGGTCGCGGCTCCACCCAGATCGTTGACGACGACCTTCGCGCCCCGAGACGCGAGGAGGAGCGCGTGCGAACGGCCGAGACCGTTGCCTGCACCCGTAACGATGGCGACGCGACCGTCGAAACGCAGATCGGACATGGAGACCTCTTCGGAAATGGAAGTTTAGCGTGCGAACTATCTGACCGCACGCGGCGTCCGTCAAGGGACCGCGAGCATTCCTTCGCGCGGCAAGCTTTCGGAGGCTCGCTCGTGGATTTTCCATGAATTTTCGAGAAGTTATCCTCCCACTTTCGGGGACTCGCCTCGGCTTTCGCCGGACTTTCGCGCGGAGCTCGACCGTGAAACCATGAAGGTGCGCGTGTCGACTCCCTACCGCGATCCTCGATCCCTGGGACCGATCCCGGCCGGTGGCGTCCCGTGCGACCACTGCGGGAGCCTCCTCTCCCCCTTCGCGCGCGTCTGCCCGTCGTGCGAGGGGCGTCAGGAGCGCGCGCGATGCACGGCGTGCTTCGGGCTCCAACGCCACGGCTCGTCGTCGTGCGAACGGTGCGGCGAGCCCATGGTCCTCGAGCCCGACCTCGAGCCGTGCGCGATGCCTTGCCCCGCGTGCAAGACGCCGCTCGAGACCTCACCGCACCTCGCGCCCGAACGGCTCGAATGCGGCCGCTGCGGCGGCGTGTTCGTGTCGAACGAGGTCCTCGCCGAATGGCTCGCGCGGGCCGAAGAGCGCGGGAGCCCCGCGACCGAGCACGTCCCCGCAGGCGTCCCCGACGAAGTCCACTACCGAGCCTGCCCACGCTGCGGCTCGTCGATGAACCGCGTGAACTTCGGCAAGGTCTCCGGCGTCATCGTCGATGCATGCAGATTGCATGGAATATGGTTCGACGGCGGCGAGCTCCCGCGCGCGCTCGCGTTCGCCGCATCGGGCGGCTTCGAGCGGACGCGGGCGCGCCTCCAGCAAGAGGCCGTCGAGGAGCGCCAAAAGCTCGCCGCGGCCGCCGCCGAGGTGGCCGCGAAGAAAGCCGTCGTCATCCGGACCCGCCGCGAGGCGTTCATCGAGATGATCGAAGTGAGCCAAAAACTCGGACGCCTCTGGCGCGAGTAGGCGCGCGCCGCGGCTCCCTACTCCGTGAGCTCCATCACGCGCTGCTCGAGCCTCCGGCCCTTCGTCACGCCGCTGATGCGCGCTTGGTTCTGCAAGAGCGCCCAGAGGACGTGGCCGATGACCGTCTCGGCGTCGACGCCGCCGCGGTCGAAATAGACGACGAGATCGCGCCGCTCTTCGTCCCACGCGACGCGCTTGACGACCGGCAGCTCGCGCACGATCGCCGTCGGGACGGGGCCGTCCGCGAGCTTGACGTGGATCTCTTCGGAGGCCGAGGTGAGCTCGCCGATCGTGCCCGACGCGACGAGGCGCCCGCGATCGAGGATGGCCGCTTCGTCGCAGATCTCCTCGAGCTCTTGGAGGTTGTGGCTCGAGACGACGAGCGTGCAGCGGCCCTTGCGCGACTTGACGAGGTTTCGGACTTCGTACGCGACGCGCGGATCGAGCCCCGCGGTCGGCTCGTCGAGCAGCACCACCTCGGGGTCGCCGAGCAGCGCCTGCGCGAGCTGGACACGCTTCGCCATGCCGTGCGAGAGGCTCCCGCAACGCATGGCCCACCAGTCCGAGCCGCCCACCTCGGCGAGGACCTTGCGCGACGACGACTCCGCGTCCGCGCGCGTCATCCCTTGGAGCCTGCCCATGTGGACGAGGAAATCGCCGACGCCGTCGAACGACGGCAGGAGCGCGTCTTGCGGGAGGACGCCGAGGCGCGAGCGGAGCGCGTCGACGTCGGAGGGCGCGTGGCCGAGGACCTCGATGATCCCCTCGGTGGGCTTCAAGAAGCCGGCCATCATCGAGAACGTCGTCGTCTTGCCCGCGCCGTTCGGTCCGATGAGACCGACGACCGAGCCCGCCGGGATCTCGAGCGACACGCGGTCGACGGCGGTGACGCCGCCGAAGCGCTTCGTCACGTTCGACACGTGGACGGCGATCTTGCGCGCCGCGGGTCGGCCCGACGACGCCTCGCGCGGAGGCTGCGAGGTCGACGCCGCCTCGGTCGAAGGTTCGCTCGAAGTCGTTTGCGTGGTCATCAGACGTCCCGCCGCGTGAGGACGAGCGCGCCGGCGCCGACGTACACCGCCGTCATCGCGACGCACGCGACGAGCGCCGTGAAGATTTTGTCCGGTTCGGGGCTCAGGAAGAGCTGCTCGTAATGGTTGGGATAAATGTAGAGCATCGGCGCAAAGTCCTTCGCGGCGCCGATGAGGTAGACGACCCACAAGGAGAAGAACGCCGCGCACGTGAGGAGGAGCGCGAGGATCGGGCTCCGGAAGAGCGAGCTCAAGAACGTCGCCGCCGCGCACCACACGGCGCTCATCGGCAACGTCACGAGCCAGAACCGAACTCCCCACGGCAACATCGTCGACGCAGCGACCTCACCGCGCGCGATGCCGATGCCCCAGATGAGGCCGTCCATGACGAGCGTGACGAGCGACACCGTGGCCCAAAGACCGAGCCACTTGCCGATCATGTACGACGGCCGCCGAACGCGGAGCGACCAGTAGCGGATGCTCCGGTGCTGGATGTCGGGCGCGATGGCGTCGAACCCCATCAGCGCGACGAGCATCGGCGTGAGGCCGACCGTGAGCGGGAGGAGGCCCAAGAGGAGATCGGGCGCCGTCGACAACGCGTGCGCGGTCGGCGCGTCGTAGAAACGCGTCAACGCCTCTTCACGCAGCGAGGCCACGGCGTCCGGCGGCAGGTTCTCCGTGCTCTTGCTGACGAACTGCCCGAACTTCGTCATGAGGAGCGCGATGCTCGATCCGCCGAGGAGCGACAGCGCGAACAGGACGATCCCCTTCGCGCTGCGCACGTTCTTCGAGAGCTCGCGCTCGACGACGCAGCCAATTTCGGTCGCGGGATTCACGAGCGAGCGTCTATGCGGGGTCGACCCTCGACGCAAGGTTCGACGCGAGGTCCCAAGGGCCCACCGTCCCTACGCAAGAGCTTCGTCAATGCCATTCAAGCAACTGAAATGGCTACACTTTTCGTTTTGTCTCGAACCCCTCTCGAAATGCCTCGACGGCACCGGAGAAACGACGTAAGCGTGCTTTCAGCAGCCATTCGATTGGGCCCGTACCCACGGGCCTGGTCGAACTCATGGTCCTGTCGACCCGGAAACGTGAACCCCGCCAGGCCGGAAACGGAGCAACGGTAGCGCGGATGGGTGTGACAGGACCTTTCCTATTTTGTCCTTTTTGAGGTCAGCCGTGACGAACCTGTGGCCAGCGCGCCCGGTTTCCGGTACTCCTTGAAGGTAGGTGGCCACGGTTCCCGCGTTCGCGAGGCCGAGCTTCCGCAGGTTTTCCCGGCGTTTTGCCGGGTGTGTTTCGTCTGAACCAAGGGTCGGGGCGTTCCGCTTCCGACCAGCGCCCGAGTGGCGCGAAAGCGCTTTCGCCTCGTATCCCGAGGTGAACGTCGACGATGAGGATTCTGTCTCCCCTTTCCAGAAGCTCGCGCGGTCCCTCGCATCGAACCGACGATCGACCGCACGAAGCCCGACGTACCGACCCCGATTCGCTTCTGGCGCGCCCTGACGAGCGCGCCTCGCACCGGGCCGTCGAACGTCACACCTCGCCCGCATTTCAAGGGCCGGACCACATGCCGAACGGCATCGGACGGCTCGCGGCACGTTCGAGGACCATCATCCCTCGAACCGGTGAAGAAGGGCATGGCACGAGCCTCTTCGTTCGAAGCGTCGTTCGCGCACCTACGGGCGGGAAAGTGACTTCCGTCCATGGCCAAGAACATCCTCGTCATCAGCTGCGATTTCCGTGAAACACGCGCCGCACTGATCGAAAACGGCATCATCGCCGAGCTGCACATCGAACGACGCGGCCGGCAGTCGAGCACCGTCGGCAACGTCTACCTCGGCAAGGTCACGCGCGTCCTGCCGGGCTTGCAGGCGGCGTTCATCGACATCGGGCAGGAGCGCGCCGCGTTCCTCCACGTCGAAGACCTCATCCGGCCCGACGACTTCGACGAGTACCTCGCCGGCGGACGAAAGCTCGCGCGCGGCGAAGGTGGCACGACCGAAGAAGCCGTCGACGAAGAGGTCGAAGCGCACGAACCCGAAGGGGCCCTTGCCGCGTCGGAACCCGAAGCGCCGTCGTCCGACGACGCCGAGGTGCTCGTCGGAAGCGCCCCCGAAGGTGGGCGACGCGCCGCGCGTTCGGTGCGCGGGACGAACGGATCGACGGGCCTCTCGGGCACCTTCACCGACACCGCGGATCGGCAAGCGCCGAGCGAACGCGAGAGCGCACCGGAGAGCGGCGCCGCGCCGGTGACGGAGCCTTCCGAGGTCCTCATCGCGGCGCGCGAGAGCACCGGTTCGCTCGTCGACGTGACCGCCGAAGCCGGCGTGCTCCCGGCCGTGGCGCGCTCGAGCGGCGACGTCGCGCAGGCGTTGTCCGATGCGTCCGACGCATCGCTTCCGAGCTTCGACATCCCCGAAGAAGCCGAAGAAGCCGACGACGAGGCCGACGACTTCGACGACGAGCTGCCGACCGACGCGAACAGCGAGGTCCTGCTCGATCGCATCCAGCCCGACGCGCCGATCGAAGATCTCGCGGCGTCGCGCGCGGAGCTCCCGGAGGCGCCCGAGTCGACGCTCGCCGTCGACGATGAAGACGCCATCGAAGACGATCTGCTCGACAACCTCGACAGCGACGATCTCCCGGGCTTCACGATTTCGAACCCCGGCGAGCCGGTCCCGCGCGCGCCCGCTCCTCCCCGCACCGGCGAACGCAGCGGGGAGCGCGGAGAGCGCGGCGGACGACGTCGGCGCGGGCGGCGGCGCGGCGGAGAGCGTGGCGCCGAACGCGGGACCGAGGCGCGCGGCGGGCGGACGGGAGGAGGACGCGAGACGCGCGGCGGGCGCGACGAGCACCGCGGCGATCGACGCGGCGGCAGCCGATCGAACGGCGGCATGCCCGGGCGCATCTCGAAGTCGACCCCGATCCGCGAGGTCGTCCGCGAGGGCCAGGAGATCATCGTCCAGGTCACCAAAGATCCCATCGGGACGAAGGGCGCGCGCTGCTCGAGCCACATCTCGCTGCCGGGCCGCTACGTCGTGTACCTGCCGACGGTCGATCACGTCGGCATCTCGAAGCGCATCGGCAACGACAAGGAGCGGGCGCGCCTGCGCGAGGCCATCGACGCGATGAAGCCCCCGTCGGGCGGCCTCATCGTGCGCACCGTCGCCGAAGGGCTCACGAAGAAGCGCCTCAAGCAAGACGTCGGCTACCTGGTCCGCCTCTGGGGCGAGATCGCGAAGAAGCGCGAGGATGCCGGGGCCCCCGAGATCCTCTCGAGCGAGCTCGATCTCGTGCTCAAGGTCGCGCGCGATCTGTTCACCGACGAGGTCGACGAGGTCGTCATCGACGACCGCAGCCAATACGATCGCCTCTGCCGCTTCGTCGAGATGTTCGCGCCCGACCGCGTGAAGGACGTGAAGCTCTACGACGAAGAGGAGCCCATCTTCGACGAGTACGGCATCGAAGACGAGATCGGCCGCGCGCTCTCGCGCAAGGTCCCGCTCCCCTCCGGCGGCTACTTGATCATCGACCAAGCCGAGGCGCTCACCGCGATCGACGTCAACACCGGTCGGTTCGTCGGCAAGGGCTCGAAGGACATGGAGGAGACGATCCTCAAGACGAACCTCGAGGCCGTGCACGAGATCGCCTACCAGCTCCGTTTCCGGAACATCGGCGGGCTCATCATCCTCGACCTGATCGACATGGAGCAGCACAAAAACCGCGAGAAAGTGCGCCGCGCACTCGAGGAGCTGCTCCAGAAGGACAAGGCGAAGACGACGCTCAACCGCATCTCGGATCTCGGCCTCATCGAGATGACGCGCAAGCGCACGCGCGAGAGCCTCGGCCGGCTCATGCACGAGCCGTGCTTCTATTGCGACGGCACTGGGCAGCTCCAGTCGAAGGAGACGATCGCCTACGAGATCCTCCGCGAGATCCGCCGCAAGCGCGCGACCTTGCCGGGCTACTCGATCGTCGTGAACACGCACCCCGCCGTGGCGGACGTCTTGAACAGCACCGAGAAAGAGGCGGTCTCCGACGCGGAGAACCGCTTCATGCGCAAGATCACGGTCGTGTCGCGCAAGGAATACCACCTCGAACAGTTCGACCTGCAGGGCAAGTAAGCCATGACGGACAAGCGAACCGACGAACGCGTCACGATCAACAAGGAGTTCGAGTCCTTCGACGCGTTCATCCAGGAGTACGTCACGAACATCTCCCGGACGGGGGTGTTCATACGTGCGCAATCGCCCCTCGCCGTCGGCACGCGCGTGAACCTCCGCTTCACGGTCATCATGGACGACATCGAGACGATCGAAGGCATCGGCGAGGTCGTCCGTGTCGAAAAAGACGGCATGGGCGTCGTTTTCCGCGAGCTTTCGGCCTATTCGAAGGATCTCATCGACAAGCTGCTCACGGGCCGAAAACCCTGACGGCGCGGATCTCCTCGGGACTTCTTGTGTTACCATGGCGAGCCGCTTCCAACGCCGGGCTCGCTGTCTCGCACTTCGGCTCGGACCCCTTTTTCGATCGAGGACGAACATGAAGAACCTCACCACATTCGCTGGCATCTCCGTGCTCGCGACGATGCTCGTCGCATGCGGAAGCAGCTTCCCCGCCCCGACCGAACGGCTCACGAACGCGGAAGCGGCGTCGCGCAGCGCCGAAGAGCTCGGCGCCCGACAGGAGCCCAAGGCGGCCCTCCACTTGAAGCTCGCGCAAGAACAGATCACGCAAGCCAAGGGGTTGATGGAGGACGGCGACAACCGACGCGCCGACTTCGTCTTGCAACGCGCGAACGCCGACGCCGAGCTGTCGGTCATGCTCGCCAAGGAACACGCCGCGCGCGAACAGGCGAAAGAAGCCGAAGGTCGCGTGAAGGCCGTCAAAGAGGGACGGTGAAAGCCATGCGAACCTTCCGAATTTCCACTTCGAGTATGGCGACGAGCCTCGTCGTCTTCGTGACGGCGGCGATCACCGGGTGCGGCGCGACGATGCCGCCGAAGGAGCTCGTCGACGCGCGCGCCGCTTACCAGACGGCGTCGACCGGGCCGGCCGCGCAGCAGAGCCCGGCGGATCTGCACGTCGCCAAGCAGGCGCTCGACCAGGCCGAGCGCTCGTTCGTCGACGAAGGCGATGCGCCGGAGACGAAAGACTTCTCGTACGTCGCCATCCGCAAGGCGGAGCTCGCCGACGCGTCCGCGCGCACGGCGCTCGCGATCAAAGAGAAGGAGGCCGCGGAGCGTGACGCGCAGAACCTGCAGGGCGAGCAGCTCCGCAAGGCGCAGAACGATCTGGCGAGCACGCGCTCGAACCTCGAGAAGACGCAAGACCAGCTCGCGCGCGAGAAGGCCGCGCGTGAAGAGGCCGAGAAGCGCGCCGCGCAGGCGATGGCGGATCTGCAGAAGATCGCCAGCGTCAAGCAAGAGTCGCGCGGTATGGTCATCACGCTGTCGGGCTCGGTGCTCTTCCCGACGAACGAGTCGACGCTCCTGCCGGCGGCGATCGTCAAGCTGAACGAGGTCGCGGACGCGCTCATCAAGGGCAACCCCGACTCGAACATCACGATCGAAGGCCACACGGACTCGCAGGGCCAGCGCCAGTACAACATGGACCTGTCGCTCCGTCGTGCGGAGTCGGTCAAGGCGCAGCTCGTCTCGCGCGGCGTCGCCGCCGATCGCATCAAGACCGTCGGCATCGGTCCGGACCGCCCGGTCGCGGACAACAAGAGCGCCGAAGGTCGCGCGAACAACCGGCGCGTCGAGATCATCGTCGAGCCGTCGCCGCAACGCTGAGCGAACGACGAACACGAACGCGGCCCGACGAGGCGCCCCTTCGCCATGGCGAGG
>JBGAHN010000196.1:0-10155 GCA_044226145.1 Labilithrix sp. | reverse complement strand
GCCATGCCGCGATCACCATCGCGCAGATGGCGGACGCCATCGCGACGGCCTTTACGGCCACCACCGACGCGAGGATCGCTCCGACCGGTCCGCGCTGGAGCACCTTCACGCCGGTGAAGATCGCGAGCGGGACGACGAGTCCGAGATCGAGCGCTTGCACGACGAGCGTCGTCTGGCCGAGCAGCATGGCGCCTGCGAGGTCGCCCCGAAGGCCGACCGCGATGCGCTGGAGCCACATCGCCACGAGCGCGAAGGCCAGGACGAAGCACAAGGCGGCCATCCCTCGCCTCGGAAAGCGTTCGTCGAAGCGAGAGGTGAGCGACTCGCGCGCGAGGCTCGAAGCGATCCAGACGCTCCCAGAGAGGCTCAGCGCGAAGAGCGCGATGAACGGCAGAAGCAGCGGTCCGAATGCCCAGGTCAGCGCGTACATCAAATACTGATAGAAGAGGTAGGCGAAGAGCCCGAGGACGACCAACCTCGCGCGGAACGAACCGCGCGCGAGCAGCGGCATCGACGCAAACAGGGCCGGCACGACGAAGAACAGCGTGAACACGTCCCAGCCGATGCCCTCGGCGACGACGCGCTGGGCGTTGAACGCGTACACACCGGACGTCGTCATTCGATAGGTCTCGCCACGAACGCTCGTGACGGTCGCCGATTCCCCACTTCGGCCGAAGACTCCGATCGCGGCCAGGATGCCCGTGACGCTGGCGACTCCGCCGACCAGCACCGTCATGGCGGCCCCCGTGCGCTTCATCGGAACCTCCAGCGGACTCGACATGAGCGCGCCATGTCCACGAGCGCGCGACGGATGCCGTCTGTGGCCGTTTCGTTCAAGAAATGACATTCTACCATCGCCAATCGCGAAGGGTGGGATTCGATGAAAGGACCATGGCGACTCGTCCTCGGCCTGATGTGCCTCGTGTGCGCCTTCGCCTGTGGGGACACGGGCGCGAGCGGGCCACGCGAGATCGACGAGATCTCGTTCGAGCCCTTTCCGACGACGCGCGTGCTCGGGGCGGCCGATCTCGAAACGCTGCGTGAAGCGCCCGACGACGGGACGCTGGTCTTCGAGCCCGCACCGGCGGCGCTCTCGGACGTCGAGACCGGGATGGTCCTCGTGGGTGGAGCGTCGAAGAGCGCTCCTCAGGGGCTCGTTCGCGGCGTCGGAGACGTGAGCCGCGAAGGCGATCGACTGACCCTCCGCACGATGGTCGTGCCCGTCCAACTCGCGTTTCGACGCCTCTCGGCGCACTCCGCCCATCGCGTTCAGGACATCGCCGCGGCTTCGGAGAGCAAGGATGGTCCGGATCTCGCGCCGCGCACGGTCCGACCGCGCGCCACGAACGCGACATCCAAGAAGAACCTCCGCTGGGTGCTCTTCGACGGAGACGGCGACGAAGGCACGCTCGACGATCAAGTGCGCCTCGAAGGCGAGCTCGGCGGCGGCTTCTCCTTCGACGCCCGCTTCGAGATCGATTGGGGCGCCATCGACGACCTGCCGCAGGCCGTCACCGACTGCCTGAAGAGCATTCCAGAGATCGTCGTCGGCAAGCTCCCCGACTGCACGCCGCTGGCCCTCCTGCCCGAGGCGAAGGCGACCTTCGAGGTCGGGCCGGACCTTTCGGCCCACGCCGACCTCATCGGCTCGGCGTCGCTCTCGTTCGAGAAACAGATCACGCTGATCTCGATGGGCCTGCCGCCGATCACGATCGGGCCTCTCGTGCTCGTTCCGGGAGTCGACGTCGTCGCGTCGCTCGACGGATCGGCCGGCGCGCGGTTCCGAACGGGCTTCGACGCGGATCTGTCGGCCCGACTCGATCTCGTGGCGAGCACGAAGAACGGCGTGAACGTCACGGAACCGCGCCTCGAGCGATCCGACGTGAAGGCCCGCCCGACCGAGCTCGCGATCATGGCGAAAGGTCGGGTGTCGCTCGGCGCGCGGATCTCGCTGAGCGTATACGGTGTCATCGGTCCGTATGCCCGGGTGAACGGCTACGCCGAGCTCGCCGCCGACACGTCGAAGGATCCTTGCTGGGGCATCACGGCCGGCCTCAGCGCGAACGCCGGGATCCTCGTCACGACCCCACGCCTGCCCGTGCTCGGCGCGGTCACGCTCTTCGACGTCCATACACCCACGACCGACTTCCTTCGCACCGACGCGCTCGCTTCGGGATCGTGCTCGTTCGGAAAGGGCTCCACCCTGCCGGGCACCGGCCCCGACGAGCAACGTTACGGAAGCCCCGATTTCCCCACCTGGTCTTCGGTCACGACGCTCGCCGGCGATCCGCTGTGGGCGGTCGACGCGGGGGGTACGTCGGACCAATCGTTCACCCAGCTCGAACGGACGACGGACGGACGCTTCCTCACGAGCTCGAACGGCGGCTTGCGGCTTCGCAAGATCGACGAGACGGGTCGAGAGATCTGGAATCGCGGCTTCGCGGAGGCCAACGACCCGGCGCTTCCGTTCGCTCTCGGTCGGTTCACGACGCTCCGCGACTCGTCGATCGCGGTCGCGACCACGAGCGCCGACGGCACCCAGGGCGTCCTCCGACTCGGTCAGGCGGGCGGTCTCTACGCGGCGTTCGGCTATGGCATCGACGGCGCATGCAACCCGGGTCCCATCGTCGGCGTCCACGCGATGCCGCTGCCCACGGGTGGCTCCGCGTACGCGATGACCGGCGAGTGTCGGGGCACGAACGGCTCCTACCTCGTCGTCGCGAGCACCGATGGTCGCATCCTCGCCGCGCGTACGCTCGACGTCCCCGCGCCTTCGCGCCTGCTCCCACGCGCGCTCGCGGTCGTCGACGACTCGCTCTGGTGGCTCGGCATGTACATGCAGGACGACATCTCGCACGTCGCCGCGATCCGCTTCGACGCCTCGCTCGGGATGCAAGCTTCGTCGGCTTACGTCGGGACCTGCGAGAGCCATCGACAGATCGAGCCGACCTTCGCCCGGCCGGCGGCGCTCCGCTCGGAGCTGATCATCGCGGGCTCGAGCGCCGCCGTGCACGAAGGTCTCATCCTGCGCGTTCGGCCGGACGCGACGATCGCGTTCTCGAGCTTTCCGACGTTCGGCCCGGGCGCCTCCGAGATCTCCGTCATTCACTCGATCGCCGAGCTCCCCACGACCGGCTACGTCGTGGCGGGATCGCACCAAAGTCTCCTCGCGGAGGAGGGATCGCCGTATCGGATCGCGGCGCCGTACCTCGGATGGATCGACGCCGGCGGTCGTGTGCTCGGCGCGCGGCGCCTCCTCCTCGACGGTGGCGCGATCTCGACGACGGCGCCTCACATCGCGCTCACCGACGACGGCGGTCTCATGCTCGCGGCCACGCGCTACGAGGCGGGCCGCGACACCCACGAGATCTGGAACGCGAAGATGTACGCAAAGGATGCCACGATCGTCGATCCACGCGTCCAGACCGAACCGTTCCCCCTCGTCATGGCCGATTGCGGCGTCACGCAGGTCGCGCTTCCCGCGACGCTCGCCGACGCCGTCGCGACAAGCAAGCTTCTCGACGTGACCGTTGCCCCTTGAGGCCGTCCACATCGAGCTCTCACGCGCTCTGACGTTGCCCTCGGTTCGGTGGATCGCCAATCCCGAGGATCCACGCTCCTCGAGTCATCGATTTCCTTCGGAGCGGATCATTCCCGACTTTTCGGGCCGCCACCTTTCGTGCTCGGTTCGTAGTCCATCTTCACTTCGCCCGAGCGGCCGATCACGTTCGTCGTGACGTAGCCGACGACGGCGCCGCCGCTCCGGACCTCGCACGTGAAGTTCGTGTCGGCGTGCTTCAGGATTTTTCCTTGGAAGCAGGGGACCGTCATCGCGCGCGAGCCCATGCGCGCGGCCATTCCCGCGAAGGTCGTGGCGAGCTTCGTGCCGTCGAGGATCACGAAGCCGTCTTGCAGCTCGTACGACATGCCGTTGGGGCCGTTCGTGACCGTGACTTCCGCCGGATCACCCTCGTTCGACGGGAGGACGGCGCACGTGAAGGAGCCCGACGTCGGTGGGGCGATCGGACACTCGATGTGGTCGAGCGGCACGCCGTCGTTCCGCAAGGCGGACTCGAGCTTGATCGCGAGGGGGGTTCGATCGATGGTCGACTCTCCTTGAGCCGTCGGCGACGGGTTCGCTTTCGTGGATGCGTCGGCGCCGTCGGACGACGCGCTCAGGCCGGCGATCATCCCGCAGACGAGGCATCCACCGGCGCCCATCACGACGAGCGCGACGATGAAGACGAGCGCGATGACGGCGCCGTTCGTTCCCGATTTTCGAGGCGGTGGTCCGCCGCCGTAAGGACCGTAGGGACCTTGCGGTCCTCCGTATCCGCCGGGGCCATATCCGGGAGGGTGATGGGGAGGACCGTAGCCAGGACCTTGCGGAGGGTAGTGCATGGATTCGTGGTGCGCCGCGCGCGGCGCGTCAGACGATCAGGGGAACATCCAGGGTACCCGACGACAAGGACGCCGAGGTTTACGTAAATGTCCGGGGAGCGCGGTCGACGGATCGGCGGGGCGCGCATCCCTCGTGGCTCGCGCACCTCTCGAACGGCTCCGCGGTGTTCCCGAAGGAGAGCGCTCCCCGCCCGCGCCATGCGTCCCGTCGGCGACGCGCTACACTCGGAGGGTGATGCAACACCACCTCCAAGAGCTTGCCGATGCCCTCGTCCTCGGAGCCTTCCTCGAGACACTACGCGCGCGTCACGGACGGTACGAGCTCGTCGACCATTGGACGCAGGGAGAATTCCACCACGACGTCGTCGTGCGCGTCCCCGACGGCGTTTTCGTCGTGGCCACGAACTGCAACGGCGGCGTGAAGGAGGTGCTCGCTTTCGAGAGCGTCCCCGATCGCTGGGCGCTCTGGCATTGGCGCTGCCCTCACGTCGCGGACTTCTCCGGCGACCTTCCGCCCATCCTCGGACACGCGATCACCCCTCACTGGTTCGATCCGTGCGATTTGCTCCGAGCGGATGCCCGGAGCGAGCTGCGTGAGGAGTACCGCGAGCGGCAACGCGGCGGCGGGTGGAAAATGGCCGACGAGCCTCGAGGGTGCCGGGCGGCCCGAAAACCGTGACGCGGGCGCCGAACACGTGCGTAGCGCGACGGGACGTCTCTTCGCGAAAAGGGGAATCCATGCCATGGCCAAGAAATTCGAAATCGGTGACCACGTAAGTTGGAATTCCGAAGCCGGTCGGGTGTCGGGAATCATCATCGCCGTCCACACCCGCGACTTCGACTACAAAGGCCACACCCACCACGCATCGGAAGACGATCCTCAATACGAAATCAAGAGCGACAAGACCGACCACGTCGCCGCGCACAAGGGACGCGCGCTCACCCTCCTACGGTCAAAAGGCGGCGCGTGAAGCTTCCTTTTTTCACGATCGGGCATTCGAACCGGAGCCTCGAAGAGTTCGTCGAGCTATTGGGCGGACCGCCCGTCGATCGCGTCGTCGACGTCCGAACGGTTCCCAGGTCGCGCGCCAATCCGCAGTTCAACGAAGACACGCTGCCCATCGATCTGGAGGCCGTCGGCCTTTCGTACGAGCGCATCGCGGCGCTCGGCGGACTACGTGGCAAATCCAAGTCGCTGCCGCCGGACGTCAACGGGTTTTGGACGAACGACAGCTTCCACAACTATGCGGACTACGCGTTGACCGATGCGTTTCGTGAAGGCCTCGCGCATTTGATCGACGTGGGGCGCGAGCGGCGCTGCGCGATCATGTGCTCGGAGGCCGTTTGGTGGCGCTGTCATCGACGCATCGTCGCCGACCACCTCCTCGCCCGCGGCGAGACCGTGTTCCACGTCATGGGAAAAGGTCGCTTGGACGCGGCCACCCTGACCCCCGGCGCCGTCGTCCGAGACGACGGGAGCGTCGTCTATCCGGCCGCGGGGCCACCGGAGACGTGAGCGCCGAGAGACCGGCCCTCGCGACTCAACGAGCCTGCGCGCGCATCGCCGCCAACGCCAGCGGGTTCGGCGTGGGTTCGCCGATCTTCGTCAGCACGTTGCGGTCGGTGTGATGGAACGGCGCGTCGGCCTGGGGGATGATCAGCACCGTGTCTTGCGCGTACGACCACGTGCCGTCGGGGTGGATCGTCACCTCGATGGTCCACTGGACGGTCTTGAACGCGTGCTCGAGGAACGGGTTCGACACGATGCCGTTCGTCTCCGAGCCGCGCACGGCTTCGAGCTGGAACGTCTTCGCATCCGGAGCGGCGTGACCGACCGCCATCGCGACCTGCGCGCGCGGGATCGCGAGCGTGTGAAAGATCGTGCCGGTCGCCGGCTCCCAAAGCCAATAGCCCACCTGATCGTGGAACATCTCCACCGAATCGGGTTTGACGATGTGCGTGTGGTAGCGAAGTCCGTAGAGGAGCTGCGGGCCGTTCGTCTGCGGGTCGATCGGCTGGAGCTCGTAGCGCTCGATGTAGGCCTGGCGCTCCGGTCCCTCGGCGGCGGGGTGAAGATCGACGCCGGTCGCGCTCGTCCAGATGCCGGCCATGCCCGTGAGGGGCCCGAGGTTCCGCAACGTGTCGACGTCGGCGGCGGGCTCCGTGTAGATGTCGGTCGGGAAATCGGTCATCGGCGGCTCCAGGATCGGGATCGAAGGTACACGATCGCACCCGTCGGTTCGAGCCGACTCATAGCTCAGGTGCCAAAAGGAGCGCGAGCTGCTCGAGCACGGGGCGCTCCGGAAAGACGGGCGGCTCGGCCGCGCACTCGGCGATGAGGCCGTCGACGAACCCGCGGATCGCCGCGATGGCCTCGGGCGAATGCGCGCAGAGGGCGTCTTCGTAGTTGAGGAACAAGCTCCGCATGTCGAAGTTCGGCGAGCCCACGTAGGCGAACGCGTCGTCGATCACCATCGCCTTCGCGTGGACCATGCCGCGCGTGTAGTAGTGGACCACGACGCCGTTCGCGAGGAGCTCGCGCACGAACGCGCGACGGGCGGCGTCGGCGACGCGGTGGTTCGACCACGCCGGGAGCACGAGCTCGGTCTTCACGCCGCGACGCGAGGCGAGCACGAGCGCGTGTTGCAGGGCATCGTCGGGGACGTAGTACGGCGTCACGATCGCGACGCGTTCGCGCGCCTCGAAGATGCCGTTCAAGAAGATGTCGTACATCGTGTCGGTCGTCATGTCCGGGCCGCTCGGCACGAAGCGCACGCGCGCCTCGCCGAACGTCGCCGATGCGAGGGCGCGGTCGTCGCGATCGTCGTCGCGACGGGACCTCCGCGCTCCGCCGCAGAACGCCCAATCCGATTCGAACAACGCCGCCGCGTCGGCCACCGCCGGTCCCCTCACGACCGCGACCACGTCGCGCCAGCGCGGCGGATCTCCGGAGATCGGCGGAGGGCCCATGTACTCGCGCGCGAAGTTCATTCCGCCGGCGAAGACCGTGCTCCCGTCCACGACGACGATCTTCCGGTGACTGCGCAGGTTCGTCCGACCCCGAACGGGGGAGTGCTGGAGCGGCATGAACACACGCACCTCGGCGCCGACGGCACGGAGCGCGCGCGCGGCTCGTCGGTGGCTTCGGATCGAACCGATGGCGTCGAGGATGACGCGCACGTCGACTCCTCGCTTCGCGCAGTCGCAGAGGGCCTCGATCACGGCGCGGCCGGTCGCGTCGTCGCCGAGGATGAACACCGTCAGGTCGACCGAACGCTCGGCGCCGCGGAGGAGATCCATGAGCCGCGCGAACGCCGATTCACCGGTCGTCAGGAGCTCGAACGAGTGGCCGGCGCGGATGGGCGGGACGTCGAGCTGCCGTCCCTTCGCGCGCCGCGGGAATTTGCGGCTGCCGAACGCCAGATAGAGTGGGAGCGCGACGAACGGGACGAGGGCGAAGGCGAGCAGCCACGCGAACGTGCTCTGCGGCGTGCGCCGTTCGCGCACGTTCCGCGAGGCCGTCACGAGCCAGACCACGATCGCCGCGAGCGCGACGGCGTGGGAAGCCGCGTACGTCGTCATGGTTTGGCGGGTTGGATCTCGAAGAGGAACCGATTCCGTTGCGGATCCCACCCCGCGACGTGGCGCTCGTCACCCGTACCTTCGTAGCGGTTGAAGTACGTCACGTAGTCGAGCCACCCCGTGTACCCCTGCCCCTTCTTCGTCAGGCGCACGACGACCGGTCGCGCGAGGCACTCGCGACTCGCGTCGGGAAGCAGCTCCTGGCACATGCAGGTGCCGGGCTCCTTCGTGCATCGCTCCTGGCACGAGAAGCAGCCGAACGGCCTCTCTTCGGTCGGCGCGCCATCGAAGACGACGGCGTTCCCCTCGTCAGAGAGGACGCCCTTCACGGGGATCAGGCCCGACGGGATCTCGAGCCACGTGAACCCGCGCTCGTCGACCGTCACCGAGCACGGCCGCAACTTGTATCCTGCATCGATGCGGCAAACGTAGTCGCCGGCCGCGATCTTCGAGGGGCGCGGGGCTTCGTCGAGCCGCTTCGATCGGTGACGCGGGGCGGTCCGCTCGAGGGGTTCGGCCTCGCGCGGGGACGGCGCGGCTTCGGTGGACGCCGAGGCGTCGGCGGGAGCTTCGGAGCTGGGCGCCTCGCTCGACGGCGCCGATGCGTCGACGGACGACGGGACGACGACGTCGACGGACTTCGGCGCGGCGGGCTCCGAGGGCTTCGGCGCGCCGCATCCCACGACGACGATGAGCGGAAGGATCCACACGCGATGGGCGGCGTTCGGCGAGGGCATCGCGGGCACCCTACTACGGCGCCACTCCGATGTCCGCGCGTCCCGCGGGCCGACACCGCCCCTTCAGGCGAGCAGCCGCGTCGCGCCCTTGGCGATGGTGAAGGCCTCGGCGATGGATGCGCGCACGCGGGAGACGCTCGGACCGGTCGCGGCGGCGAGCGGCGTGCCCCTTCGACGAGCGACGTGACGCACCTTCGCGGCCGCGGCGTGCGAGACGGCGCCCACGACGAGGACCAAGGCGTCGGCGGCTTCGGCGCGCTCCTCGAGCGACGAACAGTCCACCGAGACGACGTCGATGAGCACGCCGTCGGGCGCGTCACGGTAGTACGGCTCGAGCCGCGTCATTCCTCCGACGACCAGGATGCGGATGGTCTTCACGACCGAGCCCCGGCTTTCCCGCCACGCCTGCCCGCCACGAACCGCGCGCCGTCTCCGTTTGTCATAATAATGGATGTACGTCCATTATAACGAACGCGCAAGTCGCCACGGGCGGTCCGCCTCAGTCTCCGATGTACGGCGCCGAACCCGGCGCTCGGTAGCGATCGAGCGGGCTGCGCTTGGCGTCGCTGCCGTAGTAGCGCCCGTTGCCCTCCAGCTCGCCGAAGAGGAGGAACGTCGGCGCCTTCGCGCCCTCGGACGGAGGCTTCATGCCGAGCTCCGAAGGGGGCTTGTTCTGCGACGTCGCGTAGCCGCGGGTCATGTCCGTCTCGATGAAGCCCGGCGTGCACGCGTTGATGCGGAGCGACGGGTGCTCGCGCGCGAGGAGGAGCGTGTACGTGTTCGCGCAGGCCTTCGAGAGCCCGTAGGCCGAGCCGTCGCCGAGGCCCTTCGCGGCGAAGGCCGAGGCGTCGCCGTCCATCGCGATGCACGCGTCGAGGAAGGCGCGGAGGCGCGGCCAGGTGACGGAGGCGTCGAGGAAGAAGCGCTGCATCTCCGGGCTGCACGTCGCGACGAACGACGGGCCGGAGGCGGACGTCACGTTCACGATCCTCCCGGACGTCGCGTCGAGGAGCGGCAAGAACGCCTCGCACACGCGATGGATGCCCAGCGTGTTGACGGCGAAGACGTCGGCGAGGCTCGCCCCCGCGCCGCTGATGCCGGCGTTGTTCACGAGGCCGTAGAGTTTGTCGGGACCGAGGCGCTCGGCGACGTCCTTCGCGGCCGCGAGGACCGAAGCGTCGTCGCCGACGTCGATCGCCACGACGTCGATGCGCGACGCCCACGTGGGATGGGCTTGGACGAACCTCGCCTTCGCGACCTCTCCCCGGTGCGCGTCCCGCGAGCCGAGGAAAACGACGGTGTCGTCGTGCTCGCGGAGGATCGCCTCGACGATCGCCAACCCGATTCCCTTGTTCGCCCCGGTCACGAGAATGCGTCGCATGACTTCCTCTCCCCCGCCGAGCCCGGCACGTCAAGGGACGTCAAGGCACGTCAC
>JBGAHN010000195.1:0-10172 GCA_044226145.1 Labilithrix sp. | reverse complement strand
TGATGTCGCGGTTGGCCTCGAAGGTCATGTTGCAGCGGATGGTACGGTCGTCCGCCCACGACGTCCATCGGCGACGATCTCGGAGTCGTTGGGGAAGCCCCTCCCGCTCCCGAGCTCAAAGCGCCAGGAGGAACGCGAGCAGATCTTTCTTCTCTTCGGCGGTGAGCTTCGTCTCGAGCACGAGGTTGAAGAACTCGATCGTGTCTTCGAGCGTGAGCAGCCGCCCGTCGTGCAAGTACGGCGGCGAGTCCTTGATGCCACGGAGCGGGAAGGTCTTGATGGGACCGTCGGCGCTCGCCATCCGCCCGTTGATCTCCTTCGGCTCGTAGAACCTCTCGACCCGCAGGTTGTGCATCGTCAAATCCGTGTAGTACGGCGCCGGATGGCACGTGCCGCACGTCGCCTTGCCGAAGAACACCTCTTGCCCGCGCTTTTCGGCGTCGGTCGCCTTGCGCGGATCGAGCTTGCCGTCGACGCCGAGCTTCGGCGCCGGCGGGAAGTCGAGCAGCTCCTGGAACTCCGCCATCATCTGCACTTGGCTGCCTCGTTCGAGGACGTTGACGCCCTTCTTGGTCGCGATGACCGGATCGCCGTCGAAGTACGCCGCGCGCTGCTCGAACTCGGTGAAGTCCTCCACGGTCTTGAGCGCGCGTTGCGAGCCGAAGAGCCGCTGGATGTTGACCCCGCGGAGCGACGGCGTGTCGATGCGGTGGCGGAACTCCTGCGGCCGGATGTCTCCCACGAGGTGCGTCGCCCCGTTCGTGTGCCCGTTCGCGTGGCAGTCGAAGCACGTGACGCCTCGGCTCGGCCGCTCCGAACGTCGATCGCCCGTTTGATTGAACTGCTGCTGCGGAAACGGTGTCACCAAGAGCCGCAGCCCTTCGATCTGCTTCGGGTTGAGGATGCCGTTGAAGAGTGAGTAGTAATTGTCGATCGTGACGAGTTTGCCTTGGGAAACGTCCCCCAAATCGGGGCGCGTCGTCAGGTAGATGGGCGCCGGGAACTCCGGCAAGAAGTGGTCGGGCAAATCGAAATCGACGTCGAATCGCGTCAGATCGCGCGCCTCTTGCCGCTTGATCTCGTCGATGTGGAAGCGCGGGAACACCATGCCGCCTTCTTGGTGCTTTGGGTGCGGCAGCGGGAAAAACCCGTCCGGGAACGTGCCCTTCGCGCGGATCTCCTCCGGAGCGGTCCTCGCGAGATCGTCCCATGACGTGCCCGATTTGAGCTTCGCGCGAACGCCGGCTTGCACGGCCTTGCCGCGCGCCATCGTCACGCCCGGGATGGCGCGTTGCCCGAGGTCGTAGCGCAGGGCGAGCAGATCCGCGTGACGCTTTTCGACGGCGGCCTTCTCGTCCTTCGTCCGCTTCATCACGGTCGCGAAATCGTCTTCGATCACCGGCAAATAGCTGGTCACCGGCGGTTTGGCGGGCGCGTCGGACGACAGGCCGCAGGCGAACGCCGCGCCGACGCCGCAGGCGAGGAGCGGGAAGCGGCGGCGTGCCGCGCGCATGGATCGAACGGGAGAGCTCATGGAAAACCTCGACGTGCGGGAGCGATGTTCGAAGAGCTCGCGATGGCATGACGGCGGCGCCAAAGCGCGAGCGCCGGAGCGCCATTCACGTGGCGTACCGACGGGATGGCGGCCCGGCCGGTGTGGAAATTCGCCGCGCGCGCAACGGTTGCGCACTTTCGCGCATCGATGGATCCCGAATCATCGAACCGACGCAGTCGTCCGGTTGGTTCGGGAGGGAGAGATCATGGCGTCGTTGTCTCGTCACGTACCCACGGCCGCGCGCGTACTCCTCGGGCTGATCTTCTTCGTGTTCGGGCTGAACGGCTTTTTCCAGTTCATCCCTCCGCCGAAGGAGCCGCCTCCTCCGGCCGCGATGGCGTTCGCGGGAGCCCTCATGGGCACCGGCTACATGTTTCCGCTGATCAAGGGCGTCGAAGTGGTGTCCGGCGCGCTGCTCTTGGCGAACCGTTTCGTCCCGCTCGCGTTGACGCTGCTCGCGTCGATCGTCGTGAACATCGTCGCGTTCCACGCCGTCCTCGCGCCGAGCGGGATCGCCATCGCGCTCGGCGTGCTGGTGCTGGAGGTGTACCTCGCGTGGGCGTACCGCGCGTCGTTCCGCGGATTGTTCGTCGCCCGCGCGAAGCCGGCGTCCCAGGACGTCGAGAGCACGCCCGTCGAACCTTCGCCCCGAGCATCCACGGCGGAGTCCTGAGCGAGCGCACGGCGCCGTCGCATCGGGGAGGGCTGCGCCGCCTCGTCAGGGGACGCCGAACAACGCGTGGCTCAGGAGACCGAGCGAGAAGCTCGCGGCGTTCACGGCGAGTGACACGACGACGGCGCGTCGGCCCGGGATGCGCGCCGCGAGCGCGAGGAAGAGAGCTTCGGCGAGCCACGCGAACATTTCGACCACGACGACGTACGACGTGTACGAAAGGTGCAGTCGGTACCTCAAGAGGTGCGGGAAGAAGAACCAGACGAGCGGGTGCGTGATCGCGCTCGGAGCCAGGGCCTTCATCCACGAGATGCCGAGGGCGCGGCGGTAGAGCGGCGCCTCCACGATTTGCGTGAACGCGAACGCGCGAAACCACGCGAGGAGATAGGCCGAGGTCCACATCGTTGCGGGCTCTTCTGGTGGAGACGTCAGGTGCGGGCAGGGACGCGAGAGGCTCGCTCGAGGGTCTTCGTTGGCGAAGGAGCTCCTTCACGCTCGAGAAGCCATAGCAGGAGGAACGCGATCTCGAGGTAGGCGTGAGGGGACGCGAGCCGTAGGTAGACGAGGCGGGCGCCTTCGAGCGACGTGAGCGCGCGGAGCCCCAAAGCGGCCATCGCGAGCGCGGCGAGGACGAGCACCGGCGCCCCGAGATCCGCGCGGAGCGCACGGAGACTCGACCGGAACGAGCGAAGGCCGGGGCGATCGCGGGCAGCCTCGGGCACGAGCCGCAGCCAGTACACGTAGTGGACGCCTTGCGCGAAGACGAAGAGGAACGCGAGGCGCAAGGAGAGGACGGGATCGGAGAGCGGGGCGAGGCTCGCGACGATGCGTGACGCGGTCAGGCCCGTGCGGGGGCCGTCGGCGAGGGCGGCGTGGCGAAAGAGCCAAGGGTCGAGCGCGCCGAGAAGGAAGGCGGCGATCGCCGCGACGAAAACGATCGCCGGTAGAACCGAGGTCCAGAGGCGTCGAGGTGTGGCGAACGCGACGAGGAAGAGGAGCACGGCGAGGACGTTGTGCGCGTGCACGAGCGCGAGGGTCGAGATCGCCGGAAATCGCGCGGAGAGGAAGACGACGCCGGCCCACGCCGCGCCTGCCACGAAGCGACGGGCGAGGGAGGTACGGGCGCACGCGACGGCGCCGAGGCCCGCGGCGAGTCCGATGGCGGTCGACGGAAAAAATACCGACGCGGCGAGCGGCGTACCGACGGCGAGGAGGAGCCACGGTCGACGCAAGAACCCCGGGCGCACGACGAGGTAGCGTACGTCCGCGACGAGATGCGGAACGCCGAGGAGCACGGGCCCCAGCGCGAACGCCCACACGGGCGCAAAGCACGTCGTGAGGAGCGCCGAGACGATGCCGACCACGCCGTAGAGCGCGATTCGAAGGGCGCGGTCGGAGAGGAGCGTGCGACCGCTCCGACCCAGCGCGCGGAGGAGCGCCGAGCGCACGGCGTCGAGCGGCGCGACCAGCACGGAGACGACGTCCACCCCGCTTCCGTGCGCACGGTCGCGGCGAGAGACGGGGGCGAAGTGGGGCGTCGTCTTCGTGGTCATGGCGAGCCTCAGGTGCGGTTCGAAGCGTCGCGACGGCGCTTCTTCGTCGCCAGGAGCGCGACACCGAAGGCCAGGGCCCAAGGTCCGATCGACGATCCCGAACGACCGACGCTGCACCCGCCGTCGTCGCTGCCGTTCGGCTTCGACGCCGACGCGTTCGTGTCCTTCGACCGTGTGTCGTCGGTCCCGTCGCCGGCGGTCTTGGCGGCGTCACCGGTGTGCGTCGACGCGTCGGCGTCGTCGGCTTTGTCGTCCGAAACGCACCGAAGGCAGTCGACTTCCTTCGTGGGAGGCATCGCTTCGGCGTCGCGGTCCCAGTTCGTGTAGTCCTTCTCGGTGCACTTCGAGGCGCGGCACGTTCCATCGAACAACTTGTTGTTGCCTTCGTCCGTGGCAACGCACGGCGTACCGATCTCCGCTGGCTGGCTGTCGGGCGACGTCGAGTTGGGGCTGCACGCGTAGACGTCGGGGGTAATGGCGTCGGCGCGCGCGTCGCTGGTCGCGCCGATCATGGTCGTGATCCACGCGGCGGTCACGAACGTGGTTTTGAGGAAGGGCCGATGAGGGAATCGTCGAAGTTGGCTCATGGCGCGTGACGTGAGCAATGTGTGTGCCACTTTGTTGAAGTTAATAAGTTTATAAAATTGTTTAATTAAATTGCCATTTGCGCGCTCTCTTTGGCACACGTTGGCACGCTACCGAGGCACACAGATCCGAGCGTGCCACGCCACGGAGCGTTCTCCCGTAGAATGCGCGCCGTGATTGGACGGCGGGCTTGGATCGTCCGCGCGATCGGCGCGATCGTCCTCAGCGTCGTCGTGTCGTGTTTGGAGAGGCGCGCCGCGGCGGCGACGGACGCGCTCGGCCGCGTCCGAACCGCCGGCGTGCTGCGTTGGGGCGGCGATCGGCAGGGTGGAGAGCCCTACGTCTTCGAAGATCCGCGAGAGCCGAGCCGGCTCGTCGGCTTCGAGGTCGACGTCGTCGACGCCGTGGCGCGCGAGCTCGGAGTTCGCGCCGAGTTCGTCCAGAACGATTGGTCGAACCTCGTGCCCTCGCTCGAGCGCGGCGCGTTCGACGTCGCCGTCAACGGCCTCGAGATCACCGAGGCGCGGCGAGGCCGGGTGCGGTTCTCGCGACCGTACTACGTCTTCGCCGAACGGCTCATGGTTCGTGCCGACGCGCCCCGGATCGCGCCGACCTTGGGCGCGCTCGAAGGCAAGCGCGTCGGAACGCTCGCGAGCAGCCTCGCCTTCGAGATGCTGCGCGGCACGGGAGCGGAGACCGTCCTCTACGAGGGCGTCGAAGAGCCGTACGCCGATCTGGTGAACGGGAGAACCGACGCCGTGCTGCTCGACGACGTCATCGCGTCGCGCTACGGCGCATCGAAGCCCGAGCTCCGCGTCGCCGGCGATCTCCGCGACGGGTACTACGCGATGGCCGTCCGCCCGTCCGAGCCCGAGCTCGAACGCGCCTTGAGCGATGCGCTCGCGACGGTCGAAGCGCGTGGCGAGCTCCGGACCATCCTCGGGAAGTACGGCCTTTGGAACGAGCGCCAAGCAAAGCTCTCGGCGGCGCCCGCGCCCGATCCCCCGCTCGATCCTCCGAACTCCCCGCCGACCGCTTCGGCGACGTTCGATCGTCCGCACGTGCTCCTCTTTCTCCGAGGCGCGGGCGTCACGCTGCTCGTCTCGATCTTGGCCATGGCGATCGCGACGCCGTTCGGCGTCTTGCTCGCTCTCGCGCGGAGGTACGGCGGACCTTGGGTCGCGCGAGCGGCGTCGGTCTACGTCGAGATCTACCGGGGCACGCCCGTGCTCTTGCAGCTCTATCTCCTCTACTACGGACTCGCGCCGGTCGTGCGTCTCGGTGCGCTGCCGGCGGCCATCCTCGGGCTCGGCATGAACTACGCGGCGTACGAAGCGGAGGTGTTCCGCGCGGGCATTCAGGCCGTTCCGAAGCCCCAGCTCGAAGCGGCCTGGGCGCTCGGGATGTCGACGCGTCTCGCGGTACGTCGCGTGGTGCTCCCGCAGGCGCTGCGCTTTTCGATCCCGAACGTCACGAACGACTTCATCGCGCTCCTCAAGGACAGCTCCCTCGTCAGCGTGATCACGGTCGTCGAGCTCACCAAGCAAATGACCATCACGGCCGTCGACGTGCGATCGTGGCTCGGGCCGGGGCTCCTCTGCGCGGCGCTGTATTTCGCGATGAGCTACCCGCTCGGGCGCCTCGCCCGCAGGCTCGAACGCGCGCTCGAGGGACGCTCCGCGGCGAAAGGAGAGGCCGCGTGATCCGCGTCGAAGGGGTTCGGAAGACGTTCGAAGGACGCGTCGTGCTCGACGGCGTGACGACGACGTTCGAGCGGGGGAAGGTCTCGCTCGTCACGGGGCCTTCGGGGGGCGGGAAATCCACGCTCCTCCGCTGCATCAACGGCCTCGAGCGGTTCGACGAAGGACGGATCGTCGTCGGCGATCGCACGATTGGGCCACCGCCGCGAGCCCGTTCGAAACGCGACGACGAGCTCCTCCGCGCCGTCCGTCGGAGCGTCGGCATGGTGTTCCAGCACTTCGGGCTGTTCGCGCACCGCACCGCCCTCGGCAACGTCATGGAAGCGCCCGTCCACGTGCGCAACGTGCCCACCGACGAAGCTCGCGAGCAAGCGTGCCGGCTGCTCGAACGCGTCGGCCTCTCGCATCGCCGCGACGCGTTCCCCCACGAGCTCTCGGGCGGCGAACAGCAGCGCGTCGCGATCGCCCGCGCGCTCGCGATGCAGCCCGAAGCGCTCTTGCTCGACGAGCCGACGAGCGCCCTCGATCCCGAGCGCAAGCGCGACGTCGTCGCGGTCCTGCGCGATCTCGCGCGCGACGGGACGACGATGGTGATCGTCACGCACGAAGCCGCCATCCTCGCGGACCTGGCCGATCGCGTGACGACGCTGCGAAGCGGACGTGTCGACGGATGAACGACGATCTGCGGGACGCCGCTCGCGCCTTCCCTCCGAAGACGCGCACTCACCCCAGATGCGCGGCGAAGAAGCGGAGGATCCGCTCCCAACCCTCCATCGCGGCGGCGGGGCGGTAGTTGGGGCGATTCACAGCGAAGAACGCGTGCCCGGCGTTCTCGAAGGTGTGAAATTCGTACGACTTGCCGAAGCGATCGAGCTCCGCGGCGAGCTTGCGCGTCTCGTCGGGTGAGGGGTTCGCGTCTTCGGCGCCGAAGAGCCCGAGCAGCGGGCACGAGAGCGTGGACACGCGGTCGAGGATGGGCTTCGTCTTCAGGCCCAGGCTCGCGGGTGGGTCGTTCACGACGAACGCGCCGTAGACATCCACGGCGGCGTCGAGCGTGAGCGCGCAGGCCGCGAGCAACGCTTGGCGTCCGCCCGAGCAATAGCCGATGACGCCCACCTTGCCGTTCGCGTCATCCAGCGCCTTCAGGGTGCGCACGGCGCCTTCGACGTCGCCGATGAGCCGGTCGTCGGGCACGCCACCGGCGGCGCGGGATGCGGCCGCCGCCTCTTCGGGGCTCGCGCCCGGCGCGTCGCGGTGATGGAGGTTCGGGCACAGGGCGTCGAAGCCTTCGCTCGCGAACCGGCGCACGATCTCTTTCGTGGGCTTGTCGTAGCCGGGCATGTGGTGAAGGACCACGATCCCTCCACGCCGTCGTCCATCGCTCGGTCGCGCGAGGTAGCCTTCGATCGCGTCGCCGCCGTGGCCGATCAGCCGAACGGTTCCCGCCGTGAGAGCGTCGCTCATGCGCATTCCTCGTTGCGGCGTCCGAGCGCCGCGAGCAGTCGGCCGATCCCCGCGCCGAGGACGTTGAGCACGACGGCGACGTTCCACGTCGACAGCGCCCAGCCCGGCATCCACAAAAGAAGCCCGAGACCGACGACGACGGCGACGAGCGCGAAGGAAAGGAAGACGTCGACCGCGCTGCCGAGATCTTCGTAAGCCTTCGTCCGGCGGAGCCGACGGAGCAGGAAATCGGTGAGGCAGACGTCGGTCGCGTGGCACCGGCGAAGGGCGAGCGAGCCGAGGTTGACGACGTTGAAGACGGTGTCGATGGCGCCGAGCCCCATCAGCGCGTAGCCGAGGGGGACGAGCGCCGGCACGCGCAGGAGGACGAGGCCCGTCAGCACCTTGAACACGCAGAAGGGCAGCCCGACGGTGAGGATCTCCGCGACGGGAACGAGCCAATGCCGAGTGGGTCGAGTCACGCTCAAGCGCGGCGAGCTTACCTTGACGTTCGCCGATCGGGAGCTAAGCTGTCGTCGTTCGATGTCGATTCACGCGTTCGTCTAAGTCCCCCCAAGCGGTCGCCGAAGCTGGCCGGTGCGTCGTCTCGACGTCCCCGCTCGCGACCGCATGGGCTCGTTGACCACGAACGTCGTGCATGGGAGTCGAACATGGTTTGGTTTCGCTCGAAGCCTATTTCCGAGCATGAAGAGGTGCCCCTCGCGGATGATGGGCGCTTCGAAGACATCGTCACGTCCGCGGAGGCGAACGTCCTCCGCGCCACGACGGAGAACGCGAGCTACGTCGTCTCCGTGGGATCCGAACGGGATCCGCGCGCGCGCTCGGCGCAATTGACGGAGATCGTCCGCCTCGTCGAGAGCCAAGACGATCGCCTCGTCGGGCAGGAGATCTGCCATCTCGCGAGCCCGAATCCGCGGACCCTCCTCGGCAAAGGGGCGGCCCAGGAAATCGCCGCGCGGGCCCGCGAGCGCGGCGCGACGATGCTCGTCGTCGACGCGGAGCTCACGCCTTCGCAGACCCGCAACCTCGAGGACGTCACCGGCCTTCCGGTGTGCGATCGCGAGGCCGTCATCCTCAACGTCTTTCGTAGGCACGCGAGGACGCGGCGGGCGCGCATCCAAGTCGAGGTCGCTCGGCTCGAGTTCTTACGTCCTCGCATCCGAGGCGTCGGACTCGACATGGATCAGCAAATGGGCGGTCATCGCTACGCGCGCGGGCCTGGCGAGACGATGTCCGAGCTCATGGCGCGGAAGATCGATCGCCGGCTCGACGAGCTGAAGAAGGCGCTCCGCAAGATCGAAACGTCGGGCGAGACGCAGCGCCGCGAACGGGACGACTGCAAGCGGATGGCCCTCGTGGGGTACACGAACGCCGGTAAGACGTCCCTCATGAACGCGCTGACGTCCGCGGGGCTCTCCGCGCGCGACATGCCGTTCGAGACGCTCGACACGACGTCGCGCTGCCTCACCCGCCACGGCGGCGACGCGCTGATCAGCGACACGGTCGGCTTCGTGCGCCGGTTGCCCGAGCGCCTGCTCGCGAGCTTCGAATCGACGCTGTCGGAGATCCGCGAAGCGTCGCTCCTCGTCGTCGTGGTCGATGCCTCGGACGACGAGCGGGAGCTCCACCTACGGACGACCCTCGACCTCGTCACGAAGATCGGCGCGGGAGACGTTCCTCGCTTTTTCGTGTTCAACAAGATCGACCGGCTCGATCCGTCGTCGGTGGAGACGGTCCTCGACGGGTTGACGGCGTGGAGCGCGGGACATCCCTCGCTCGCGACGAGCAGCCACGACGCCGCGGCCGTCGCGACCCTGGAGCGCGCGCTGCTCGAGGCGATCCATCGGGAAGACGAGGCCCTCACCACGTTCGTGCCTTACGCGGCGAAAGAGGCCCTCGCGCTCGTGTACGGCAAATGCCGGGTGCTCGAGAGCATCGCGGTGGACGGGGGCGTGCAGTTCCGACTGCGCGGTCCCACGGGGGTGATTCGGAGCCTTCGGGCGATGACCCGAGGCCATCGGGCGACGCGGCGCGAGGGGAGGATCTCGTGAGATCTCTCCTCGAGCTCCGTGAGCTTTCGCTCGCAACGCCGGGAGGTCGTCCGTTGTTCGACGGATTGTCCCTCCGCCTCGATCGCGAACACGTGGCGCTCGTCGGACGCAACGGGGTGGGGAAGTCGACGCTGCTCGCGGCCCTCGCGGAGGCGGACGACGTGCACGTCCGTGCCCGAAGCAAGCCGTACTTCGTTCCACAAACGCTCCCGCCCGGCGAAGCGAGCCATGGACGGCGACGCAGGCGTGCGCTCGAGGCCGCGCGCACGTCGGGCGCCGAGATCCTGCTCCTCGACGAACCCACCGAAGATCTCGACGAAGAGGGCGTCGCGTGGCTCCGCGGTTGGCTCGGCTCCTTCCGCGGGGCCCTCGTCGTCGCGTCCCACGATCGCCGGATCCTCGAAGATTTTCGCCATTTCTTCGTCGCGAGCGAAGCGGGCTGCCGCCTCTTCTCCGGGACGCTCGGCGCGCTCGACGCCGATCTCGAACGCGAGCGCGTGGCGCAAGAGCGAAGCTACGTGAGCCGCTTGCACCGGCTCGTTTCGGAGGAAGAGCGCACGCTCCACATCGCGCGACGCAAGGCGAGGAAGA
>JBGAHN010000194.1:0-10208 GCA_044226145.1 Labilithrix sp. | reverse complement strand
CTGGCCGTGCTCGAGGAGAGCGCCCGCGAGGGAGACAAGCAGAGCGGCGGCGATCGGCTGCGGCGCGCGCTCTGCCAAGGGCTCGCGGCCGGCGGACACGGCGCGCGCGACGGCGGGCGTACGCGCGCGGGCCTCCTGCGCCGCGCCGCGATCCTCGCGCACAAGGAGCTCGGCGATCTCGATCAGGCCTTCGCGTGGTTCGGGGACGCGCTCGTCGCGCACGTCGATCCCGAGACGCTCGATCAGATCGAGACGTTGGGCGCCGAGAGCGGCGAGCCGAAGCGGGCCGAAAGCTCGCTGACGCACGCGCTCGGCGAGGTCTTCGACGGCCCCCTCGTCCGGCAGCTCCTCGCGCGGCGCGCGAAGCTCCGCGTCGAGCACCTGTCGGATCGCGCGGGCGCCGCGGCGGATCTCAAGAAGCTCCACGACCTGTCGCCGAACGATCAGGCCGTGATCGACGAGCTCGCGGCGCTCTTGATGGGTCTGTCGGACTACAAGACGCTCGCCCAGCTCTACGAAGATCAGATCCTGCGAGGGAAAGATCTGAACGCGCGCGCCGATCTCGCGCGTCGCATCGCGCGCATCTGGGAGGAGCAGCTCAAAGATCCGCGGGAGACCGCCGACGCGTGGCGACGCGTGCTCCGCCTGAAGAACGGCGATCCCGAGGCGACCGAGGGGCTCGAGCGCGCGAAGAGCGGCGAAGGCGCGCTCAAGGCGCCCGAGGGCGAGCCCCTCGAGCGCTACGCGCCTCCGAAGCTCATCAGCGAAAATCCGTCGTTCCGTCCCGAGCGGGCGTCGGTCAAGCCGATGCCCGCGGCGGCTCCCGCGGCGCCCACGAAGACGCCGTCGAAGAGCCCCGAACCGCCCATCGACGATCCGTCCACCTTGGCGCTCGCGTCGAGCGATCTCCTCGACGCGGGGGATTCGCGCGCCGATCTTTCGAGCGAGCCCCCCTCCGCGGAGGGCGACGAAGTCGACGCGCGAGGAGCCATCGATGGCCCCGACGGTGACGCGTCGCCGCACGCACGCGCCACGCGGCGCGCGCTCATCGAGACGGACGACGACTCCGTCCCGAACGAGCTGCGACGTACGCCAGCGAGCCTCCGCTCGCGATGACGGGCGAGACGAGCCCGTCGAACACCACGTCCGCGCTCGATCCTTTGACGTCGACCGCCGAGACCGACAGCACGGCGCTCGCCGCGTCGGAGACCGCGCGGCCGAGCACGCCGCGAACGGCGGCAGTCGACGGCGACGCCGACGCCGACGCGACGGGGGCAACCGCCGAAGCCGTCGTCGATCCGTCGAAGCTCTCGAACGAGTTCCGAACCGTGGAGCCCGCCGTGTCGCCGTCGCGGCCGCCGCGTTCGGTGCCGCCTCCCCTCCCCCCCGGCGCCGGTGCGCGGCAAGGCAGCATGCCGCCGCCGCTGCCGAACACGGACGTCGCGACCACGTTCGCCACGCTCGACGGGCGGCCGAGCCAGCGTCCGAACCCGCCGCGTCCGCGCCCGAGCAGCCCGGTGCTCGGCGACAACACGGCGACCGAGGTCCCCTTCGAACGAAGGAACCCGCTCCTGCCGCACCTGGATTCGTCCCCGGAGGCGCTCCTGAGCGCCGATCTCCAGTACGTCAGCGCGCACGACGTCGAAGAGCTCGCGTCCGCGGACGTCCTCGACGCCGAGGAGATGACGAGCAGCCATTTGTCGATCGAGTCGTTGCCCTCCGAAGACGAACCGGACGAGGTCGTCGTCGCCGACGATTTCGCCGAGATCGACGACGAGGACGAAGAAGACGAGGACGAGCTCGATCGCTGACGGCGCGTCCGCGGCGCCGCGGGTGGCTCAACGGAAGCGCAGGATCCCGTCCTCGAGCGACGCCGTTCGCCCGAGCACGAACGCGTGGTTCGGGGCGCCGTGCCCGAACGGGGCGCCGATCGCCACGGGGACGGACGAGCGCTCCGACCACGTCCGCAAGACGTCTTCGAGCGTCACGCCGTCCGGGCCGGGATCGCACGCCGTGAATTGACCGAAGACGATCGCGGAGGCGCGATCGAATGCCCCACCGAGCCGGAGCGACGTGAGCATGCGATCGACGCGGTAGGGGCGCTCGGTCACGTCCTCGAGCACCACGATCGCGCCCTCGGGCACCTCGAACCGGCGCGCCGCGGTCATCGCCTCGACGAGCGCGAGGTTCCCGCCGACCACGGGGCCTTCGGCGCGGCCTTCGCGCAGCATCGTGAGCCCCTCCCAAGAGGACGGCGCGCGCGCTTCGAGCGCGTCGATGAACGACGCCCGTTCGGCCGGGGTGATGACCGCGCCCAGCCCCGTGACGTTCGGTCCGTGGACGGACGCGATCGCGCGCGCGTTCGCCGCGGCGTGCAGCGCCGTCACGTCGCTGAAGCCCACGATCCATTTCGGGGCGCGCGCGAAGGCGTCCCACGGCAGGTCGTCGAGGACGCGCATCGCGCCGTAGCCGCCCCGCGCGCAGACGATGGCGTCGACGGTCGGATCCGTCATGACCTTCGCGAGCGCCTCGGCGCGCACGGCGTCCGAGCCCGCGAGGTAGCCGTCACGGGCCATCGTCTGGCTCGCGACCCGTAGGCGGTACCGGAGCCCGAGCCAGGACAGGCCACGCAGCAGGTTGGTCCGCGGCTCGGCCGGGCTCGACGGCGCGACGACGGCGACGACCGAACCAGGACGGAGCGACGGCGGGAATCGGAAGTGCACGATGCCGCAGCATAAGGTTCGCCGATTCGCTTGACCACCGCGGGAGGACCGAGCGATAGCTTGACCGTGTCCACGACCTCGCGGTCGCTCGCTCGCCTGGGCTTTCGAATCCGGTCCGTCGCTCCGATGGCGCGTCGCCTCGTGGACGTCGTCACCGGCGGCGTCGACGATTGGATGACGAGCAAGCTCGGCGAAGAGTTCGCGGCGCGGCTCGAGCGCGTCCCGCTCAACCTCACGACCACCGGCGTCGACCCGTTCGGCCTCGATCCGCAGTGGACGAAATACGCGCTCGCCTCGGTCGCGTTCCTCCACCGCCACTATTTCCGCACGCAGGTCTTCGGCGCCGAGAACATCCCCAAGGGCCGCGTGCTGCTCATCTCGAACCACTCGGGCCAGATCCCCATCGACGGCGCGCTCATCGGGGCCTCGCTCTTCATGGACGTCGAGCCGCCGCGCTTCATGCGCGCCATGGTCGAGAAGTGGACGCAGACGCTGCCGTTCGTGTCGATGTTCTTCTCGCGCGTCGGGCAGGTCGTCGGCGTACCGGAGAACGCCAAGCGTCTGCTCGAGAGCGAAGAGGCGCTGCTCGTGTTCCCCGAAGGCGCGCGCGGCATCTCGAAGACGTTCGATCGGCGCTACAAGCTCGTCGATTTCGGGCTCGGCTTCATGCGCCTCGCCATCGAGACGGGAACGCCCATCGTGCCGGTGGCGGTCATCGGCGGCGAAGAGCAGTACGTCTCCGTCGGCAACTTCGAGTCGCTCGCGAAGCTCCTCGGCATGCCGAGCTTCCCCGTGCTGCCGCAGCTCTTGCTCCCGTTCGGAGCCCTGCCGCTCCCGACGCGTTACCGCATCCATTTCGGCGAGCCGATGCATTTCACCGGCGATCCCGACGACGACGACGCCGTCATCGAAGAGAAGGTCTTCGCGGTGAAGGCGACGGTCCAGTCGATGATCCACCGCGGGCTCAAAGCCAGAAAGAGCGTCTTTTTCGGATGAGCGAGACGCCTCGCAACGGTCCGCCGGACGATCGCGAACCGGTCTCGCTCGCGCCGTCGGGGACGCCGTCGTCGTTGCCGTCGACGCGTCCGTCCGGTCGAGGCGGCAAGCCGTCGTCTCCATCGTCGTATCCGTCCTCGTTTCCGTCGTCGACCTCCGGCCCGCGATCGCAGCCGCCGACGAGCGCGTGGATCGCCGAGCGTCGAGCGACTGCCCCGGCACGCGGACTGGGCACCGTCCTCGTGACGGGCGCGTGCGGGCGGCTCGGCAAGAACGTCGTCCGCGTCCTGCACCGCGAGCGGCGCGTCGTCGCCGTCGATCGACGCCCCTTCCCCGAGCGACCGAAGGACGTCGTTCACGAGCGCGTCGACATCCGGCGCAAGAAGCTCAAGGACCTGTTCCGCGCCGAGCCCATCGAAGCCGTCGTGCACCTCGGCGTGATGCACGATCCGCGCGCCTCGTCGACGGAGCACCACTCGTGGAACGTGGCGGGGTTCCAGAAGCTGCTCGAGTACGTCGCGCAGTTCCAGGTGCCGAAGCTCGTCGTGCTCTCGAGCGCGAACGTCTACGGCCCCCAGCCCGACAACGCGCAGTTCCTGACGGAGGACGCGCCGCTGCTCGGTGGCGCGCGCTTCAGCGAGATCCGCGATCTCATCGAGGTCGACATGCTCGCGCAAGGGTTCTTCTGGAAGCACCCGTCGACGGAGACGGTCATCCTCCGCCCGGTGCACATCTTGAGCTTCTTGCGCCGGATGTCGACGCGCTCGTGAACGACGTCCTTCGGTCGCTCGGGGAAGGGGCGTCGATCGACGGCGACGACGCGCGGCATCTACAACATCGCGGGACCGGAGCCCTTGCCGCTGTCGCACGTCGTGCGGCTGCTCGACAAGCCGAGCCTGCCCATCCCCTACTCCCTCGGCAAGGCCGTGCTGCGGCGCCTCTGGTCGCTGCGGCTGACGACCTTCCCCGTCCCCGAGCTCGACCACATTCGCTACGTCTGCATGGTGGACGACCGGCGCGCGCGCGACGAACTCGGCTATGCGCCGCAGGTGCCCGTCGCCGAGACCGTCCGCAGCGTCGACGAAGGAGCGTAAGATCTTGCGCAATGGCCGCTGGACGGGCGGCCGCGGCAAGGATCGCCCCGGATCGGGCTCCTCGCAAGGACGGGCGGCGGCCGGATTGGAGAAGCCGCCGGTCGGTGTTATAGGCGAGTGTCGCCTTGGCATCGCACGTCCTGCCCTTCGAAAAGCCCGTCGTCGACCTCGTCACGCGTGTCCGCGAGCTCCGCGCGCTCGCGGAGAACGACAAGAAGCTCGCCGCCGAACTGCGGCGCCTCGAAGAGAAGGCGGGAAAGCTCGCGCGCGAGCTGTTCGCGGATCTGTCGCCCTGGCAGAAGGTCCAGCTCTGCCGCCACCCGAACCGCCCGTACACGCTCGACTACGTCGGGTACCTGTTCGAGGATTTCGTCGAGCTCCACGGCGATCGCCGCTACGGCGACGATCCGGCGATCGTCGGCGGCGTGGCGCGCTACCGGGGGCGCAGCGTCGTCGTCGTCGGGCACCAGAAGGGCCGCACGACGAAAGAAAAGGCGACGCGCAACTTCGGCCAGGCCCACCCCGAAGGCAACCGCAAGGCGTGCCGCCTCTACGAGCTCGCGGATCGTTTCGACATGCCGATCCTCACGTTCGTCGACACGGCCGGCGCCTATCCCGGCATCGGCGCCGAAGAGCGCGGCCAGAGCGAAGCCATCGGCGCGTGCCTCGCCGCCATGGCGCGCGCGCGGGTGCCCGTCGTGGTGACGATCATCGGCGAGGGCGGCTCCGGCGGCGCACTCGCGTTGGGCGTCGGCAACCGCGTCAACGTCCTCGAATACGGCACGTACAGCGTCATTTCTCCCGAGGGCTGCGCGTCGATCCTCTGGAAGGACGGCGCGAAGGCCGATCGGGCCGCCGAACAGCTCCGCATCACGGCGCCCGAGCTCCTCAAGCTCGGCGTGGTCGACCGCGTCATCGAAGAGCCGGCGGGCGGCGCGCACCAAGATCCGGAAGGGGCCGCGCGGCTCGTCGACGCCGCCATTTCGAGCGCCCTCGACGATCTCGCGGGAAAATCGCCCGAAGCGCTCGTCCAAGATCGCTACGACCGGTTCCGGTCGATCGGCCCGTTCGTTTCCATCGGCTCGAACGGCGCGTCGGACCGGTCGGCCGGCGCGAAATAGCGACCCTCTCGGCGTCGCGCAAGGCCAAACATAACGCATTGCGTTACCACCGATCGTAGGCTCGACCTTTCGCGCGCCATGCGGCGACTCGTGCTACGGAGAGCGCACCGAATCCCCGGCCGAACCCGATCCACGCATGACGAGCGCCATCCACCTCCGAGACAAAGTCGCCATCGTGACGGGCGCGAGCCGCGGCATCGGCGAGGCCATCGCGCGCACGTTCGTCGAAAATGGCGCCAAGGTCGTGATCGCGTCGCGCAAGATCGAGCCGCTCGAGGCGGTGGCGGCGTCGCTCGGCCCGAACGCGCACGCCGTCGCGGCGCACACGGGGAAAGAAGCCGACTGCGCGGCCCTCGTGGAGGCCACCGTCGCGAAATTCGGCAAGGTGGACGTCCTCGTCAACAACGCCGCGACGAACCCGTACTTCGGGCCGATGCTCGACATCGACGAGGGCGCTTGGGACAAGACGTTCGAGGTGAACGTCAAAGGCTATTTCTGGATGGCGCGCGAGGTGGTCAAGCACCTGCGCGCGCGGCAGGCGCCCGGGTCGATCGTCAACGTCGCGAGCGTGGCTGGGATCGTGGCGTCGCCGCTCCAAGCCGTCTACGCGATGACGAAGGCGTCGATCCTCTCCATGACGAAGACGCTCGCCTACGAGCTCGCGGCGAACGAGATCCGCGTCAACGCCATCGCGCCGGGGTTCGTCGACACCCGGTTCGCGGCCGCCGTCCTGAAGAACGACGCGTTGCTCGACGAAGTCCTGCGCATCACGCCGATGAAGCGCTATGGTCAGCCCGGCGAGATCGCGGGCGGCGCGCTTTACCTGGCGAGCGACGCGGCGAGCTACATGACCGGGCACACCCTCGTGATCGACGGTGGAATGACGATCACGTAGAGGTCCGAAGGCCTCGTTTTTTCGGCCGAATGGGCCGATTTTACCGTTTTGTTGGCCCATCGGGGGCCAGCCATGTCTAGGAGAGAGTCGCGGGAGCACGTGGGGATGGAGTCGGGCAAGGTCGTCGCAGGCAAATACCGGCTGAACCAACTCCTCGGTAGCGGGGGGATGGCCCAGGTGTGGTCCGCGACGAACACGTTCACCGACCGCCAGGTCGCCATCAAGTTCATGCACGCCGAGGTGGCCAAGACCCCCGAGTCGGCGAAGCGGTTCTTGAAAGAAGCGAAGGTCTCCGCGCGCGTGAACCACCCGAACGTCATCGACGTGTTCGACGTGGGACAGACGGAGGAAGGGCAGCTCTTCCTCGTCATGGAGCTGCTCACGGGATTTTCGCTCGAGGTCGGGCTCCGCCGACAGAACCCGCGCATGACCGCGTACGAGCTCGGGCTCGTGATGGTCGAAGTGGCGCAAGCGCTCGCGGCGGCCCACAAGACGGGGATCGTCCACCGCGATCTCAAGCCGTCGAACGTCTTCTTGCACAAGATCCGCGACGGGATCGTCATGCCGAAGGTCGTCGACTTCGGCGTGAGCAAGTTCCTCGAGGAAGACCAGAACAACGCCCTCACGATCGCGGGCACCGTCCTCGGTTCGCCGCTCTACATGAGCCCCGAGCAGGCGCGCGGCGACGGTCCGATCGACGGGCGGACGGACATCTTCGCGTTCGGCGCGATCCTGTTCGAGGCGTTCTGCGGGTTCCGTCCCTACGACGCGAAGAACTTCAACGGGCTCATCGTCAAGATCGCGACGACGAAGCCGAAGAACATCGACGAGTGCGCGCCCGACGTGCCGGAGTCGATGAGGCGCGTCATCCGTGCGTGCCTCGAGAGCGATCTCAAGAAGCGCGCGAAGTCGTTCGACGAGGTGCTGCCGATGCTCCGCGCGGCGCTCGACGAGCTCGAGAACTCGCCGCTCCGCCTCCCCTCGCCGACCACGGCGTCGTCGATCGATCCGGAGGAGACGAACGCCCTGCCCGTCGTCCGCGCGAGCGAGCGGCCGCCGCCGTCGTCCGACCACATCCGCGTCGCCGGCGCCATTCCGCTGTCGCCGACCTCGGGCGGCTCGGCCAGCATTCCTCCCGGCGCGGTCTCGTTGCCTCCGTTCCCCGCGTCCGGCGCGACGGGGCCGTCGTGGCATACGCCGAACACGTCGTACGCGTCGACGCAGCCGATCGCCGAGCCGAACAAGAGCAAGACGCGCATGGTCGCGATCGTCGTCGGGGTGGGCGCGCTGTCGGCGATCGTCGGGTTGAGCGTGGCCCTCGGGCGCGGCGGGAAGTCGGCGCCCCGCGCGGCGGCCGTCGTCTCTCCCGAGACTCTGGCGAAGAGCACGGAAGCGGTGGGGGCGGTGCAGGGAACCGTATCGGGAACGGCGAACGCGCATGGATCTCCGGGGGCCGAGCCCGCGGCCGTCAGCGTCGATTCCCTCCCGCTCGCGCGCGCGACGAACGGCGCGATCCCCGAAGGTTCGGGCCGGCTCGTCGTCGAAGGCGCGCCGAACGCGTGCGCCTTGTCCATCGACGGCAAGGCGCATGGCGCGACGCCGGTGAGCGCGGACGTCGCCGCCGGAACGCACCGCCTTCGCTGCCAATGGACGAACGGCAAGGCGCGCGCGTCGACCGTGACGCTCAAGAGCGGCGCGACCGAGTCCGTTCGCTTCACGCCCGATCGCTGATCGACGGCGCGGACGACGTCGATCGTCGGGTCGGGGCTCAGCAGCGGCGATCAGGCGCCGATCGAACGGCATCGATCGTCCGGAAGGCGTCGCCAAGGCAAGCACGCGGCGCTGCGTCATCGGACGACGACGGGGACGGATTGGAACGCGACGCCACCGCGCGCGTCGCGGAGCACGGCGTGGAGGGAGCCGCGTCCTGGGCTCGACGGCGCCGTCCACGTCGTCTCCGTCGTCGTCTCCGGATCGTCGCTCTCGCGACCGGTGCGATCGTCGCCCATCGCGCCGAGCGTTCCGTACCAGGAGACGTGGATCCATTCGCGCTTCGAGCCGAGCGCGCGCGTCGCGGGGTCGACGTAGGGGTAGAGCTCGGCGCCGGTGCAAGGATCTTCGGTCGCGCACGGCGACCACGCGACGCGAAGGACGAGGCGCTCGCCGGAGGCGACGTCGAGCGCGCCGCCGTCGGACTCGAGGGCGCGGAGATCGCGCGTTTCCCCGGCGCGAAGAGCGACGAACTGGTCGAACCCGGGGTTCGTGTTCGGGTGACGGCGCGCTTCGTAGGCCACGCGGATGTCTTGGGTCGCGTCGGGCAGCCCGCACGTCACGCGCACGTCGAAGGTCGAGGTCGCGTCGACGGCGTTCGACGTGCGCACGACGATGGGCTGGTAATAGCCGCCCGTCCCGTCCGGATCGAGCGGTCTTCCCGCGGGTTCGCCGTCCTTCGGGGGCGGGCGATCGGGGCCGAAGTTCTGGCACGCGTCGCGCGGCATCGTCAGCCGTGCCGCGATCCCGTCGCCGAGCGGCGCCACCGCCTCGCCGTCGAAGCGAACGCAGGCGGGGTTCACGGGGCCGAGCTCCGAGAGGGGCTTTCGCGCCGTGCACACCGCCCACGAGGGCGTCGGCGTCGACGTCCCGTCGGGAGCGACGACGAGCGCCGAGAGCGCGATCGCGTCGCCGGGCTTTCCCTCCGCCGGATCGGCGCGGACCGCCAAGATGCGTGGGGCTTCGACGAGCGACACGCGGTCGTCGAGATCGGGCTGGCAAGAAACGAGCGTCGCGCCGATCGCCGCGAAGGCCATCGATAGGCGTGCGCGCCCCGATCGCCGCGAGTCGTGCCGGCGGCGCGGATGTGCGTTGGGCGGACACGCGCGAGGTTCGCGCATCCCTCCAAGGCTCCGGCTCATAGGAACCACCTCACACCCGCGACCGGGAGGATCGGCAGACCGAGGATGTAGCCTCGTTGCGTATAATTTGCATTGTACACGCGTTCTTCCGGGTTCTCGCGCGCCGTCACGTTCAACACCTCCAGGTACGCCTCGAGCGTCCCGGTCGGGAGCTTCCAGGACTTCGAGCCCCGCAGATCGATCTGGAAGAAGGAAGGCAGCCGGTCGCGGTTCTTCGGGCCGAAGATCGGGACGTACGCGTCGGTCCGCGCGTCTTGGTAGGCCCCGACGACCGGCGCCCTCGGGAACCCGGTCGCGTAGCGGGCGCGGAGGCCGATCTCGAACCCGCGACCGAGATCGTAAGAACCGACGACGGCGGCGACGTGCGATTGATCGTAGTCGAACGGACGCGGGGCGAGGCCGGGACCGTCGCGGCGCTCGCTCCGCGAGATCGTCCACGACAGCCAGCCCGAGAAGCGGTCGACGCG
>JBGAHN010000009.1:60000-76827 GCA_044226145.1 Labilithrix sp. | reverse complement strand
GCGTTCTTGAATCGCTTCGACCCCCACGTCTCGAGGGTGCGGACGAGGGCGCCGCTCTCGTCGGCGATCCAAATCGCGCCGACGTTCTCCGGCGCATACTCCCCGCGGTAGCTCACGGTCGTCACGGAGATCTGGATGGCCCCCACCGTCGGTTCGCCCGTCGAAGGATCGGAGGTCCCGTCCCCTGGCGCGCCCGGCTCGCCCGGCGCGCCCGCCACGCCCGACGATCCTTCGCCTCCGCTCGGCGCATCGACGCCCGAGCCTCCGCCGTCAGTGCCCACCGGCACGTTCACGCGCTGCCAATACGCCGCGTCCGTCTTCGACGGATCGCATCCCGCGATCGGCAAAAGCGCCGCGAAGAGCGCTCGCATACGCCACGTTCCCGAGCTCACGAGGGCTGACTAGCTCTCCTTCTCGCGCATGAAAATGAAAATCAGTTGCAGATGAGGCCTCCTCGACGCTAATCGCGGCCCGATGCCCGCTCGGTCGCGGTTCGGACGTTTCGCGGCGTTCACCACGCTCGCTTTCGTGCTCGCGGCCTCGCGCGTGGCCTCCGCCGAGCCCGAACCGCTCGCCGAGCCCGAACCGCTCGCCGAGCAGCGTCCCCGCTGGGTCTTCGTGACCGTGGAGCAGGATTTCTCCTGGCTCGACGGCTCGACCCCGTGCTCGCCCGAGTCGCAGCAGAACGGCTCGTTCGCGTGCTTCCGCGCGAACGGCTCGCAGTACCTCGGGACGCCGCGCCGCGGAGATCGCTCGCGCGTCGGACCTGGCTTTCTGCCTTCGACCACGCGCGTCCTCGTCGGCTACACCCACTTCCTGACCTCGTCGTTCGCCCTCGGCGGTCGCGTGGGGTTCGCCGTGCGCGGGGGCAGCCCGCGTTCCGTCGGAGAAGACGCCCGCGCGTTCTTGCCGGTGCACCTCGAGATGCAGGCGACGTGGTCACCGCCGCTCCTGGCCTCGTCGCACGGCGGATTTCGTGGGCTGATCCTCGCGTCCGGCGGCGTCGCGCAGTTCGACGGCCACGCGCGCCTCGACGTCCGTGAGGATCCTTCGGTGCCGCCGCCGGCGTCGCAGCTCGACAACCCCGCGTCGCAGTCGCTCGACGTCTACCGCAAGTCGGGCATCGGCTTCGGCGCCCTCGGCGTCGGTTTCGTCGCGCGCATCTACCGCGACTGGCTCGGCCGCGTCGCCCTCCAGGGGATCGCGAGCTTCCCTTCGACGGGCTACGCCCTCGCACTCGAGGCCGGCATCGGCTTCGACTTGTCGCCGTCGCGCCCGTCGCGCCCGTCGTCCGTCGCCCCCAGACTCTGACGCGGCCAATCCCGCATCGAGGCGCCGCGAGGCCGCGAGGCTAGGGTAGGATGCGCACGTGCGCGGCATCGGTCGGTCGTTGATTGTCGGAGGGTTCGGCCTCCTCGCGGCCGTCGCGTGCTCGCGAGGCTCCCGCTCGCCGCGCCCGCAAGCCGCGCTGGCGACGACGACGGAGGCCGCCGCCGCCTTCGCGCCGCTACACGAACAATGGGTGACGCAGACGCTCGATCGCCGGGCGCTCTCCGAGTTCATCCGCCGTTTCCCGAGCGATCCGACCGCCGATCTCGCGAAGATCTACCTCGCGTTCGCGCTCATCCAAGCGAACGAGTCCGTGCAAGCCGACGGCATCTTGGCGCTCCTCGAGGACCTCCCCCCGGGCTCGACGCGCGATCTCGCGACGGTGGCGAAGGCGCGGAGCCTGCGCTTGCACGGCGCCCCCCAGTCGGCGCTCGAGAGCCTGCGGCCGCTCGTCGGCAAAATCGTCGACGACACCGATCGCGAGGTCTTCCTCGAAGAGCTCGCGCTCAGCGCCATCGCCGCGCATGACGACTACGAAGCGCTCGCCTACCTCGACGCCTGGCTGCGCGGCATCGGTGAGGCCGATCGCGAGCTCGTGCGCGCCAAGATCGTCGAGCTCCTCCGTGGCTTCCCGCGCTCCGTCCTCGAGCAGACCTACCGCGCGATGCGCGCCGGCGGCGTCAACTCCGGCTACAGCCCCGACACCCAGCAACTCGTCGCCGAGCGCCTCGCGCGCATCGCGGTCGACGCGAACGACGCCGCCCTCGCGCGGTGGCTCACCGACGTGGCCGGCAAGAGCTCCTCCGAGCTCGCGGGCGACGCCGGGCTCGACCTCGGCGAGCTCGCCGCGAGCCGCCGCGGCATCGAAGTCGTGGTCGGCAAGACCGTCGGCCTCCTCTTGCCGACGCGCGCCCGCGAGCTTCGCGACGAAGCCGCCGACGTCGTCCGCGGCGTGTCGTGGGCGCTCGACCTGCCGCGCTCGACCGACGCCCCGGGAAGCACGCGCCTGGTCACGCGCGACGACGGCGACAACGAAGCCAGCACGCGCGCCGCGATGGAAGAGCTCGTGGGCGAAGGCGCCACCGTGATCATCGCCGGCTTCGACCGCGCGAGCGCCGACCGCGCGAGCGCATGGAGCGAGAAGAACGGCGTCTCCGTCTTGCTGCTCTCGGCGCCGAGCGCGCCATTCATGCCGAAACGTTCGGCCTACGTCCTGGGCGAGCGCGTCGAGCGCGAGATCACGATGCTGGCCGACGCCCTCGTGAGGAGGGGCGTGAAGACCGCGGCGTTCGTCGCCGACACGGTCGAAGACGACGCGGCCGGCCGCGCCATCGAAGGCACGAGCGGCCTCGCGCTGCTCCCGCCCATCCGGTGCGACATCCCGCTCGCCGAAGCCGGTGAGACCCGCTTCCCCATCGCGTCGTGGAGCGCCTCGGGCGTGCGCGGCTGGCTCGTCTCCGGCTCTTCGCGGTGCGCGCGCGAGCTGCTCCGCGACGTCAAGCACGCGGGCCGTCAGCCCGGCGAACGCGTGCTCGCCGTCACCCTCGAAGCGAGCCTCCCTCCCTCCGAGGTCCCCGCCGGGGTCACCTTGCTCAGCGCCTCCGCCGGGCTCGTCCCCGTCGCCGCGTCGCGCGCCGAGGACGCCACCGACGAGGACGTGCGCGCGTTCATGAACGAGCTCGGCGTGCGCCCCACCTACTGGACGGCCATCGGCCGCGACGCCGGCGTGCTCGCGAAGGCCGCGCTCGCGCCGCTCCCCTCGGACGCGACGAGCGATCCGAACGGCATCGTCCAGCGCCGCTCCATCGTCTCCGCGGGCCTCCTCGGCGTGCGCATCAAGCTGTGGTCGACGGACGATCGGGGCATCGGCGAAGGTCGTGTGCTGCCCCGCGCACTCCGTCTCGTCACGTGGTCGTCGCCGAAGTAGCGCGGCTGCGGTTCGTCCGAGGAGCCTCTCCTTCTTCGCCGCCGTTCGCGCCGTTCGCGCCGTTCGCGGAGAGTGCGCGCGCCTCCGTGGGCACTCCGCGCGGCGCGTCCGCGGGATGGGTCGCCGCGAGGTCGACCCCTTTTCGTCGTCGCAGGAAGAACAGGACCACGAACCCGACGAGGACGTAGAACGCCTCTTTGAGCCGTTTGACGACGATGAACGTCGCGCCGATCGCCGCGGCCTCCGGGACCCCGTACGCCTCGAGCGCCGCCATGTACCCGACGTCTTGGACGCCGATGCCCGCCGGCGCGAAGAGCGCGACCGAGCGCAGGACCGAGAGCCCTGCGTCGAACGAGATGACCTCCACGAGCCCGAGATCGGCGCCGAGCAGCCGCAAGATGAGGAACGTCTCGAGCCCCTCGAACAGCCACAAGAGAGAGATGCGGACCGTCGCGACGGGCGTCGCGCGCGGGTCGAGCGACAGCTTGGCGAGCTGTTCGTCCGCGTACGCGAACTGGTGGTGCCGCCGCTCGACCCACGCTTGCACGCGCGGCAGGTTCAAGCGCCGGAGCAGCATCGAGAGTCGGTGGGCGACCCGTCCGCGCGCGGCGACGGCTTCGATGCCCAGCGATACGAGCACGAGCGTCACGGCCCCCAAGAGCACGAACACGAGCAGGCTCTCGTTCCCCACGAGCCGCGTCGATGCGCGCGCGAGGTACGAAAAGCCGAACGCGGCGGCGACGGCGACGTACACGCCGTGGGTCCGCACGATGAGCCAGCGCTTGGCCGTCGACGTGGCGAACGCATCGGCGATGGGCAGACCCGCTCCGCGCGCGAGCAGCAGCGGTCCGAGCGCATCCGCCCAGACGGCACCGGCCGGCGCGCTGTTCGTCACGGCTTCGGTCGCGAGCCGGATTGGAAAAATACGCCGTAGCGGGACGCGGTGACCGAGCGCTTCGACGAGCCGCTGCCAGGCCCACGCGTCGCACGCCAGGGCGATGGGGAACGGCACGAGCACGACGAGGAGCTTCGGCCCCAACGCGGCGATCCGCGTCCCGACCGCGGCAAGGTCGGCCGCAGCGAGCACATGCACGAAGAGCGCCAGGCAGATCCCGAACGCGAGCCAACGCACGACGTGTGCCATGCGACGACGTGTCCGCGAGCGACCGCTCGAGAGCTCCGACGTGGTTTCCGTCTCGTTCGAATCGTTCGCGTCGCGCACCCTCTCGACGTGCGAAGGCTTGGCGGTTCGGTCAAGACGTCGCGCCGATCGCGCCATCGTCGCGCGCCACCTTCCCATTGGCACGCGTTCGCACGCGCGCAGGTGTGGGGAGGTCTCCGCGCGACGCAATGTCGTCTCTTCCTCGATCCGCCCTTGCGCGCGAAGGTTGTTGCGCTATGCCGGGGCCCACCCGATGTTGAAGAGCCGCGAATCGACGGAGTGGACGTGGCCGCGCGAAGCCGGAGTCACCGCCAAACAGGATGCGGTGCCGCCCTCGACGGTCCGAAGCAAGTCCCGCCACGTCCGACAAGACGTGGACGGCAAAATGGATGCCGTGGTCGCGCAGGTTTCCGTGCGCGTTTCGTCGACGTCAAATTCGACGAGGCGCGGCAATGGGGTAGACTCACCGGCACACGTGTCTTCGCCCAAAGCTTCCGAGTTGTCGATCGAAGCGCTTTACACTTCGCGAACGGGAATTCAGGCCGCGGCGGCATGCGATGGCGTGCCGGACGAGTGCGAGCGAGCGCGCCTCATCGGCGATCTCACGCGCCTTCTTCGCGAGCCGGACATGCCCGAGAAAGCGCGCCTCGCGGGGCTGACGCTCATCGGTTGGCTCGCGCGCCGAATGCCGGGCGAGTCACCGCACGCGATTGGCGTCACCGAGGCACGGGAGTCGGAACATCGCCTCCGCGCCGCGCGCAAAGCCCGCTGAACGGCCTGGTCGAGGTTTCCGCTCGCCCGATTCCGCGCGTTCGCGTCACTTGCTTTTGCCGTGATCGGCGGGCACCGGCTATTCTCCGTCGGCCAATATGCCCGGGATCCCGCCCGCCAATTCCACGGACGCCGAAGACGTAGCTTGGGGACTCCAGACCGCGGAGGCTCTCTGGAAGCGCGGCGAGCGCATCGACGCGCTCGTGTGGCTGCGGCGCGCCGCCCAAGCCGCCGGTGACGCGAACGACGACGACCGTGCGCTCGAGCTCGCTCGCTACGCGGCGGAGCTCTCCGATTGGATGGCGAGCGGAGAGGGCGACGCCGCCGCGGAAGACGCCGCGACCGAAGAGCTCCACGACGCCGCCGACGTGGACGTCCACGTCGAGGCCGACGACGCCAGCGAGTTCGCCGACAGCGAAGCGAGCACGTCGCCCGGCGATCGCGCCGCGCTGGCCGAGCTCGACGACGACGAAGCGTCCACGCGGGGGTCGGACACCGATCGTCCGGCCCGTATCCCGAGCGCGCCTCCGCCCGATGCGGAGGTGAACGCCCACACGTTGCCTCCCGCGGACGACGACGAAGACGACGACTACGTGCAGGTCTCCGAGGAAGAAATCGAGCTCTCCGACGAGCCGCCGTCCACCCCGGATCTGCCGCCCGATCACGAGCCGTCCGTCCTGCCCGCCGATCGCGTGCACGCCGGGATGTTCAATCCTTGGGACGAGTCGGGAGCCGCGTCCGCGTCGCCCGAGCCGGCGTCCGAGTCCGCCGAAACGACGCCTCCCGACGGCGTGCATGTCGACTCGTTCGAAGTCCCCGTGGCGGCGCCAGCGCAGGAGCCCTCGCCTGCGGATGGCGAGCTCGTCACGAGCGCGCCGAACGAACCTCCCACACACGACGTTTCGCCGCCGCATCCGTCCGAAACGACGCGCGTGGCTCCGCCGCTTCCGCCGCGCCCGAAGCCGCCCGTGCCGTCGTCGTCCCTCAAGGCCGCCCCTCCGCCGGTTCCTTCGTCGCCCGAGCCGCCGCCTGCTCCCGTCGCCGTCGCCTCCGCGCTCGCGTTGGAGAACGTCGACGCCTTCGCCGATCTCCCCGACGACGCGCGCGAGGCGTTCGCGCGCGCCGCGAAGATCGACGACCTCGCCGAAGGCGAAGAGGTCCAGAAGTTCGCGCTCGCGTACGCCATCGAAGGCACGTTCGACGTGGCCGCCACCTTCGTCGATGCTCCCGCCGCCCGCGTCGACACGGGCGCCGTCCTCCGCGCGCGCGGGAGCATGGGCGAAGGCGTGCCGATGCGCCTGGTGTGCACGTCGAAGTCCGGGCGCGTCGCCACCTGGACCGACGCCGCGGTCGACGAGGCGTTTCGGACCATCCCGTGGGTCGAAGACGATCTGCGCGCCGCGGCCGATCGCGTCCAGACGCTCGTCGGCATCACGGTCGGCCCGCTCGGCGAGCGCCTCGACGCCTCGATCCGCGACACGATCGTCGAGCGCCTCGAGATGCGCTCGTTCACGCCCGGCGAACGCATCGTCGAAGCGGGCGAACAAGTGCCCGGCCTGGTCCTCGTCGGCATCGGCGAGCTCGAAATCGTCGCGGGCGACGCCGTCAAAGGGACCGTCGGCTCCGGCGAATTCCTCTTCCCCGGCGAAGTCCTGGGCGGCGGCAACGCGCCCAACGACGTGCGCGCCGGACGCCTCGGAGCGATCGCGCTATTCGGAGACCGTAAGCTCGCTCAGGAGCTGCTCGTGACGTGTCCGCCGCTCCTCGAAGTGTTCGCCGGCATGTAGCGCGCCACCGAACGCCCCGCCACCGAACGCCGTCTTCGTGGTCGCGCGCGAAGGCCCGAACGCGAGCTCCTTGTCGCCGTCTTCGTCGATCTCCCAGCGCAGCTCCTCGTGCCCATCGGCGCCGGCGAAGCGCAGGCCGAACCATTTCGAGTGCGAGGCGATCGTCGGTCGGCCGTCGGGCGTCGTCGTGGGAAAGCGGATGCGGAACACGTTCCGGAACACCGTCGTGTAGGGAAAATACCGCTGCTCGAGCGCGCCCGGCCGCTCGATGAGTTCGATCGACAGCGGCGCGGTCTCGTCGCCCTCGTCGTCGACGAGACGCACGATCCACGCGCTGTTCGCGCGCGTCAGATCCGCCCATCGCACCTTCGTCCCGTAGAGGGCGACGTAGAAGCGATGACTGTCGCGCGTCTCCGCGAGCGTCTTGTCGAGCAGCGCCCGTCGTTGCTCGACCGTGAGCCGGTAGTCGCTCGCGTACTTGACCACGTACGCCCAACGGAAGTCCCACGACTCGTACGTCGCCGTGACGTGGAGCAGCGTGTCGAGCTCGCTCAGCGCGAACAAGTTCCGGTTGCGCGTCCACCGTTCGAGGACCTGCGCGTAATCGCTGTCGGTGTACTCCCGCGGTCCGTTCGCGAGCGACACCTTCGGATCGGCGCACGCGGCGGACCCCACGCCCATCCCCAGCGCGAGGATCGCGAGCCAGCGGCCGCTCTTGCCGAACGTCGGACGACGCATGCCGACACTCTGTCCCAACCGAGACGCTCCCGGCAAGAAGGCGTCCGCGTCCGCCGCCGCCGGCGCCTCCTTTTGCCGCGTTCCCGGTGTTTCCCTACCGATGCGCACCCGCCGCGTCCGCCTTTGGGCATGACGCCCGAGACATGGGGGCGTGCGTCGTTGCGTGGTCTCCCGCCTCTTTCTTCCGTTTCCAGCGGACGTTGTGGCGAGGCGGATCCCCCACGCGCACTGCGAAAAATAGGGCGTCCGCGATCCGCGAGCGCGAATCGAGCGGCGGCGTGCCGGCGGACGTTCGATCCCGCCCGCGAAAACCCCGCAGGAAAACCCCGAAGAAGACCGGTTGAAACCTTTCCTCGTCCTCGTCCGTCCCACGGACATGCGGTTCTCCTGGCACGCAGCTCGCAACTCGTTGGAGGCCGGAGGCCGGTTGCCGGTCGTCGGGCCGACCGCCCTCGCTCCTCCGTCGCGTCACCGTTCGACCCGCATCCCCCGTTCCTCCCGAGAAGGTGAACCGTGATCGACAAGCTCGACTTTTTGGTCCGCTTCTGGGAGCTCCGCGCGCGCAACGTCTCGCTCGGCCAGCCGCTCGCGGCCCGCGAGCAGATCGAGCTCTTGTCGCTCATGCAGCTCGTGACGGGCGATCTGGACGTACCTCCTGCCGGCCCCGTCGAGCGCCCGCGATCCGCGCTGCCCGCCCAGATCATCGGCGACGGCACGATCCTCTCCGTCGAGATCCGCAGCGTGAGCGCCGCGGCCGTCATCGTGAGCTGCGCGTCCCTCATTCCTCCCGACGCGCAGATCATCCTCCGCACGGCCGACGCGGTCACGGGCGTCGAGTACGCGCTGCCTTGCAAGGTCCTCTGGGTCTACCGAGGCTCGCCCTCCATCCTCGCGTTCTCCGTCGACGGCATTCCGACCCGATCGGTCTTCGCCGAGGTCCCCGAGCCGCGCATGTCGATGCCCCTCGCGCTCGGCAAACACGAACGCATGATCGGTTGACGCACACGCACGTTCGAGCTCGCGGCGCGCCTCGCACCAACGACGTGGACGCGGACACGCACTTCGCGGTATGACCCGAGGCCCATCTTTCGGTCGGGAGGCCACGGTTCGATGCCCCTGAAGATCAGCGTTCGCTCGGTAGAGCCCACGCGCGAAGCCGGCGATCTCATCGTCGTCGCCGTTCGTGCGAATTCGTCGTCCAAGAAGAACGACACCATCCAAAGCCTCGATCGCGCCCTCGGCGGTGCGCTCGGTCGCCTCCTCCGGAAGGAAGAGTTCAAGGCGAAGAAGGACCAGCAGGTGTCGCTCTCGACGCTCGGTCGCTTGAAGGCCGATCGCCTCGTGGTCTTCGGGCTCGGCGACGTCGACAAGCTCACGCCGGGCGACGTGCGCACGTTCGCCGCGAAGGCCGCGCGTCTCGCCAACGCCGACAAGGCCAAGCGCCTCGTCCTCGGTCTGCCCGAGGGCCTCGAGACGCGCCTCCGCGAAGTCGCCGAAGGCCTCGAGCTCGGCGCCTACCGCTTCACGAAGTACCTCACGGGCGATCGCAAGCCGAAGGCCGAGCTCGGCCAGGTGTCGATCTGCCTCGCGGGCAAGCTCCCGGCCGACGCGAAGGACGCCGTCCAGCAAGGGCAGGCGATCGCCGAGGGCGTGAACATCGCGCGCGACTTGTCGAACGAGCCGCCGAACGAGCTCTTCCCGGAGACGCTCGCGTCGTTCGCGCAGAAGACGGCGAAGGACCTCGGCCTGAGCGTCCAGGTCTTCGACTACAAGGAAATCCAGAAGCGCGGGATGCACCTGCTCGACGCCGTCGGTCGCGGCAGCGATCGCAAGCCGACGTTCGTGCACATCGCGTGGAAGCCGAAGAACGCGAAGCGTCGCCTCGTCTTCGTCGGCAAGGGCATCACGTTCGACTCGGGCGGCTTGTCGATCAAGCCCGGCGCCGGCATGGGCGAGATGAAGCACGACATGAGCGGCGCGGCGAACATCGTCGGCCTCATGGCCGTCGTGGGCCGCCTCAAGCCCGACGTCGAGGTGCACGGCATCCTCGCCGCCGCAGAGAACATGCCCGACGGCAACGCGTACCGCCCGGGCGACGTGTGGGGCTCGCTCGACGGCAAGACGGTCGAGATCGTCAACACCGACGCCGAGGGCCGCCTCATCCTCGCCGACGCGCTCGCCTACGCCCGCGCGCTCGAGCCGGACTTGCTCGTCGACAACGCGACGCTCACCGGCGCGTGCGTCGTCGCGCTCGGCAACGGCTGCTCGGGGTACTACGCCTCGAACGACCGCACCGCCGAGGAGTTCGCCGCCGCCGTGAAGGGGAGCTCGGAGCAGATGTGGCGCCTGCCGCTGCTCGAGGAGCTCAAAGAGCAGCTCAAGAGCGACTGCGCGGACATCAAGCACACCGGCGATCGCTGGGGTGGCTCGATCAGCGCCGCGCTCTTCCTGCGCGAGTTCATCGGCTCGGTCACCAACTGGGTGCACTGCGACATCGCGGGCCCTGCGATGGGCGATCGCACCCGCGGCTGGGACCCCAAGGGCGGCACGGGCCACGGCGTGCTCACGTTCGTCGAGCTCATCGAGCGCACGGCGAACGCGGCCCCCGCAGCGACCCCCGTGGTCGAAGCACCCGCGCCGGTCGCGAAGGCTGCCCCCAAAGCCGCCGCGAAGTCGCCCGCGAAGAAGGCGCCCGTGGCCGTGAAGGATGCCCCGAAGGTCGCGGTGAAAGCTGCCCCGAAGGTCGCCGTGAAGGCTGCCCCGAAGGCGGCTCCCAAGCGCGCCGCGAAGGCTCCGGTGAAGGCCGCGCCGTCGAAGGCTCCCGTCAAGGCGCCGATTTCGAAGGCCCCCGTCAAGGCGGCTCCGAAGGCTTCGAAGAAGGCCGTCGCGAAGCCCGCGTTCGTCGCGCCGCCGAAGCCCGTCTTCGCGCCGAAGCTCCCCGCGAAGCTCCCGGCGTCGAAGAAGCGCGGCGCGCGCCGTTAGTCGTCACGTCACCGCCAGACGTCTCCGACGTCGTTCACGCCCCCGAGGTCGAGCTCGTCGCCGAGTTCTCCCGGGGGCGTTGTTTTTCGACGGACATGCACGCCATTGGATCTCCGCTCGCGGCATCGCATGATGTCCGGCGGGCACGATCATGCGCGATCCCGAGCGACCTCCCTCCTCCCCGGACCGTTTGCACCTGCGACGCCGGCAGCTCCTGCAATTTTCGACGGCCGGCGTCCTGGTCTCGGTGTCGCGGGCCCTGGCATGCTCGCAGACCTCCGGCGAGGACGTCGCCTCCGACGAAGATGCGTCCTCCGACGCCGGCGCGCCCCCCGACGATGCGTCGTCGTCGTCGGACACCGGCGCCGGCGACGCGACGGAGCCCGTCGACGCCGCCGATCCGACCGACCTCCCTCCGATGACGGTCGACGGCGCCTACTACCTTTCGCCGGACGGAAACGACGAGGCGGACGGACTCAGCCCGAGCACCGCGTGGAAGACCATTTCCCATTTGAACCATCGGTTCGCCGACGGAGCGATCGGCGCCGGCGACACCGTGCTCTTCGAATGCGGTCGGACGTTCTACGGAAAGATTCGACCTCCGAGCGGCCTCGATCCCAAAGGCGATCCCTTGACGATCGGCGCCTATCGGACCGGTCCGGACGTCCGGCGTCCGGCCATCTCCAGCTACAAGCGCCTGACGCTCGAAGCCGGTTGGAAGAAATTCGGCGGCTCCGTCTGGAGCATCGATCTCTCGAACGCGAAGTTCGGTCAAACGCACCTCGGCTACGACGGCGCCGAAGGCGGAGGCGGCAACGTCGGCTTTCTGAAGGTCGACGGCGTCTTCCACGGCAAGCGCGTCTTCCAGCGCGCGAAGCTCGCCGCGCAGTGGGACTTCTACTGCGAGGCCAACACCCTCTACGTGTGGTCGGCGGACAACCCCGCGACGCTGTCGAACGACGTCGCGGCCTCGTGCGACGGCGCGTGCATCGCCGCGCAGAACGCCTTGCGCGTGACCCACCTCCGATTGGAGGGAAGCGGCGGACACGGCATCCAAGGCGCTGCGACGAACGTTCGCGTGACCGACTGCGAGTTCGCCGAGCTCGGCGGCTCCCTCCTCTACGACACGACCCGCTACGGAAACGGGTTCGAAGCCTGGATCGACTCCGCGGACGTCGTCGTCGAAAAGAGCATCTTCCACGACATCTACGACGTCGCCATGACCGCGCAAGGCGGCCCCGCCTCGAGCACGGGTTCCTGGACGAACATCACGTACCGCAACAACTTGGTTTATCTGTGCAACCAGTCGTTCGAGTTCTGGTCCGACGGAGATCCGGCGAAGGATCCGGGCTTCGTCGGTTGCGTGGTCGAGTGCAACACGTGCCTCTACGCCGGGTACGGCTGGTCGTCGAACGTGCGACCCGACCCGTCCACGCGCGTGCATCTGCTGACCTACGGCTGGAAACTTCCGGCGGACATCAAGGTACGAAACAACACCTTCTATGACGGCTTCGTCGCCTATCGGTATTCCGATGCGGCCAACCCCGCCGTCGGCCTCGCTTGCTCGTCGAATCTCGTCTACCAGCGCAGCGGAAAACCCATCCAATACGGAGATCCGCAAACCATCGAGCAATCGTCCGATTGGAAGGCGGCCGCCCACAACGACCTCGATTCGACGTTCCGAGTGCTGCCCGCGCAAAGCAAGATCGACGTCGTCGCCGCGTTGAAGGAAGTGGCCGGTCAACGCCCGGGTTGCGCGCCGCCCGCGCTTCCTTGAGCGCCGATCCCGCGAGGAATTCCCGAAGGATCCCGGAGGTGCGCTTGCTCGGTACGGACCGAGCTGCTAGGGCGTGGGCGACGCGCTCCGGCGAAGGCCGGGTTCGCCGAGCTTCGCCATGGATGCAGAGACCGCGCTCGATCGCCGCTTGACCCGCGCCCTCTCGCGCGCTGTGATGGACTTCCAGATGCTCGCCGACGGCGACCGCGTCATGGTCTGCGTCAGCGGCGGCAAGGACAGCTACACGATGCTGCACTTGCTCCGCGAGCTCTCGCGGCGCGCGCCCGTCCGGTTCGAGCTGGTGGTCGTCAACGTCGACCAGGGCCACCCCGGCTACCCCGCCGATCGCCTGCGCACCTACATGCGCGCCGAGGGCTACGATTTCCGGATGATCGAAGAGGACACGTACTCGATCGTCACCGAGAAAATCCCCGAGGGGAAGACGTTCTGCTCGCTCTGCTCGCGCCTTCGCCGCGGCATCCTCTACCGCGTCGCCACCGAGCTCGGGTGCACCAAGATCGCGCTCGGCCATCACCGCGACGACATCCTGCAGACGCTGCTGCTCAACCTCTTCTTCGCCGGCCAGCTCGGCGCGATGCCGCCGAAGCTCGTCTCGCAAGACGGCCACATCGTCATCCGCCCGCTCGCCTACTGCGCCGAGGAAGACATCGCCGCCTACGCGAAGCTCCACGCGTTCCCGATCCTCCCGTGCGACCTCTGCGGCTCGCAGGACAACCTCCAGCGGAAGATCGTCGGTCGTATGCTCGACGACCTCGAAAAGGAGCACCCTGGCATCAAGCAGGTGATGCTCGCCGCGACGCAGAACGTGAAGCCGAGTCAGCTCCTCGACCGCGATCTCTGGCGGTCTCTGAACCTCGAGGCCGCCCGCGAGGTCGAGCCGTCGAGCGAGCTCATCGGGGCGTCGCGCCTCCTCCGTCTCGCGACGCCATGAGCCCTCCGGCGACGCGCTCCGCCGACGAAAACGTGCGCGCGCGCGAACCCATCCTCTCCCGCCACCGGACCTTGCTGGGCTCTTCCGTGCAAGTGGCGGTGATCGGCGTCTACACGTGGGCCGTCACCGTCGCGCCCGCGGCGTGGTCGATGGGCGCAACCGTCGCCGTGAAGGCCGTCGCGCTCTTCGGTCTCCTCGCGCTCGGCGTGGCGCCGCTCGCCGAGCGCGCGGGCGCGTCGAAGTCATCCTCGTCATCCTCGCGCGACACGACTCGCTCCTCGCCCGCGTCGCGTTCCACGCCCACGCCGCCCGTGTCGTCGTCGCCGTTGTCGCCGTTCGCGAGCCGCGTCCTGCGTTGGTGCTCCAGCGTAACGGTCCGCTCGCTCTCGTTCTGGTCGTTCGTGCTCTCGAGCGCGGCGGTCTGGGCGCTCGCCCCGTCGTCGTTCGCGACCGCGAAGTTCGATGGCCTTCGCGGCGCCCTCGGCGTGGTCGGCTGGCTCCTCTACGCGTTCGCATGGGCAGGACCCTCGCTCGATCCCTCGACGCTCGACGCCGCGCCCGCCGTCCCCTTGTCGCCGCTCGCCCCCGAGGCCACCCGCACGTCGCGCATGGACGACGTCGGCCTGGCGTTCGGCTTGCTCCTCTCGCTCGGCCTTCAGGTCGTCGGCTGGAGCGTCACCTCGCCCGAGCGCGCCGTGCTCGTGCGGATCGTCACCGTCGCGTCCGGCATCGCGCTCTTCAGCACGACCGCGACGGTCCTCCTCGCCCGCCGCGTCCCTCGCGTTCACGCCGCGCCTGCCGTCCGCTTGCGCCGCGCGCTTCCGTGGATGTTCCTCCTCGCGCTCTTCGGTGTGACCGGCGCCCTCTTCCTGTTCGAGCCCTGAGAGGGCGCGAAGCACTTCCTTCGCGCGTTCGAAGAAGTATGCTTCCTCCTTGCGATGTTGCTCGACGTGTTTGCGGCGCTTCTCGTGATTGGCGCAGGAACGGCGTTCTTCTTCGGCGCTCTTGCGCTCGGCCGTTCGAACGACGTCGAGGCCCTCTATTCCTTGATCGTCGGCTTCGTCGCGCTGCGCGCCGCCGTCCAAGTCTTCCGCCCGGGGACGAGCGCATGAGAGGAGCTCGCATCCTGGTGCCGTCCCACGTATCGTGCGCGAGCGTCCGCGCCGCGTCGGTCGCCCTCTTGGTGCTCGTCGTCACGGGCTGCTCGAAACCGTCGCCGAAAGACGAGAGCGCGCGCGTCGGGGACGAAAATGCGCGCCTCGGAGGAGACATCGCCGCCCGCGTCGGCGACACCGTCATCCCGGTCTCGCTCGTCGCCACCGTCGCAGCGACCGAGCACGTCTCTCTCGTGCAGGCGCGCGATCGCCTCGTCGACGACGCCATCGCCGCCCACGCTTCCAAGGAGAAAGGCCTCGTCGCCGATCACGCGGGCGCTTCTTGGCGCCTCGTCGCCGCCCGCGCCCGCTTCACGGCCGACACGCTCCTCGCCGCCGCGAAAGCCAAAGGCCCGCCCACGGACGAAGAGGTCCGCGACCTCAGCGAAGAAAACTGGCGCGAAGTGGATCGCCCGCCGGCCGTTCGCGTGATCCACGCGCTCGTCAAACGCCCCGAAAACGGCGGCCCCGACGCCTCCGCGCGCGCCCACGCGCTCGCGGAACGACTCCGGATCGCCGTCGAGCACGCCTCGGACGCCGACGACTTCCAGGCCAAAGCCAAGGCCGTCGCGCACGATCCCGACCTCACCGTCGTCGTCGAGTCGCTGCCGCCGTTCATCGAAAATGGCGAGCTGATCGACAACATGGGCGCGATGGTCGAGCCCTTCGCGAAGGCCGCGCACGCCATCGGCGCCGTCGGCGGCACGAGCCCCATCGTCGAGACGAGCTTCGGCTGGCACGTCATCCACCTCCTCGAGCGCCTGCCCGAAAAGCGCATGCCCTTCGAGTCACGACGCATCGCGTTCACCGAGGTCACCTACGCACGCCGCGCGAAGGCAGATCTCGACGCGAGGCTCGCGGATCTTCGAAAACAGTACCCGAAGGCCATCGTCCCCGCGGCCGAAGAGCTGATGCGCACGGTCTCCGTCACCGCGACCGACGACCGCCCATGAAGCCGCCCGCCGGGCGTCGTCGCGCCACGTCGGGCCTGCGCCTGCCGCTCGACTCCGTTCGGTTCGCGTCCCCGTCGCGCGACACCGACGCGACGCCGTTCACGTCGATCTTGGACGCTCTGCTCGCGGGCGTCCCGGGCGCTTACGCGTGCGTGCTCGTCGACGTGCAGGGCGAGAGCGTCGACTACGCGGGCCGCGGAGATCCCTTCGACATCCGCATCGCCGGCGCCCACCTGCAAATCGCCATCGAGCAAGTTCGTCGCGCCGCGGTCCTCGGCCTCCCGCGCTGGCTCGTCGTTCGAGGCACGAAGCTCAGCACCGTCGTCCGCGCGTTGCCCGAGGGCTACGCGCTAGCCGTCTTGCTCCGCCCGCGCATCGGTTTTTCGGCGTCCGAGCGTGCGTTCCTCGCGTGCGAGCGCGCCCTCGCGAAAGAAGCCGGTTGGCCTGCGCCGCGCGAGAGGCCGTGGCACGCGATCGTCGTCGAGACCGACCGTCGTGGTCGTCCCCTGCGCGTCGGGCAAATCGTGCAAGAAGGCCTCGACGTCGAAGTCCTCGGCGCCATCGTTGGGTTGCCGCCGGGCGAGCGCGGCTACCGCGTTCGAACCTCGCGCGGCGCGGAGTTCACGGTCGTTCGCGAAGCGTCGCGCCGCTGGTACGCGGACGAATCTCCCGCGTCGCTCGTCCTCGACACGATCCCTCCGTCGTGAGGCGGCGCGCGCATCGGCCGCCGGCACGTTCGCGACCGCGCGCTCGGTGCGTCGCGACGTTCGACCGTGGTCGCGCTCGCAGGCCTCCTCCCCCTCGTCGTTGCGTGCGTGATGCACGGGAAAATTCTGTCTGATTTTGTCCTCCTGGAGAGAAACGTCACACCTCCCACGCATTTCCATTGCCCGCGAAGGCCTCCCGACTATGTTCCGCCGTCCGCCGAGGTGACGGATTCGTGAAGTCCTCACGAAGAACGCCACCTGGTCCCTGCGCCAGGTCCTACGAACGGGACCCCATGCACAGAGACGGCAACGGCGTGCGGCCTACCGAAGCCCAACCGGGTCGAGGATGGCCGGAGCAAACGTCGAAGCGCCGAAAAAGCCTTCGATACGCTTCTGGAAAACCTGTGGAGAACTCGAAATCTCCCCAGGCTCGTGTTCTTTCAATCACCGAATTTTCTAGGAGATCCTCCTTTTTCTCCTCGGGTTGTCCACATGTGGACAGCATGTTGGGGAAACAGGCTGGAAAACCGGGTCCCATCCTTGAGCTCGCGTCGTCGTTCGGTGCCTCTTCCTTGTGAAGGGCACACC
>JBGAHN010000009.1:0-52500 GCA_044226145.1 Labilithrix sp. | reverse complement strand
CGAATAGCTCGTGCTGGGAAAATCGGGGTAGCAGCCGTTCGAGAGCCCAAAGGTCTGGTGACCTTGCGGGATCGCGGTGAAGGCGCGGTACAGCGCCGCAAAGTACGTCGCGATGGATCCGTCGCCCTCGAAGATCCTCCGCTGGCCGTCCTGGCGCAGCGATCCCCAGTCGACGGGACCGCTCCACGCCGTTCGGTCCTCGATGAACGTGAGCATCGACGCCAGCTCGTCGGCTTGCGCGCGCTGCGTCTCCGTTGGTTCGCGGCAGCTGCCGTCGCGACAAATGGCGTCGCCTTCGCACGACACCGGTGATTCGAAGGCGCCTGCCGCGCACGTGGCAACGGCGTCGCCATCGCAGCGTGCTTCGCCGTCCGTGCACGCGGGATCGGGCTCGCCGATCACGTCGTCGGCTCGCTCGGTATTCGCTGTGCTCGAACGGCACGCCATGGGCAGCGAGAGCGCGCCGATGACGAGCCATCGGCTCCACGGGCGGGGAAAGGTGCGGGTAGAAACGAGGGTGCGATGGTTGCGATGGTTCACGAGGGCCTCCGGAGTCGGCGGATTCCGCCACTCCTCGATTGGCCGCCCTCCGGCTCGCTCGTGGAAAAATGACGACGCCCCGGCCTACATGCAGCTCAGAAGCGCGCGCCACATGGCCGTGACCGATTGGAAGCGGTCCTCCGGGCGGATGGCGAGGGCTTGCCGGATCCAGGCGTCCAGGTCTGGGGAGAGATCGCCGCGCAGGGCATGGAGGCTCGGACGTTCGGAGGCGAGGGCGGCTTGCATCAGCTCGAGCGTGTCGCCCGAAAAGGGCATTTTTCCGCCGAGGCAGCGGAAGATGAGGACGCCGAGGGCGTAGACGTCGACCCGCGTGTCCGCGCGGGAAGAGCCCTCCTGCCAGACTTCGGGCGGGAAATAGCTCGGCGAGCCGGCCACGACTTCGTCGGCCGTGATCGAGCGCGCGCGGAGCAACTTGGCGAAGCCGAAGTCGAGCAGACGCACGCCGGGGCCCGTGGCTTCGCGCACGAGGAAGACGTTCTCGGCTTTGACGTCGCGGTGGACGATGCCGAGGCGGTGCGCGGCGTCGAGCGTCTGCACGATGGGCGAGAAGATGCGCTCGACGAAGCGGCGATCCGCGCGAAAACCACGCGGTTCGCTCCGCGTGAGGAAGGTCCCGAGATCTTCGCCGTCGAGGTACTCCATGACGAGGACCATCGCGCCGTCGGTCGTCGTGCCTTGGTGGAGCACGCGCACGGCCGAGGTCCCCTGGAGCTGGCACATGACGTGCGCCTCGCGAAACATACGCTCGCAGGCGTCGGGATCGTTCCACGCGAGGATCTTGAGCGCGACCAGATCGCCGTCGACGCGATCGCGCGCGCGGTAGACGACGCTCTGACCTCCGCTCCCGAGGAGGTCGAGCAGCTCGTAGCGCCCCTCGACGATCTCGCCCGTCCGTCCCCGAAGCTCGATGGAGAGCACGGAGGGCATGGTAGATGACCGAACGGGAATGTGAACGTGGATTTGCCGGCCGGACGAAGCGACGAAGGATCGCGTGAAATCGCGCGAAACAACGCGCGAAATGACGAGTTTCGAGGAGGGATTCGTGCGCTCGTCGCGTCGCTCGGGGAGGCCGTGCGGGTGGGTCCGGTGGGTCCGACGCCCGACGCCGAGCGCCTTCGGCAGAATCTTTCGACGATGACGTTCGATGCTCCGATGCCCGAGGACGAGGTCGTCGATTTCCTTTCGCGAGGGCTGCGGTGCGGAGCGGTCCGCACGGACCATCCTCGGTATTTCGGGCTCCTCCACCAAGCTCCGATGGAGAACGCGGTCGCGGCGGCCGCGCTCGTGGCGGCTCACAATCCGCAGCTCGCGGTCCGAAGCCACGCGCCGTTCGCCGTCGACGTCGAAGACCACCTCGTGCGCATGTTCGGCGAGCGCTTCGGCTACGACCGAGCGGAGCTCGGGGGCACGTTGACGTCGGGGGGCGCCGAGGCGAACGCGACGGCGCTCTTCGCGGCGCTCGCCGACAAGTGCCCGGCGTGGGCCGAGCGTGGGGTTCGAGCGCTCGCCGGCGATCCGAAGATCTACGTCTCCGTGGAGGCGCACCCGACCGTGATGCGCGCGGCGCGGCTCGCGGGGCTCGGGACGGCGGCGGTGCGCGTCGTGCCCGTCGACCGGGCGCATCGGATGAAGATACCGGCGCTGAAGGATCTCCTTCGTCGTGACGTGGCGGAAGGGGCATGGCCGTTCATGGTCGTCGCGACCGCGGGGACGACGAGCGCCGGTGGCGTCGACGATCTCGCGGCGATCGCGGCCGTGGCCCGTGGTTTCGGCGCATGGCTGCACGTCGACGCGGCGTGGGGCGGGCTCCTCGCGCTCGTGCCCGAGCATGCGCCGCGCCTCACGGGGATCGCGGAGGCCGACTCGATCGCCTTCGATCCCCACAAGACGTGTTCGGTCCCGCTCGGGTGCGGCATGCTGTTGACGCGACGGCCTTCGAGCCTCGCGCGCGCCTTCCACGATCGCGCCGGGTACATGCCGAAGAACGCGGCGCACGATCCGTACGCGCGCTCGATGACGTGGTCGCGGCGCTTCGCGGGGGCGCCGCTCTTCGCCGTGCTCGCTTCGCTCGGGTGGGATGGGCTCGCGGAGCGCGTTCGCGGGCAGCTCCGCGTCGGAGACGTGCTCAAGGCGACGCTCCGAGAGAGCGGCTGGAACCTGCTCGTCGACACGCCGCTCCCGGTCGCGTGCTTCGTGGACGCGACGCAGGAAGGGGGAGATCACGGAGCGTTTCTCGGGGCGGTCGCGCGTCGTGTCACGTCGTCGGGGGAGGGATGGCTTTCGCTGACGCGCTTTTCGAACGGCGCGCGGGCGCTTCGTGCCTGCGTCACGCATGCGGGCACCACCGGCGGCGACGTCGAGGCGTTCGTGCGCGCGCTCGACGGCGCTCGCGCCGCGGCTCGGGAGGGAGCGTCGTGAGCCTCGACCCGACGACTACGACGAGCATGGGAGACTCGGGTGACTCGACCGCGGTCTTCGTTCCGCCTTCCGCGGGGACCGTCGAGCGATGGGCTTGGGACTACGTCCTCGGCGCGTCGCTCGATGACAAGCTCGCGCCGCCGTCTCTACCGGATGCATGGGAGGAGCGTCCACCGGCGCGCCGTCTTTCGGCTCCGGGGCGGCCGTCCGAGCTTCGGATCGCCACACGCGCCGACAAGACGCGCGGTCTTCGCTCTCCACGCGGCCGTGCGCGGGCGCTCCACACGTTCTTTCACCACGAGCTGCAAGCGGCCGAGCTGATGGCGTGGGCTCTGCTCGCGTTTCCGGAGACGCCGCTCGCGTTCAGACGAGGGCTCACCCACGTCTTGCTCGACGAAGCGCGGCACATGCGCATGTACGCCGAACACATCGTGACCCTCGGTCATCGCATCGGAGACTTCCCCGTGCGCGATTGGTTCTGGGAGCGCGTGCCGGCGTGCGCGACCCCGGCGTCGTTCGTCGCCGTGATGGGCTTGGGCTTCGAGAGCGCGAACCTCGAGCACAGCGCGACGTTCGCGGAGCGTTTCCGCGAGGCCGGTGACGAGGCCGGCGCGCGCATCCAAGAGATCGTGGGGCACGAAGAGATCGCGCACGTGCGCTTCGGAGCGCACTGGTTTCGGTATTTCGCCGGGGATTTGTCGTTCGACGCGTGGACGCGGGCGCTGCCGTCTCCGCTCTCGCCGATGTTGATGAAGGGACGGCCGATTCGAACCGAGCTTCGCCGGCGGGCGGGGCAGCCGGCGGCGTTCATCGACGAGCTCGAGGCATGGAACCCAGAGCCGCGTGGTTCCTGAACCTCGACGCCGACCTCGAGCTCGCGCACGGGCCGGGGTATGCGCCGAGCGCGCGCGTGACGGCGTCGATGCGTCCGCACGTCGAATCGCTCGCGCGTAAGCTCCTCGAGCCGGGGGACGTGCTCCTTTCGGACGGCGACCGCGCCGAAGGTTTCGTGGGGCGAGCGTTCTGCCCGACGCCGCGCGCGATCGAAGCGCTGCGCCGCGCGGGGGCCGACGTCGCGCCTCATCCGCCGGTGGAGGTGCTTCGCCTCGTCAACGCGCGAGGCTTCTGCGCCGAGCTCGGGGAGACGATGGAGGACGCCTCGTTCGTGACGACGGAGGAAGCGGCGTGGTCGGTGCTTGCGCGATCCCCCCGGCTGTCGGACGCGTGGCGGATCAAGCGCGCGTTCGGGATGGCGGGCCGCGGTCATCGCGTCGTCACGCCGTCGTCGCTCACGCGCGCCGACACCACGACGATTCGTGCCGGCATCGCGGAAGGGGGCGTCCAGATCGAGCCGAACGTCGCTCTCGTGACCGAGTACGCGATCCACGGCATGCTCGATGCCCACGGCGAAGCGCGCCTCGGCCGCGTCTGCGTGCAGCGCTGCGACGCGCATGGCCAATGGCGCGCGACCGAGCCTCTGCAAGGCGGCGATCCGGCGATCGTTCGGGCCCTCGTCGAGGAGGCCGAGCGCGTCGCCGAGGCGCTCGCGAAGGCGGCCTATTTCGGTCCGTTCAACGTCGACGCGTTCACGTATCGCGATCGGCAAGGACGTGTTCGGTTCCAGCCGAGGAGCGAGATCAACGCCCGCTACTCGATGGGCTTCGCCGTCGGATTTCGCGGGCCGTAGCCCCGGATCCAGCGGTTTGGATGACCGTTGCCGGTGGTTCGTTGAACCGCCCGCGCCAAAGTGAAATGCCCATTTACCGGAGGCCGCCGTCGAAGCGTCTACATCCACGGAGCGTCTGCGACATGGGTTCCTTCGGCCTGCCTTCCGGAGAAGTCCGCGGGCGACGATCTCCGACTCGCACACATTTCGAAGAAGAGAGGTACCGCGTGAAAGGTTCAGTTTCGTGCACGGCCGTGGTGATCGCGAGCTTGGTGATGGCCGGCGTCGGATGCAGCGACGCTTCGTCCGGCTCCCACGCGCGATCGGACGAAAACGAAATCCGTGAAGAGAAGCCGGGCGCTTCGGAGGATGGCGGGACGCCGGGCGTGTCGGTCGACGGGGCGGCGGACCCGACCGACGCAGACACTCCCACCACGCTCGATCTCCTCGAATTCAAGGGCTACGCCATCGAGAAGATGCGCACGGTGATCGGCCCCGACGTGCCCCTCGACGGTGGAAGGTTCGTGTTCGTCGATGGCGCCGATGCCATCGATAGCAACTGGCTCGGTGACCGCGCGCGGCTCTCCTACGTCGTCGATCTCGGGACGCTGTCGCCGCTACCGGAAAAGAAGTTCTGCTATTGGATTGGGCTCGACGGAACCGATGGGATGGAGTTCGGCGAGTTCACGGAGCCGACGAGCTATTGGTGGTTCGGCAACGGGCTCATGGCGACCCTGACGGAGGCGGCCTACGCGAAGCCCGAAGCCGAACGGAAGAAGCTGATCGGAGACGTGGTCGCCAAGGTGCAGAAGGATTCTCCGCACGCGGACGTCACGTCGCTCGAAATCACGGGCATCGTGCTGGTTTCGTCCCCGTACCCGAGCGAGCTGGTGTCGGCCGCGAAGACCCTGACGGAGGCGGCCATCTTCATGTCCCCGCTCGACATGGACGCCACCAATTTTCACGTCCCCATGACGTTCGCGGATCTCGTCGACCTCGGACCGGTCGACACGTCCAAGGTCGTCGACCTCGTCGATTTCACGACCGTGACGAAGGAGTTCCGGCAGGAAGGGCGCGTCTTCGCGACGAAGCCCTCGCTGCCGAAGCCGTTCGGTCCCGGCCCCATGCCGACGCTCCTCGAATGACCAGGTCTCCTTCGGCGGCATCGTGACGGCGCGACGGGGGGGCGCGCCGTTACTTCAGGCTCTCGATGAGCTTCCACGTCATGTCGACGGAGGCGTCCCAGAACGCGTGGCCCCCGGAGATGGGGCACCACCCGACGAGGTTCTTCGTCGCGCAGTTCGTGTATGCGACGCACGGTGACGGGCCGAACGACGTCGTGTCGGGCTTGCAGCCGTTCGCGATGATCCAGTGGTCGCGCGAGTCGATGCCCGTGCCGTAGCTCACGGTCTTGTCGTCGTACGCGTGGATGACGACGGCGGAGGTCGGCGACGTCGTGCAGCCGGTGAAATAGTAGTAGTCGTTGCGATCCGCGGGATCGTTCGACTGGGGACCGCCGCCCGAGTGCGCGACGACCCCGCGGAACGTGTCGCCGCGGAAGCAGCCGAGCTGGTTCACGAAGAACGCGCCGCGGCTGATGCCCCACCCGAAGATGCGCTTTCGATCGATGCAGACCGTTTGCGCGACGTCTTCGATCATCTGATCGACGTAGTGGTAGTCGGGGTTCGTCTTCGGCTCCGTGTCGATGTCCCAGGTTTGGTAGGGGTTGTTCGGGTAGATGATGATCGCGCTCTTGCCCGTGCCCCATTCGAGGTGGGTCCAGCTGCGGATGATCGCGCCCGTCCCGCCGTCGCCGTGGAAGACGAAGAGGACCGGCAGCGGCGTGTCTCCGTCGTAGTTTTCACCGATGTACAAGTCGTAGGTGCGCGGCGGGTTCCCGAACGGGAGCTGCTTGGTGCCGACGAAGCCCGTTTGCTCGACGGGCAAATGGCAGCGCTTCGGTGGTTCGGAGGCGTCGGCGCTCGCGTCCTTCGGAGCCTGCGCGTCGACGCCGGCGTCCTTCGGTGGCGGTGGCGGCGCGGGGGTGTCCGTGGCCGAGGGGGTCGGTGGGGATGGAACGGAGGGAGGACCGCTCGGGGTCGAAGGCTGGCTCGGATCGGCCGATGGCGTGTCGCACGCTGCGACGACGAGCCACGCAAGAGAGGACAGGACGACCGGATACAGCCAAGGCTTCATGGCAAGGACCTCGTTCGGCGCCGACGCCAGCGTCGCGGTTCTCCCTCCTTCCGAATCTCGTGCCATGGAGCTCGGATCGCGACGGTCGCGGAGCGCGCCGGCAAAGGATCCCGGAGGGCCTCGAGGAAACCCGGCGCCGCCGCGAAGCTTCGCGCGAGCCGCGGCACGCGTCGTCGTTCGGTCCCCCCGCCGAGGAGCGTGCGCGGTCGCGCGCGAGGCAAAGAAGCGCCCCGTGCGAAGGCCGGTTGCGCACCACGCCGCCGTCGTGCGAAGACGGGCGCATGACCACGCTGGCCCGCGGCTTCGTGGCGATCGCGCGGACGAAGCGTCGCCGCTTCTTGTGGTGCGCGTGGTGGACCGGTGAACCGACCGAGAAGCCGTTCCGACCGCCGGACGCGTGGGGCGGGGGAGCGCGCACCGAAGAGGAAGCTCGAGCGATGGCCGAACGCGCGGCGAAAATGCCGCTCGAGCTCGTCGACGGACGTTGGGCCGGCGCCTTCAAGCGCGTTCGCGCGGGGAAGAGGCCGTTCCCCTCGCCGGGGGTGCCGCGATCGACGGAGGACGCGTCGGAGCGCTCGTCGCCCGTCGATCCCCACGCGCTCCTCGGAGTCCCGACGACGGCAACGATCGAGGAGATCAAAGTCGCCTTCCGCGAGAAGGCGCTCGTGCATCACCCCGATCAGGGCGGGGACGCCGAGGTCTTCATGGCGATGAAACGCGCCTACGACACGCTCGTGCGGCGTCGGCAGAAGCCACGCCGGCGGTGACGGAAGACGTCGCGAGCGCGTCGACGAGTGTCATCTCGATCGGCCGACTATGGCCGTAGGAGCGCGAGCGTCCGTAGCCAGTTCCCGCCGAGGATCTTGCGGATGCGTTCGGCGTCGAAGCCGCGGCGGAGCATGAGCTCGACGAGCCGCGGGAGCTCGAGGCACGTCTTCATGTCGCGCGGCGTGAGGATCGCGCCGTCCCAGTCGCTCCCGAGCGATACGAAGTCGTCGCCGACCGTGGTGACGACGTGCGCGATGTGGTCGACGATCCGCTCGGCGCGCCCGCCGAAGTACGCGCCTTCGGTGAAAGGTGTATGATACATGATCCCGATCGTGCCGCCCGTGTCCGCGATGGCGCGGATCTGATCGTCGTCGATGTTTCGCCAGTGGCGGTGAACGGCGGAGATGCCCGTGTGCGTGACGATGGCGGGCTTCGTTCGGTCGTGGACGTCGAGCGCGTCGAAGAAGCCGCGACGGTTGACGTGCGCGAGATCGACGAAGATGTCCTTCGCGTCCAGGGCGCGCACGAAGTCCTTGCCCCGGGACGAGAGTCCGTCGTCGCCACCTCCGGGGGCGCTCGTGCGCCCGAGATCCGAGTTCGACAGGTGCACGAGCGTGACACGGACGACGTCGTCGGTCAGCACGTCGACGTCGGTGTCGACCGCGTTTCCGCCCTGGATGCCGAGGAACGCGGCGTGTTTGCCTTCGCTCCGCGCCCGCGCGTAGTCCGACGCCGTTTTGACGAGGGCGACGTCGTCCGGGACGCTTTCGAAGATCCCTTTGAGCCGCGCGAGGTTCGCCTGGAACGTCGCCACGCGCGAGCCGGAGCCGCGCGTCGGGTTCGTCGTGACGACCCAGATCCCCCCGCCGATGCGCGCCTCGCGGATGCGGGGGATGTCGACCTGGCCGTAGAGCCGCGTGCCGAAGAGACCGCCGCGGTGCCGTCGCGTCAGGTCGTAGCCGAGCACGCGCGTCCAGATGAACGAGTCGATGTGGAGATCGATGATCTCGCTCGACGCGTAGACGTCGATGGCCTCGCGCGAGATGCCGAGTGCGCGCGCCCAGGCGTCGTGGTCGCGCACGTCGGCCATCAGCGAGCGGTGACGGTTCCGTCGAGCCAGGGATCGGACAAGTGGTGCGCCGTCCCCATGTGGTTCAGGGCGCCCTTGTACGTCACCTTCTTGCCCATGAGTTTGTCGACCTCGTCCTTCGAAATTCCATTGTACGAGAGCCAGGCTTTGGTGACGCGAGGGAGCACCCGATCGGGCTCACCCGGCGTTTCGATTCGGATGGGCTTGTCGAAGATGACCACGGGCACGGGGCCGTTCGAGTATGCGACGGGTTCTCGCGCGAGCCTGCCGGGGATCTCGACGATCGCCGGCTCCCACGGATAGACGTTGCTCGTAGAGCCGGCGGGAGTCGTCGCAGCGAGGCCGGCATCTCCGGGCGGAGCCGCCGCGTCGGACGAGGCCACCGCGGCGCTCGGATTTGCCGTGACGGTTGGAAGGGCGCTGGCCGTCGGCGTCGCGGTCGTGGTGGCGGTCGGCGTCGCGGTGCTCGATGCGGCGGCGTCGCTCTGGGGCGTCGACGAGGTCTCCTTGCAGGATGTCGTCGCCATGACGCACGACCACCCGAGCAGTCCGGCGAATACCAGACGCAGGCCACGACGCGTGGGGAGGCGAGAACTCGGCGGGGGGAGCACGCTCATGGGCTCTACATATACAGAACGGCCTCATCCCCCGCACCCGGTATCTCGCGAGGATTCGGCGGCGCGCGAGGCCGACCGACTCCGTCGAGAACGCTCGCCGAGTGGGTGGAGACGGACCCTTCGCCGTGCTAGCGCGTGGGGCATGCCGATGTCCCCTGCCCAACTCGAAGCGCGGAGAGAGTGGCTCGAACGCGATCTCGGCGAGCCCGTGACGGTCGACGGCTTGACGGCGTCGTGGAGCATCTTCCAACGGCGCAAAGGGCACCGGCACTCGACCGACGATCTCCTGACCGCGTGGTATGCGCTCGAGAAGTTCGGAGAGCGTGCGCCGCGAATCCTCGATCTCGGCACGGGCATCGGCACGGTGGGGCTCCTCGTCCTCTCGCGCATGAACGAGGATTGCGTGCTCTCGTGCGTCGAGGCACAAGACATCAGCTTCCGCTTCTTGCGCGAGAACCTTGCGGCGAACGGCGTCGAGGCGCGGGTGCGCGCCATGCACGGCGATCTGCGCGAGTTGTCGCTCGACGAACGCTTCCCTCTCGTCACCGGGAGCCCGCCGTACTTCGACGTCTCCGCCGGCATCGTGCCGGCCGATTCGCAAAAGGCGCACGCGCGCTTCGAGCTCCGCGGCGACGTGCGTGACTACGCGAAGGCCGCCAAACGGCACCTCGCGCCGAACGGTCTCTTCGTTTTGTGCTTCCCATGGCCGCAGAAGGAGCGCGCCCTCGCGTCGCTCCGCGGCGAAGGGTTCTTCGTCGCTTCTCAGCGCGACGTCGTTCCGCGTGAAGGGATCGCGCCCCTGTTCACCGTCTTCGCGTGCGTGCTCGAGCCCACCGAGGAGATCGTCGAGCCGCCGTTCGTCGTCCGCCGAGCCGACGGCACGCACACCGACGACATGCACGCCGTGCGCGCGCGCTTCGGCTGGCCTCCGTCCCGGCGTTGACGCGTCGCGCGTCGCGGGTGCTGCCGTGACGTCATCACCCTTCCGCGTACATCCGGATGTCCGTCGCCGCGAGGAAGGACATGCGGTGCGCCTCGTCCCAGTTTTCGTGGCGAACGACGACGTGACCGTCGGAGAGCAACGTCTGCTTCCAATTCCGTCGCGGCGTCCCAGGTCGCAAGAGGGCCTCCTCGACGACGGCGCTCCCGCACGCGCGGAGCCACGCGCCGAGCCCTTCGATCCGCGTGATCCGACCTTGCCCTTGGGCGCGCTTGAACACGATGCCGACGTTGTACTTGCGAGACGTCTCGGCTTCGAACGTGCGCCAGCACGCGACCCTCGCCCATTCGCGGAACAGGTCGATGTCCGACGTGTAGTTCATCTGATCGACGATGTGCCCGCCACCGGGGCGGCAGCCGATCTCGCCGAACACGGCCTCGCCTTTCGGCGTCAGGTACCACTCCATGTGCGTGAACCCGTCGCCCATGCCGAGCGCGGTGAGCACGTTGCGACCGAGCTCGATGCCGCCATGGAACTTGGGCTGTTGCATGTCGCGCACCGTGATGATGACGGGGCTCACCCACTCGAGCGAACGCATCTCGATGGGCTTCGGCAGGTACGCCGCGACGTTCTCGTAGGCGGGCTTGCCGTCGATGCACACGGTGTCGAACGTGAACTCTTCGCCGTCGACGTACTCCTCGCAGCTCGCCTCGGCGACGCCGCGCATCTTCGGCAAGATCGCGTCGAGCTCCTTCGGGCTCGTGATCTTGTACGTGTCGGCGCTCCCCGCGCCGGCGATCGGCTTGAGGATGAGCGGGTAGCCGATTTCTTCGGCGGCTTCGCGCGTCTCCTTCTCCGTCCTCACGCGGCGCGAACGGGGGACGCGCAGGCCGGCCGCGCGCACGCGCTCCTTCATGAGCTGCTTGTCGCGGAACCCGCGCACCGTGTCGGCCGACATGCCGGGGATCCCCCAGCGCTCGCGCAGCCGCGCGGCGAGGATGACGAGCGGCTCCCAGTTCGACAGCACCCGGTCGACGGTGCGGCCGCGGAGCCACGCGGACACGCGGTCCATGACGTCGTCCTCGTCCATGATGCGTGGAACCTGCAAGTAATCGTCGAGGTACCCGCGAACGCGCGCGGGGAGGGCCTCGCGCGGCGTGTCGCCGACGCCGTAGACCGTGGCGCCGACCTCCTTGAGCCCGCGCGTGTACTCGATCATCTCCGGCGGGTAGGCGGGGGACAGGAAGACGACGCGCATGCCGCAGATTTACCATGGACGTTGACGCGCGTCCGGCGTCGTTCGACCCTGGAACGGCATGCCCCGCAACGTCGTCTTCGTCGCGCCCTTTCCGGCCGAAACCACCATGCGCTTCGTGCGCGCGGTCGCGAAGCTGCCGGACGTCCGGCTCCTCGGCGTCGTCCACACCCCGCCAGAAGGAGAAGATGCGCGCCTTTACCACGACCTCGTCCGCGTCACCGAGCCGCTCTCGACGCGCGACGTCCTCGACGGCGTGGAGGTCTTGCGGAGGCGTCACGGCGCGCCGGTGCGGATCGTCGGGATCCTCGAGGCGCTCATGGTGCAGCTCGCCGAAGCGCGCGCCCGCTACGACGTCGAAGGCACGAAGCCGGCGGTCGCGGAGCTCTTTCGCGACAAGGCGCGCATGAAAGACGCCCTCCGAGCGGCGGGCCTCCCGGTCGCGCGCCACAAGCTCCTCGGCTCGCGCGCCGACGCCGAAGGTTTCGCCGAAGAGGTCGGCTTCCCGATGGTCCTCAAGCCGCCGGCGGGCATGGGCGCGAAGGCGACGTTCCGCGTGAGCTCGCGCGAGGAGCTCCACCGCGCCATCGCAGGGATGCACGTCTCGACGAACGCGCCGGTGCTCGCCGAGGAGATGCTCGTCGGCCGCGAATACAGCTTCGAGACGATCACGATCGACGGCCGCCCGCGCGTCCATTCCATCTCGGAGTACCTGCCGAGCTGCCTCGAAGTGCTCGAGACGCCGTGGATCCAATGGGCGTGCATCTTGCCGCGCGAGATCTCGGACGACGTGCACGTGCGCGCGAAGGACATGGGTTTTTCGGCCATTCGGGCGCTCGGCCTCGACACCGGCATGACCCACATGGAGTGGTTCCAGCGGAAGGACGGCTCGCTCGCGATCGGCGAAATCGCGCAGCGTCCGCCGGGCGCGAACATCACGCGGATGACGGGCCTCGCGCATGGCGTCGACCCGTACCGCGCGTGGGCGAGGGCGGTGATCGACGGCGTCGTCGACGAGCCGTGGGAGCGCAAATATGCTGTCGGGTGCGCGTTCCTACGAGGAATGGGTCATGGTCGTGTCGCCGCGGTCACCGGCGTGCGTGAGACCCACGAGGCGATCGCGCCGTGGCTCGTCGAGGCGAAGCTCCCGACGATCGGCGCGCCGAAGAGCGACGGCTACGAGGGCGACGGCTACGTCATCGTCCGCCACGAGACGACGGAGATGGTCCGCAAGCTCGTCACGAAGGTCCTCGAGACGATGCGCGTGCACTACGCGGGGTGACGAACCATTGTTTCCGCTGCTTCGAGAGCACGGCAACGCGGCCTTCTACCGCCGGGCTCGGTTTGCATCTTCTCGAACGTACGGGTACGGTTTTGTTCATGGCGGCACGCGCGACGCTCTTCGACGAAGCCTTGAATCTTCCGACGGACGAGCGGGTCGAGCTCGCCGTCAAGCTGCTCGACAGCGTCGGTCAACAGGCACACGACGTCCACCACGCCGCGTGGGACGCCGAGATCCGCAAGCGCGTCGGTCGCATGCTCGATGGCGACGCCAACGTCTCTTCTTGGGCGGACGCACGCGCACGGCTCCTCGATCGTCTCGCGCATCGCGCGCGATGATCACGCTCGAGCTCGACGCCGAAGCGGAAGAAGAAATCGCCCAGGCCGCCGAATGGTACGACGACCGTGGACACCGCGGCCTCGGCGCCCGCTTCGTCGACGCCGTAGGCGCAACGTTCGACGCTATTTGCGAACGTCCCGAGTCGTTCCCGGAGTTGCTCACGGAACGAGATGTCGTCGTCCGGCGCCACCTCGTCGGGAACTTTCCGTATCAAGTCGTCTTCGCTCTTCGCGTAGATGCGGCCGAAGCGGCGCTCCGCGTGCTCGCCGTCGCCCATCTACGTCGCGAGCCTCGATATTGGCTTCAGCGGTTGCCTTGAAAAATCGAGGCTGCCGAGGCCGCCGCGCTACGTCGCCGGCTTCGTCGCGCCGCGGAGGACCACGCACGCCGTGATGCCGCCGATGCCGAGCATGATCTTCACGCCGACCGCGCCACCGTCGGCGGGCTTGGCGATCGGCCGCCCCGTCGTGACGAGCTGCTCCTTGCGCGCGATGCGCGGGTGGAGCTCGCGCTCGGGGATCGCCGTCGGAAACGCGCGCTCGGCCGAGAGCCCCATGGCGAGCGCCGTGAGCTCCCAGCCGCCGGAGTTCGCCATGCCGTGCCCGAGCTGTCCCTTGCGCGCCGTGATGAGCGTGCGGTCGTCGATGTACTCGTCGACGAGCGCGAGCTCGTTCAAGTCGCCCGGCGTGCCCGTCGCGTGCAGATCCATGATCGCGACGTCGCTCGGCGCGATGCCGGCGAGCTCGTACGCGTGGCGGATGGCGCGCTTCGGACCGCTCTTCGACGGCGTGATGATGTGCTCGGCGTCGGAGGCCAGCGCCGTGGCTTCGACGAAGGCGAGGGGGACGAGCCCGCGCGCCTCGCACCAATCGGCGTCGCCGATGATCCAGACGCACGAGCCGCCCGAGACGTGCGTTCCACGGAGCGAGGTGAACGGCGAGTTGACCTCGCCCGTGCCGGGCATGACGCGCGCGTCGTAGAAGGCGCCCACGAGCGCCGGATCGGGCTTGGGATCGGTCGTGCCGACGAAGGCGAGCTTCGCTTCCCCGGCCTCGATCGCGTTCTTGCCGCACGAGAGCGCGACGCCGAAGGTCGAGCACGCACCGATGGGCGCCCACGCGGCGCCGTGCACCTCGAGCAGCATCGTGAGCTGCGCGGCGGGGGAGTTCTGGATGTTCCAGATGAGGTCGGGGCTGACGCTCGCCCACGGCGGAGGCGGACAACCCACTTCGTCGGCGAGGGCGCGGTGGGCGCGTCCGCGCGCGCGGATCGCCGAGAGGTGGCCGCTCTCGTCGTCCGCGTTCTGGATCGAGAGCTTTTCGATGTCGGCGTACCGCTTCAAGTAGTCGTGGAGGCGGTCGGAGCGCGTGGCCCAGTAGGCTTCCCACGCGGTGAGCGCCTCGAACCGCGCCTCGCTGTCGACCGGCAGCGTCTTCGGATCGACCGGCGGCGGCACGTTCGCTTCGAACTGCCCTTCGAGCTCGTAATGACGGCGGGCCGCGCATCGCTCGGGCTGCGCCCAGAAATGGTTCCACGTGCGCGTCGCCTTCGCGAGCGAGCGCTCGGCCAAGTAACTCTGCGGCAGATCGCCGACGCCCGAGCCGACGTAGACGTGGCACGCGTCGTCGAGCTCTTTGACCGCGGCTTCGAGGCCCGGCTGCGATTGGAGCGCCTGGATCGTCGCGCCGACCGCGTACTGGACGTTGTCGCCCATCTTCTTGCGCAAGCGCACCGCGTACGCTTCCCCACGCCGCTCGGCGATCCACGCCGCGTAGTCGTCGAACGAGAACGCGGGCTCGCCGACCGCGAACAGACCACTGCCGAGCTCCGATCGCGAATCGGGACGGAGGGCGGTCGCGTTCGCGTCGAGCAAGGCTTCGAACGCGCGAACGTTGGCGGCTCCCGGCGCCACGACGCCCCAGCCGTAGATTCCGATGCGCCGGCGGGACTTCGAATTGGAGGTGGTCGTCACGGCTCCAGCATCCGACCTTCGTGTCGTCCGATCCATTCGCATTCCTTTCGCGTCCGGTTTGTAGCGCATCGCCCCACAAAAACCGATCGTTCGGTCACTTTTTCGAGCCGAGCTCCCCGCGGCCGTTCAGGTTCGCCGATCGGGCGTCATGCCCCGCTTTCGCCGGCTTTTTCCGTATTTCCCCGCCCGGGACGACCAAGGCTTCGCCGAGCGCCCCGCTTCGGATCGACGGCGGCCCGATTCAGGCCGAGGGCACGAGGGCCGCGTAGACCCGCTCGTAGCTCTTCACGCGCTCTTCCCAGCCGTGGCGCGCGAGCATGCCGTTTCGTTGCAAGACGCGCCACCGGTCGCGGTCGGTGCCTTCGCCGCTGCCCCACGTCGAGAGCGCCTGGTGGAGGCCGTAGCGCAGCCCCGTGTCATCGAAGTGCTCGAAGACGAAGCCGTTGCCCGCGCTCGGTCGGTCGATGCGGAACGGCAGGACCGTGTCCGCGAGGCCGCCCGTTTTGTGGACGAGCGGCGGCGTGCCGTAGCGCAGGCTGTAGAGCTGGTTGAGCCCGCACGGCTCGTAGCGCGAGGGCATGAGGAAGATGTCGGCCCCCGCCTCGATGCGGTGCGCGAGCGCCTCCCCGAAGACGCCGGCGTAGGCGACCTGCTTCGGGAACGAGCGCGCCAGCGCCCGGAAGAAGTCCTCGTACTGCGGCTCGCCGGTCCCGATCGCGACGAGCTGCACCGCGTTCTTCGCGAAGAGCGTCGGCAGCACCCGGAAACAAAGGTCGAAGCCTTTCTGCCAGGCGAGGCGCGACACCACGCCGAAGACCGGCACCCGCGGATCGTAAGGGAGGCCGGCGCGTTCGAGCAGCGCTTGCTTGTTGCGCTCCTTGCCTTCGATGTCGGACACGGAGAAGGGATGGTCGATGTGGGGATCCGCTTCGGGGTTCCACTCCGTGTCGTCGATCCCGTTGAGGATGCCGAAGAGGACGTCGCCGCGCGCGCGGAGGAAGCCGTCGAGGCCGGCGCCGTGCTCGGGCGTCTGGATCTCGCGCGCGTAGGTGGGGCTCACCGTCGTGACGGCGTTCGCGTAGAGGATGCCCGTGAGGAGGTAGTTGATCCGGCCTTCGTGGAGCTGCTCTTGGTGGAAATGGTGCGCCGCCGGCGCGAGCCCCGTATCGCCGAGCGCGCGCGCGTCGAAGACGCCTTGGTGGCCGATGTTGTGGATGGTGAGGACCGACCGCGTCCGCTCGAACAGGCGGTCCCACGCGAACATCGTGCGGAGGAGGAGCGGGAGGAGCGCCGTCTGCCAGTCGTTCGCGTGCACGATGTCGGGGCGGAAGCCGATGCGCTGCGCGAGGATCAGCGAGGCCCACGACAGGACGGCGAAGCGCAGGTGCTCGTCGGGATCGTTCGTGTACACCGACGCGCGACCGAAGAGGCTCGGGCAGTGGACGAAGTAGACGGGGACGTGGGTGTTCGGCAGGTTCGTCGTGAACACCGAGACGACGACCCGCGTGCCGCCGAGCTCGAACGACGCGTCGCGGAAGACCGGCTCGAACGTCGCGCCCGTCCGCTGGACGCGGGCGTACATGGGCATGACCACCCGGACGTCGTGCCCCCGCGCCGCGAGCGCCTTCGGCAGGGCGGCTCCCACGTCTCCGAGCCCACCCGTCTTGGCAAACGGAGCCACCTCCGAGGTCACGAAGAGGACGTTCATTGGGCGGCGCACCGTAATACGCTTCGGGTCGAGTTCCGAGGTCCGAATTGCGGTGGGAGGGCGTCGGAATGGCGTTCGCGGGGCGACGGAAAACGGCTAACGTGACGCTCTCGTGGACGTCATCTTCGTCGAGCCCTGTTTTCCCGCGAACCAGCGCGAGTTCGTGCGCGCGCTCCACGACGTCGGCGCGCGCGTCATCGGGATCGGCGAGCGGCCGAAATCCGCGCTCGACGACGGGCTCCGCCGGTGGCTCGTGCACTACGAGCAAATCGGCAACGTCACGAACGAAGCCGAGCTCGAAAAGACCGTGCGCTGGATCCAGGCGCGCACGAACGTCGAGCGGCTCGAGGCCGTCATCGAGGCGCACGTCATGGCCGCCGCGCGCGTCCGCGAGCGCTGCAAGATCCCCGGGACGAGCGTGGAGGCGACGCTCCTCTGCCGCGACAAGCCGCTCATGAAGGAGGCGCTGCGAAAGGCGGACGTGCCGTGCGCGCAATCGCTCGGCAGCGCGAGCGTCGACGAGATCCGCGCCTTCGCCCAGCGCGTGGGCTTCCCGATCGTCGTCAAGCCGCGCGACGCCGCGGGCGCGTCCGGCACCGTGCGTGTCGACGGCGATTCGGAGCTCGAACACGCCCTCGTCGCGTTCGGCGTGCACGAAGGCCGGAGCGTGGCCGTCGAGGAGTTCATCGAGGGGCACGAGGGCTTCTACGACACGATCTCCATCGGCGGGACAATCGCCATGGACTTCGTCTCGCACTATTACCCGAACGTCCTCGAGGCGATGCGCACGCGCTGGATCTCGCCGCAGTTCGTCGCGACGAACCGGATCGACGCGTCGGAGGGCTACGAAGAGGTGCGCGCGATGGGCCGGCGCGTCGTCGAGGCGCTCGGCATCGGCACGTCGGCGACGCACATGGAGTGGTTCTTCGGCCCGAAGGGGCTGAAATTCAGCGAGATCGGCTGCCGCCCGCCGGGCGTTCGCGCGTGGGACCTCTACGCCGCGGCGAACGACATCGACATCTACCGCGAGTGGGCCATGGCGGTCGTGCACGGGCGCGTGGCGTCGGTCCCCTCGCGCCGCTTCTCGGCGGGGATCGTCGCGCTCCGCCCCGATCGCGACGGGCACATCGCGCGGTACGACGGCGTCGAAGAGGTGCGTCGCCGGTTCGGGGGGAACATCATCGACTACCACTTGCCCCCGCCAGGAACGCCGACGCAGCCCGTCGAGGCCGGCTACATGGCGAACGCCTGGGTCCGCATGAAACACCACGACTACGACGGCCTGCGCGAGATGCTCGACTTCGTCGGCCGTACCCTGAAGGTCCACGCCGTATGATCGCCGGAGACACGCGCGCCATCGTCTTGCTCGGCGCCCAACGCTACGACCCGACCCTCGGCGACGCCGTCGCGGAGCTCGGGGTCCAGGGGCGCATCGCGACCATCACGGCCGGCTGGCAGGAGCGCGAAGAGGAAGACGAGGATCTGCGCGAGCACCTCGCGGGGCGGACGATCAACCTCCGCCTGCACGCGCGCGCCGACGAGGTGTTCCGCAGCGATCCGGAGCTCTTCGCCGCGCACCGCGAGCGGCAGACCCTCCTCCGGCAGCGCCAAGACTGCTACCGGATCCGCCTCGAGCACGCGATCGCCGCCCAGCACGTCATCGCTCAGCGCGCCGCGCCCGCCGACATCCTCGAAGACGAAGCCCGCGCGTCCGTCGACGCCATCCGCGCCATCGACGCCATGCACCTCGAGCGATGCGCGCGCGACCGCAAGACGTTCGACGACGCGTACGTGCCGAGCCAGCGCTCGTCGCTCGCGCGCCACATCGAAGAAATCGCCGAAATCGTCGACGGATGCGAGGCCATCGCCATCGCGGGCGGCCACGTCGCGTCGCTCCTCAACCGCCTCCGCCTCTTCGGCATCGACAACCTCACGCGCGGCAAGGTCGTCTTCGCCTGGTGCGCCGGCGCGATGGCCATCTCCGAGCGCGTCGTGCTCTTCCACGATTCGCCGCCGCAAGGGCCGGGCAGCCCCGAGGTGCTCGACGCCGGGCTCGGGCTCGTCGGCGAGGTCGTCGTCCTGCCGCAGCCCGAGTTCCGGCTTCGCTTGAACGACCGCGAGCGGCTCTCGTTCTTCGCGCGCCGCTTCGCCCCTGCCGCATGTATCGCGCTGCCCGCGCGGTCGCGCGTCACGTGGCTCCGCGGCGGGCCCGTCGACCCTTACGGAGGGGTGTTCGCCATTCGCGTGGACGGCACGTACGAGGCGCGGAAGAAAGGAGCGTCGTCGTGACGTCGACCCCGCTCGCCATCCAGAAGCTCCTCGCGTCGAAGCCGGACGGCGCGAAGATCGACGCGTTCCTGCACGACCGCGTCGTCCCCATCGTCGAAGGGCCGCACGTGACCTTCGTGTGGCGCGGCGAGGCCGACGGCGTGAGCCTTCGCCACTGGATCTACGGCCTCGAATCGGCGAACTCGCTCACCCGCGTCCCGAATACGGATTTGTTCTATCTCACGATGGATATTCCGTCCGGATCGCGCGTCGAATACAAGTTCGAAATTCATCGGCACGGCGGCAGCGTGTGGATCGAAGATCCGCGCAACCCGAACCGCGCGCGCGATCCGTTCGGCGCCAATTCGGTGCTCCAGGGCGAGGGCTATGAGGTGCCCGATTGGGTATCGCCCGATCCGGATGCGCGTCCGGGCTTGCTCGAGCCGTTCGGGTTCCACAGCAAGTCGCTCGGCGGCATGCGCTCCGGCGCGCTTTATTTGCCGGCGCGTTTCCGCAAGACGCGGCAATACCCGCTCATGGTCGTGCATGATGGCAGCGATTACCTGAATTTCGCGCAGATGAAGACGGTGCTCGACAACCTGATTCATTGCCTCGAGATTCCCGATTTGATCGTCGCCTTCACCGATTCGCCCGATCGATTGCGCGAATACGCGAACGACGAGCACCACGCGCGCTTCTTGACCGAAGAGCTCTTGCCCGACCTGACGCGGCGCCTGCCGATCCTCGACCGACCCGAGGCCCGCTGCCTCATGGGCGCGAGCTTCGGCGCGGTCGCGGCGTTCTCGACCGCGTACCGCTACCCGGGCACGTGGGGCCGTTTGCTCCTGCAATCGGGCTCGTTCGCGTTCACCGACATCGGAAAGAGCAACCGCCGCGGCCCGCTCTTCGACCGCGTCGTCGAGTTCGTCAACCACGTGCGCGACGAACCCGCGGCCGTCTCCGAGCGCGTCTTCGTGAGCTGCGGCGTCTACGAGTCGCTCATCTACGAGAACCGCTCGCTCGTCCCGCTGCTCGACGCGACCGGCATGCAGGTGCGCTTCGTCGAGTCCCGCGACGGGCACAATTGGGAGAATTGGCGCGACCGCCTCCGCGAGGGGCTCTCGTGGCTATTCCCAGGTCCGCTCATGTTCATTTACGAATAAGGTGGAAGACGTCCATGGCAGAAGTCACGAGGCGTATCGGGCTCTCTCTCGGCGCGGACATTTGCTGGCCCCTCTGCTTCGAGGCGCTGATGCGGGAGCTCGATCTCCGCATTCCCGTGGACGGCGACACCGTGCGGTTCCAGATCGAGCGCGTCACGATCGAGCCGTTCGACCTGCGGCAGCCGTGCCATTACGACCTCGTCGTCGACCGACTCACGCATTGGTACCACACGAGTCGTGAGTGGATAAAAAAGTCGATTTTGATGAATGACCTGTACGTCTTCAACAACCCGTGGAGCGTGCAGGCGAACGAAAAACACACGACGTATTGCGCGATGATGGCGCTCGGAATGCCCATCCCCGACACGTGGATGGTGCCGCCGAAGAGCTACGAGCACTCGCCGGACCTGAAGCCCACGCTGACGCGCTACGCGAAGCTCTTCGACCTTCGCGCGATCGGCCAGAAGCTCGGGTGGCCGGTGTTCATGAAGCCGTACGACGGCGGCGGCTGGCGTGGGGTCACGAAGATCGACGACGAGCGCGCGCTGCTCCGCGCGTACGAGGAGAGCGACAAGTCCGTCATGCACTTGCAGGCGGCGGTGCACGGCTTCGATCGCTTCGTCCGGTGCATCGGGTTTGGCCCGCAGACGCACTGCGTCCTCTACGATCCGTCCGCGCCGCTCCACGATCGCTACACGACGGCGACGGGCTTCATGAGCACCGCGGAGGAGGAGCACCTTCGGAAGACGACGCTCACGATCAACGCGTTCTTCGATTGGGAGTTCAACTCGTGCGAGTCGCTCCGGAAGGACGGCGTCTGGTACCCCATCGATTTCGCCAACCCGTGCCCCGATTCGCAGGTCACCTCCCTCCACCGGCACTTCCCGTGGCTCGTGAAGGCGTACGTGAAGTGGAGCGTCTTTTGCGCGGCGACGAAGCGAAAAATGCGCAAAAACCAGGATTGGTCGCCGTTCTACGAGGTGGCGAAGCTCGATTTGCCTTACGAGGAGAAGCTCGATCGGTACGCCGCGATCGCCGACGAGCGGTTCGAGACCGCCCGTTTCGAGGAGTTCTGCCAGAAGCACCTCGGGGCGCTCGACGAGGTCGCCTGGCGGTTTTTCGGCACGGGCGAGGCCAAGGAGGCCGTCCGGCAGAAGGTGGGCGCGCTCTTCCCGCCGCACGAAATCGAGCGATTCACCGAGCTTTTCTGGGGGCGCATCCAGGATTGGCGGGCGTCCGAGGAGAGCTCCGGCGGCTCCGTCGCCCCCGCCGGTGAATGAGGGCCCACGAGCGCTTGCGGTGCGCCCCCCGGAAGCGCTAATTCCGCGCCGCGTTCGTCCGGACCTCCGTCCGCGCGCTCGAGGGCAGCCGTCATGTACGAGTCGTCTCGCTGGTATTCTTCGCGCTTGTCGACGGACATCACGCTCTCGCGCTGGGGGCACGGGGGGCAGCCGGTCCTCGTGTTCCCCACGGCCGGCGGCGACGCCGAGGAGATCGATCGCTTCCTGATGATTCGCGCGCTCGAGCCGCTCCTCGCGGCCGGGCGGATCAAGATCTACTCGTGTGACAGCGTCGCGGGCCGCACGTTCTTCGACCGCGCGCAGAGCCCCGAGCACCGCATGTGGCTCACGCACCAGTTCCACCAGTACGTCAAGCACGAGGTCGTGCCGGCGATCCGGACCGATTGCCGGACGGAGGACATCCCGGTGTGGGCGGCGGGCGCGTCGATCGGCGCGTTCCACGCCGTGGCCGTGGTCTGTCGCTTCCCGGACCTGTTCCATCGCGCGCTCGCGATGAGCGGGACGTTCGACGTCTTGCGCCTCATCGACCGTCCGGAGCCGACGGACTACTTCCGCGTGTCGTCGCCGCTGCATTTCGTTCCCACGCTCGCCGGGACGCACCTCGACGTGCTCCGGACGCGGCACGTCCATTTCGCCAGTGGGGAAGGGAAGTGGGAGAACGTCGGCGAGAGCTTCCGGATGGCGAAGGTCCTCGGGAGCGTGGGCGTTCCGAACTGGGTCGATCCGTGGGGACCGAACTGGGACCACGACTGGGTCACGTGGCGTGCGATGATGCCGAAGTACCTCGACGAATGGACGGCGCCGAAGGACTGAGGGCGTGCGGTCCATCGCCGCGTGGCGAACGTTCGAACGAGGGGTCGGCGGGACGGACGAGCGACTTTCTCCGGTGGTGACGCGAGGGCTTTCGATGGGTGATACGCGTGAGCACAAGATCGTCGGTGGAGCGCTCGAAGGCGAGGCGCGTCGCCGCTACATGCGCGCGCTGCTCGCCGATCTCCGCGCGCTCGAGCGCATGCTCGAAGAGGGGCGGTTCGAACGCGACGTCGCGCGCGTCGGCGCCGAGCAGGAGATGTTCCTCGTCGATCCGTCCTACCAGGCGGCGCCCGTCGCGCTCGCGCTGCTCGATCGCCTGGGGGGCGCGCACTACACGACCGAGCTCGGGCGCTTCAACCTCGAGATGAACGCCGATCCGCAGCTGCTCGCGGGCGGAGGGCTCGCGCGCCTCGAACGTCAGCTCGAAGAGCTCTACGCGCGCGTGCGGGAGGCGGCGGACGAGCTCGGGGTCCAGCCCGTCCTCGCGGGCATCCTGCCGACGCTCGGTCCGACGGATCTGCGCATCGAGAACATGGTGCCGAACCCGCGGTACCTCACGCTCAACCGCGTGATGACGGCCGCGCGCGGCGAGAGCTACGACATCTCCATCAAGGGGCTCGACGAGCTCGTCGCGCGGCACGACTCGCTCATGTTCGAGGCGTGCAACGCGAGCTTCCAGGTGCACCTGCAGAGCCGCGACCCTTCGAGCTTCGGACGCGACTACGACGTCGCGCAGCTCTTGCTCGCGCCGGTCGTCGCGTCGGCGACGAACTCGCCCACGCTCTTCGGAAAGCGCCTCTGGGCGGAGACGCGCATCGCGTTGTTCGAGCAGTCGTGCGACATCCGTGCGCCGTCGCTCCACGGCCGAGAGAAATCCGCGCGCGTGTCGTTCGGGACCGGGTGGGTCGAGGGGAGCATCGTGTCGCTCTTCCGCGAAAACGTCGCGCTCTTCCCGCCGCTCGTCGTCACCGATCGCGACGAGGACTCGCTGACGGTCCTCGATCGCGGCGGCGTGCCCGAGCTCCGCGCGCTCCGCCTCCACAACGGCACCATCTACCGCTGGAACCGCGCGTGCTACGGGATCTCGGAGAACGGCCAACCGCACCTGCGCATCGAGCTCCGCGCGCTCCCCGCGGGGCCGACGATCGCCGACGAAGTCGCGACGGCCGCGTTCTGGCTCGGCCTCATGAGCGAGCTCACGGCGACGCTCGAGGGCCTCCCGCGCCGGATGGACTTCGACCACGCGCGCTCGAACTTCTACGCGGCCGCGCGGGACGGCCTCGCGGCGCGCTTCACGTGGCTCGACGGCGAAGAGGTCCTCGCGCAGCCGCTGATCCTCGACCGGCTCCTGCCGATCGCCGAGGCCGGTCTCGCGCGCGCCCGCGTCGACGAGGGCGACGCGAAGCGCTACCTCCGCGTGGTCGAAGAGCGCGTTCGCTCGCTCCGATCCGGTTCGCGTTGGGCGATCCGCTCGCTCGCGGCCATGAAGCCGACCGGATCGGCCGGCGAGCGGACCACAGCGCTGGTGGCGGCGATGATCGAACGCCAGCGGGAGGGCAAGCCCGTCGCGGAGTGGGACGACGCGACCGTCGACGAGGCCTATTCGAAGCGGCACGAACACGCCCAGAAATACGCTCAAAAATACGTGAAAGTATCGCAGTACATGCACACCGACGTGCTCACCGTCCATCCCGACGATCCGATCGAGCTCGCCGCGGATCTCTTCGCTTGGCGCGAGGTCCGGCACCTTCCCGTCGAAGATTCCCGCGGCGTCGTGGTCGGTCTCTTGACGTCGCGGTCGCCGCTCTCCTCGTCGTCCCGCGCCGCGCACAGTGATGATTCGCTCGATACGCCGCCGGCGTCGTCGATCGCGCGTCCGACGAAACCCGAGCCCGGCACGTGCATCGGCGACGTCATGCGCCGCGAGGTCGTGACGGTCACGCCCGACACGCCGGTCGCGCGCGCCATCTCGTTGATGCGCCAGCGCCGCATCGGGTGTTTGCCGGTCGTCGAAGCGGGGCGCCTCGTGGGGCTCCTCACGGAGAAGGACTTCGTCGGCGTCGCGGCGGGATGGCTGTCCGAAGAAGGCGACGATGCGGACGACGCGGTCGCCGAACGTCGCGTGGCGGAGTCGTGATGACCAACGTGGGTGACGTTTCGCGGGCTCCGTCGGCCGCGCCTCCGCGCACGTGGGAGCGCGAGATCGGGCGCGTGGTCGGACCTGCGCCGGGCCCCACGCTCGTGGTCGTCGGCGCCATCCACGGCAACGAGCGCGCCGGCGTCGAAGCCGCGCGCCAGGTGTTCGACGAGCTCGCGCGAAAGGGAGATCTCGCGCTGGCCGCCGGAGAGCTCGTCGCGTTCGTCGGCAACGTCGGCGCCGCGCGCGAAGGAAAGCGTTATCGCGCGCGCGACTTGAACCGCGTGTGGCTCCCGTCGCGCGTCGCCGAGCTTCGGGCCCGTCCGCGCGCCGAGCTCGACGCCGAGGACGCCGAGCAAATGGATCTGCTCGACGCCATCGCGTCGGCCATCGCGCGCGCCCGCGGGCCCGTCTACCTCGTCGATTTGCACACGACGAGCGCGCACGGCATCCCCTTCGTGATCTTCGGCGACACCGACGCCCAGCGCGCGTTCGTCCGCGAGCTCCCGATCCCGCTCATCTTCGGGCTCGAAGAGCAGCTCGACGGCGTCCTGTCCGAGTACGCGACCCGCCTCGGCTGCATCACGTTCGCCATCGAAGGCGGTCAGCACGACGATCCCGCGTCCGTCGAGAACCTCCGCGCGGTCGTCCTGCTCGCCGCCGCGTCCGCGGGGATCCTCGCCGAGACCGCGCGCGGAGCGGTCCGCGACGCCCACGCGTTGCTCGATCGTCGTCGCCAAGGCCTCCCCCGCGTGCTCGAGGTCTTGTCCCGGCACGCCATCACCGAGGCCGACGCGTTCGTCATGGAACCCGGCTTCCGAAACATCGATCGCGCCCACGCGGGGCAGACGCTCGGCCACGATCGCCGCGGCCCCATCCGCGCGCCCCACGACGGCGTCGTGCTCCTCCCGCTCTACCAAGGTCAAGGAGCAGACGGCTTCTTCTGGGGCCGCGAGCTCGGCCCCGCGCGCCTCTTCGCCCTCGAGACGGTGCGCCGCCTCGGCTTGGACCGCCTCCTCGATCGCCTCCCCGGCATCGAACGGGATCCCGAAGAGCCCGCCCGTCTCGTCGTCACCGCGCCGGCGGCCGACCTCTACCCTCGGAGCGTCTACCGCTGGCTCGGCTACCGCCGAATCCGCGAGAGCGGCGCCACCATGACGATCGAGCGGCACGCCGAAGGATGGTCCTCGTGCAATCCTTGAAGAACGAAGCCGCCCCGATCCTCCGCGCTCCCCGGCCGGAGATCCCGAAATTCCCGGGAGGGATCCCTTATTTCGGTCACGTGACGCGCGCCCGCAACGACGCCATCGGGCTCTTCGTCGACGCGCTCGCGATGCACCCGAACGCGGTGCGCTTCACGTTCGGCCCGCACGCCTTCGTCCTCGTCAACTCGCCGGACGCGATCAAGCACGTCCTCACCGACAACGCGAAGGCGTACCACAAGAGCCGCGACTACGACGGGTTGAAGATCCTGCTCGGACAGGGCCTCTTGACCAGCGAGGGCGACGTCTGGAAGCGCCAGCGCAAGCTCGCGCAACCGGCCTTCCACCGGCAGAAGATCGCCGCCCTGACGCGCGCGATGGCGAGCGAGACGCGCCGCATGCTCGATCGCTGGTCGTCGTCGCCCGTCGAGGCGATGAACGTGCACGCCGAGATGATGCGGGTGACGTTCGCGATCGTCGGCCGGACGCTCTTCTCCACCGACGTGGACGGTTCCGCGAGCGTCATCGGCTCGGCCCTCGCCGTCGCCATCGAGTGGACGACCCACTACGCCGAGACGTTCGTTCGCCTCCCGCGTTGGCTCCCGACGCCGTCGAACCGCGCGTTCGACCGCGCGCTCCGGACGCTCGACGGCCTCGTCGAAAAGCTCATCGAAGACCGCCGCGCCCACGCCGATCCCGGCGACGATTTGCTGGGCATGCTCATGGCCGCCACCGACGAGACCGGGCGCGAGCGCATGGATGCGCGGCAGCTCCGCGACGAAGCGCTCACGATCGTCCTCGCCGGTCACGAGACCACGGCGAACCTCCTCTCGTTCGTGTTCCACTTGCTCGCGACGAACCCGGAGTGGGACGCGATCGTCGCGCGCGAGGTCGCGGAGGTGCTCGGCGGTCGCGATCCCGGCTTCGACGACGTGCCGAAGCTCGAACGCACGCGCGCCGTCATCGACGAGGCGCTCCGCCTCTACCCGCCGGCGTGGGCGTTCGAACGCGTCGCGCTCGAGGACGACGAAATCAACGAAGGCCGCCTCCCCAAAGGCACGAACATCCTCGTGTCGCCGTTCGTCTTGCACCGCACCGAGGCGCTCTTTCCGTCGCCCGAGACGTTCGATCCGCGCCGCTTCCTACCGGGCGCGCCCGAGCGGCACAAATATGCCTATTTGCCGTTCGGCGGCGGCCCCCGCACGTGCATCGGCAACGTCTTCGCGCTGACCGAGGCGACGATCGCGCTCGCGATGATCGCGCGTGAGTACCGCCCCATCCCGAAGCCCGGCAAGACCTTGGCGCTCGATCCGAAGATCACGCTGCGGCCGGTCGACGACGTGCCGGTGATGTTCGTCCGTCGAACCGCGTGAGGCCGGCTTCGCGACCGACGTCGCGCCCGCGCTCCTCCCCACGTCCACGCTCCCACTCACGATCGCGTCGGTTCTTCGAGCCGCTTGCTCCCGCGCTTCGTGCGCACGATCGCCCCGTCGCCGTCGGCTTCGAGGAAGGGAGCGAGCTGCGTCTGCGCGAAGCGCGTCATCTTCGCGTCGAACGGGCCTCCTTTCGCGTCCGTCTTGACGCGCAGGTAGAGCTCGCCGCGCTCGTTCTGTCGGAGGGTCGACGGATCGAGCGGCTCCCGGGTCTCGTCGCTCAACACGAGGATCGCGTCGCCGTCTTCCTCGTGCACGGCGCGGACGAAGAAGGGGACGTCATCGACCGTGAAGTACGTCCAGTCGTAGCCGTTCGTGAGGATGAAGCGGCCGTCGTCCGGGTGCCGAGCGATCCACGTGTGGAGCGCCGCGGCGAGCTTCGGGTGCTCGACGGGCGCGTCGTCATGGAAGAAGCGGCCTTCGCCGTCGAGTCGAATCGTGCTCTCGCGCGACCGCCCCTCGGGCGCAGGAAAGCGAAAGAACTCGGGATGATCGCCGGGCTTCATGCACCCAAGGTAGGCCTTCGCGATGCTCCGCGTCACGCCCCGATCGGTCGGCGTCGATCCTCGGATCGAACACCGCTTCGTCGCCGCGGAGACCTGTCGTCGCAGCGCGTCGTCGGCGGTTTCACCACGGCGCTGGCGGCGCGTGCGGTTCACGCGCCTCGGTTGCGGCACGATGTTCCGTGGGCGCGGCTTGACGTCTGGCCCCTGCGGCCTATACAGACCTTTCAAAATAATTTGAAACTTCAGCGGGAGTTCAGCCATGGCCTATGACGGCTTGCGCGGGTTCGTCCGCGTTCTCGAGCGCGAGGGAGAGCTCGTGCGGATCGCGCGCGAAATCGATCCCCACCTGGAGCTCGCGGAGATCGCCGACCGGACGATGAAGAGCGGAGGACCCGCGCTGCTCTTCGAGCGCGTGAAGGGATCGACGTTCCCGCTGCTGATCAACGCCTACGGATCGCGCCGCCGGATGGCGATGGCGCTCGGCGTCGACGATCTGGAGCGCCACGCGCGCGCCATCGAAGAGCTCGTCCATTCGCGCGCGCCGAAGAGCGCCCGCGAGCTCGCCGAAATGGCGACCCGCCTCCCGTCCCTCGCCGCCGCCGTCCCGCGCAAGACGACGCACGCCGCTTGCCAGGAGATCGTGCGCGAAGGCGCCGACGTCGATCTCTTCGCGCTGCCCGTCATGACGACGTGGCCCAACGACGGCGGCCCGTTCTTCACGCTGCCGAACGTCATCACCAAGGATCCCGACACCGGCGCGCGCAACATCGGCATGTACCGCATGCAGCGCATCGACCGGAACACCACCGCGATGCACTGGCAGGTACACAAGACCGGCGCGCGGCACTTCCGTCGCGCGAAGGAGCTCGGACGACGCCTCGAAGTGGCCGTCGCCTTCGGCGGCGATCCGGCGCTCACGTACGCCGCGACCGCGCCGCTGCCCGACGGGATCGACGAGTGGATGTTCGCCGGGTTTTTGCGAGGAAAATCCGTCGAGTACGTCCGCTGCAAGACCGTGGACCTCGAGGTCCCGGCCTGCGCGGATTTCGTGCTCGAAGGCTACGTCGATCCGGCCGAGCCGATGTTCGACGAGGGACCATTCGGCGATCACACGGGCTACTACACGCCCGTCGAGCCGTTCCCGCGCTTCCACGTCACGGCCGTCACGCACCGCCGCGACGCGATCTACCCGTCGACGCTCGTGGGGCCGCCGCCGATGGAAGACGCGTGGCTCGGCAAGGCCACCGAGCGGCTCTTCTTGCCGCTCCTCCGCATGATGTTCCCCGAGGTCGTGGACATGAACCTCCCCGTCGAGGGCGCGTTCCACAACCTCGTGCTCGTCTCGATCAAAAAGCAGTACCCGTTCCACGCGTCGCGCATCGCGCACGGCCTTTGGGGCGCCGGGCAGATGTCGTTCTCGAAGGTCATCTGCGTCGTGGACGACGACGTCGACGTGCAGAACACGGCGGAAGTTGCGTGGCGCCTGCTCGCGAACCTCGATCCGAAGCGCGACGTGTCGTTCGTCGACGGGCCGGTCGATCAGCTCGACCACGGCGCGAACCAGGCACTCTGGGGCGGGAAAGTCGCCATCGACGGCACGCGCAAATGGCCCGAAGAAGGCTACCAGCGCGAGTGGCCCGAGGTCGCGCGGCAGAGCGAAGCGGTCAAAGCCCGCGTCGACGCGATCTGGAGCGAGCTCGGGATCGACCGCGCCGTGGGAACGAAGCCCGACGCCAAGGATCGCGAGCCGCGCCGTCAAATGCGCGTCGTCGAGGGACCCGCGAGCGCACCCATCTCGGCCTCGCCGCGTTCGCGCCTGCAAGATCGCCGCGGCGCGCCCACCGAGCATGCGAGCGCGAACCGAGCGATGTTCGACCGCATCGCGCCGACCTACGATCTGCTGAACCGCCTCATGTCGCTCGGCATCGACCGCCGCTGGCGCGTGCGCGCGATCGCGATGCTCGAAGAGATCGTCCGCGAAAACGGCGGGCCGGTGCTCGATCTCTGCGCGGGGACGCTCGACATCTCGGCGATGCTCGAGGCCTCGCTGCCGGGCTCGGCGATCGTGGCCTGCGATTTCTCCGAGCAGATGCTCTCGCGCGGCAAAGACAAGGTCTCGCGGACCGAGATCGTCGTCGGCGACGCGCTGGCGCTCCCGTTCGCGGACGCGTCGTTCGGCGGCGTGATCTGCGGCTTCGGCATGCGCAACCTCGCCGATCTCCGCGCGGGCATCCGCGAGGTGAAGCGCGTCCTCCGGCCCGGGGGAGGGTTCGTGACGCTCGAGCTCTTCGCGCCGCAACTCCTTCGCACGCGCGCGTTCCACTCGGCGGCGCTCGAAGCCGCGCTCCCGATGCTCGGCTCGGTCGTCGCGGGGGATCGCGGTGCGTACACGTACCTGGCCGAGAGCATGCGCGGGTTCGTCACGCGCGCCGAGTACGAAAACGCCCTCCGCGCGGAGGGCTTCGAGGCCGTCGTGTCGTCGGATCTCACGCTCGGCGTCGCGTCCGTCGTGCGCGGGGCCGTTCCTCGCGCGACGGCGGCGAAGGTGTCGCCGTCGCACGAAGGTCGGAAAGACGTCGCTCGATCGGAGGGGACGGCGTCGTGACGAAGCGCAAGATCGTCGTCGGGATCACGGGCGCGAGCGGCGCGCCGTACGCCAAGCGGCTGCTCGGCTGGCTCGGCGATCGCGTGCGCACGAAGGGCGACGTCGAGGTCGGCGTGTGCTTGTCGCCGACCGCGCCGGAGGTGTGGCAGCTCGAGTGCGGCGGGAACCTCCACGAGGAGCTCGCGGGCTTTTCGGTGTGGGGCGGCCGCGACTACCGCGCGCCGTTCGCGAGCGGCAGCGCCGGGTGGCACGCCATGGCCATCGTCCCTTGCTCGATGGGGACCTGCGCGCGCGTCGCCCACGGGATTTCCGACACGCTGCTCACGCGCGCCGCCGACGTCATGCTCAAGGAGCGCCGCACGCTCGTCGTCGTCCCGCGCGAGACACCGCTGTCGGTCATCCACCTCGAGAACCTCACGGCGCTCGCGCGCGCGGGCGCTACGATCTTGCCGGCGATGCCATCGTTCTACGGGAAGACCAAGACGCTGGAGCAGGCCATCGACACCGTGGTGGGCCGCTTGCTCGATCACCTCGGCCTCGAACACGATCTGCTCCGCCGTTGGGGCGACGCGACCGCGGCCGACGTCGTCTCCGGCGACGATCGTCGTCATTGAAGAAAGGCGCAATCGGATGAATCTTCGTGCGACGGAGGAGAGGCTGTGAGTCGGTTCGTCGAAAAAGCGATCGCGCGCGCGGGGCTCTTGCCCGTGCTCACGGCGCGTCGGGCAGGGGACGTCGAGAGCGTCCGCGCCACGATGGCCTCGTGGGAGTCCGCCGATCTGATGGCGCTCGGCGCCGTCGCCGATCTCGTACGCGACGAGGAGATCGGCGGCGAGGTGCGCATCTACGAGACCGCCGAGGGCGACGCGGGCGGCCCCGCCGACGTCGTGTGGATCGGCGCGGCGTCGAACGATCTCGACCTTCTGCGCGAGGTGGTCGTCGCGCGCCTCACGACGATGGCCGGCACGCGCGTCGGGATCGATTGGGGGACGTGCGGCCTCGAGCTGGCGCAGGTCGCGCTCGGCTTCGGCGCGACGGACCTGCGTGGTTCGATCTCGCGAAAGAGCGGCCTTCCGATCTTGGACGACGAGACGAAGAAGGTGAAGGGGCAAGGGATGGTCGATCTCAAGACGCTCCAGAGGCAAGAGATCGCCGCGCTCGTCCGGTACGCCGGGCGGGAGCCCGTGTTCGTCGAAGAGGCGAAGCGCGGGAACGTGCAACGTCGTGATTCGTCGGAGGCCGCCGGTGCTTGACGTCATTCGTGAAAAGGTCCGTCGCGGCGAGCGGCTCTCGTTCGACGACGGCGTCGCGCTCTTCCTCGAACCCGACGTGCTCGCGGTCGGGCAGCTCGCCAACGAAGTGCGCGAGAAGCGCCACGGCGATCTCACGTACTTCAACCGAAACATGCGCGTCGAGGTCACGAACGTGTGCGTCGCGTCGTGCCTCTTCTGCTCGTTCGCGAAGCTCGAGGCGCACATGCCGGGCGCGCACACGATGTCGCTCGAAGAGGCGTGGCACGAGCTCGAGATCCGGATGGACGACCCTCCGACCGAGGTGCACATCGTCAACGGACTGCACCCGGGCCTGCCGTTCTCGTACTACGAAGATTTGCTCCGCGGCTTCAAGCGCATCAAGCCCGACGTGCACATGAAGTGCTTCACTGCGGTGGAGATCCACTTCTTCGCGCAGCACTACGGCATGACCTACGAGGACGTGCTCTCGCGGCTGAAGACGGCGGGGCTCGACAGCCTGCCCGGCGGCGGCGCGGAGATCTTCGACGAGGGCGTGCGCGCGCGCATCAGCGACGACAAGGCCACGGCGACCGAGTACCTCGAGGTGCACCGCGTCGCGCATCGGCTCGGCCTCCGGACGAACGCGACGATGCTCTACGGGCACATCGAGACGTTCGAGCACCGCGTCGATCACCTGCTCCGCCTGCGCGCGTTGCAGGACGACACGGGCGGCCTCCAGGCGTTCATCCCGCTCGCGTTCCACCCGGACGGCAACGGCATGAAGAACCTGCCGGCGCCGACCGCGATCGACGATCTGCGCACGCTCGCCGTGAGCCGCCTTTTGCTCGACAACGTCGACCACATCAAGGCGTATTGGGTGAGCCTCACGCCCGACGTGGCGCAGGTCGCGCTCCGCTTCGGCGCCGACGACATCGACGGCACGATCGTCCACGAGACGATCTACAAGGCCGCTGGGACGCGATCGCCCGGGGCGCTCGGCGAGGGGGAGCTCATTCGCCTCATCCGCGAAGCCGGGCGCGTCCCCGTCGAGCGCGACACGCTCTACAACGTCGTGCGTGAGCACGCGCGGGCGGAGGTCCCCGAGGCCGCTCTCAAGCCGAAGGACCGCGCGCGACCGAACGGCCGCGGCGGCGTCACGCGGCTCCCCGTCGTATCGGCGTCGGCGTCGGCGTCGGGGCCCGTGCCGGGTGCGGGCGAGCGCGCCGCGAAGACCACGGAGGTGGAGTCGTGAAGGTCGACATTTCGAGCGGTCCGCCGGCCGATCCGCGCCTGCGTGTGGTGGGGGTCGAGTACTTGAACGCGCGCCCGCTCTGGGAGTCGCTCCAGGACGCGCCCGCGAGCGATCGGGTGAACCTGACGCTCGCGCGCCCGAGCGAGCTCGCGCGTGCCCTCGCGGAGAACGAAGCCGACGTCGGCCTCTTGCCCGTCGCCGCGGCCGCGACCATCGGCGATTTGCGACTGATCCGTGGCATGGCGATCGGCGCGCGCGGCAAGGTTCGCAGCGTCGCGATCTTCGCCGACTGCCCGATCCACGAGCTCACCTCCGTCGCGCTCGATCTGTCGTCGCGCACGAGCGTCGTGCTCGGTCGCCTCCTGCTCGCGCGGCGAAAGGTCCCTGCTCGCTTCTTCGGGGCCGATCCCGCGCGCGCCGTCGCCAGCATCGGCGGCAAGACGGGCGCGCTCGTCATCGGCGACGCCGCCCTCGAGATCGAAGGTCGTTTCGCGCACCGCCTCGATCTCGCGGAGGACTGGCTCGATTGGACGGGGTTGCCGTTCGTCTTCGCGGCGTGGTTCGGCCGCTCCGGCACGGTGCGAACCGAACACGAGGAGATCCTCCGCGAGGCCAAGCGCGAAGGGCTCGCGCGTCGCGCGGCGATCGCCAAGGAGCACGCCGCCCGAACGGGGCTCTCCGAGGCCTCGCTCAAGTCCTACCTCACGGACGCGATCCGCTACGATCTCGGCGACGACGAGCTCCGCGGCCTCGAGCGCTTCTGGATCGAAGCGGCGCGCGCGCGTCTCTTGCCGACGTGCTCGGCCATCTTCAACGCCGCCAGCGACGACGCGCCCGTGTCGTCGATTCGCCGGCCCATCGGTGCGCCGCCGCCGGAGCGAACCAGCTTCGGGACCCGCGCCCGTCCGTCGCTCGACGCGCTCTTGTCGCGCGCGGCCGAGGGCGAACGCCTCTCGCTCGCCGAAGGCACGCGCCTCTTGCGCGAAGGCACGTTCTTCGAGCTCGGCCTCGCCGCCGACGCCGTCCGCAAGCGCAAGCACCCGAGCGACGTCGTCACGTACATCGTCGATCGCAACGTCAACTACACGAACGTCTGCACGACGAGCTGCCGCTTCTGCGCGTTCTACCGGCCCGTCGGACACCCGGAGGGCTACGTCCTCTCGCGCGAGGTGCTCGGCAAGAAGCTGCAAGAGGTCGTCGACGCCGGCGGCGTGCAGATCCTCCTGCAAGGCGGCCTCAACCCCGAGCTCCGGATCGGCTGGTACGAAGATCTCTTCCGCTGGATCAAGTCGACGTACCGCCTGGGCCTGCACGCGCTCTCGCCGGAAGAGATCCTGCACATCGCCCAGCTCGAGAGCCTCAGCGTCGAACAGGTGCTCACGCGCTTGCACGCCGCCGGCCTCGACTCCGTGCCGGGCGGCGGCGCCGAGATCCTCGTCGACCGCGTCCGCAAGAAGATCGCGAAGACGAAGTGCACGAGCGCCGAATGGCTCGGCGTCATGCGATCGGCGCACCAGATGGGGCTCCGCTCGAGCGCCACGATGATGTACGGCACCCTCGACACGCCGGAGGATCGCGTCCAGCACCTCGTGAAGATCCGCGACTTGCAGGACGAGACGGGCGGCTTCACGGCCTTTTTCTGCTGGGATTTCCAGTTCGAAAACGGCGTGCGCATCGCGCCGGGCGAGCACGGGACGCACCTCTACCTGCGCACGCAGGCGCTCGCGCGGCTCATGCTCGACAACGTCGATCACGTGGGCGCCTCGTGGGTGACGCAAGGCCCCGGCGTGGGGCAGGTCGCGCTCCGCTTCGGCGCCGACGACTTCGGCAGCGTCATGTTCGAGGAGAACGTCGTCTCGAGCGCCGGGACGACGTTCGGCATCAACGCCGACAAGATCGAGCATCGCATCCACGAGGCCGGCTTCAAGTCGGTGCGCCGCAACGTCCGCTACGAGTGGCTCACCGAGCCGCGCTGAAGTCTCGTCGATGCACGTCGTCCACCACGCTTCTTTCGTGCTCCCGGGGGATGCGCCTGCGATCGCGGATGGCGCGGTCGTGCTCGCGCTGGCGGGCGGCGACGTCCCGGAGGGGACCGTCGTCGACGTCGGCGCCGCCGCCGAGATCCTTCCGCGGTACGCCGGCGCGCGCGTCGAACGGCACCGCGGCGTCGTCTTTCCGGGGCTCGTCAACGCGCACGCGCACCTCGAGCTCTCGGCGCTCCGCGGGCGCGTTCGCGGCGGGCGAGGCTTCGTGCCGTGGGTCGAAGAGCTCATCGGCGCGCGCATGGAGGCGCCGCCGGAGCACGACGCGGAGGCGATCGACCGGGCGGTCGACGAGCTCGCGGCGTTCGGGACCGTGGCCGTCGGCGACGTGACGAACACGCTGGCCGCGGTACCGAAGCTCGCCGAAAGAGGCATCGCCGGCGCGATCTTTCACGAGGTGTTCGGCCACGATCCGGTCGTCACGATGCGCCGGGTCGACGCGCTCGCGGCCGAACGTGCCGCGCGCGTGCCGTCGTGGCCGGCGGATCTCTCGTACGCGCCGGCCCCGCACACGCTGTACACGACGCATCCGGACGTCGTGCGCGCCTTGCTGCGCGACGCCCGCAAAGAGGGCGCGCGCACGACCCTTCATTTCGCCGAGCACGCATCGGAGCGGCGCGCGATCGAGCACGACGACGGTCCTGTCGTCGACTGGCTCACGGCGCGGACGAAGCTCCGCCCGCAGTTCCCGAAGAGGCCGCTCTTCGACTACGCGTTCGACCTCGGCGCGATCGCCAAAGACGTCCTCTTGGTGCACCTGACCGACGCGAAGACCGACGAGCTCGCGCGGATCGCCGAGGCCGGCGCCCCCGTCGTGCTCTGCCCGCGTTCGAACCTCGGGATCGAAGTGCGCCTGCCGCCGCTGCTCGCGATCCTCGAAGCCGGCATCCTTCCCGCCCTCGGCACGGACTCGCTCGCGTCGAGCCCTTCGCTCGACGTGCTCGCCGAAGCCCGCGCGCTCGCCGACCGCTTCCCGAGCGTGACGGCGGACGTGTTCGTGCGCATGGCAACATCCGGCGGTGCCCGCGCGCTCGGCCGCGCCGACCTCGGCCGCCTCGTCAAAGGATCCCGCCCCGGCCTCGTCGCGATCGAAGGAGACGTGGCGGGCGATCCGTCGTCGTTCGTCCTCCAGCACGTCAAAGCGCCGCGCCGCGTCCTCGCGACACGCACGACCGCCGTTCGCGCATCCGCCGTGGAGCCCTCGTCATGATCACGCGCCTTCGCCAATGGGGCGAGCTCGTCACGTTCTCGCACACCATCTTCATGATGCCCTTCGCGGCGGCCGCCGTGGTCCTCGCGCTCGGGCAGCCCCACGTGCCGCTCACGCCGGTGCGCGTCCTCGCCATGCTCGTGTGCATGGTGAGCGCGCGGACGAGCGCGATGGCCTTCAACCGCTGGGCCGACCGCGACATCGACGCCAAGAACCCGCGAACGAAGGGCCGCCCGGTCGCCTCCGGTCGCATCGCGGCGCGCGAAGCCCTCGTGCTCACGGTCGTGTCGGGCCTCGTGTTCTGCTTCGCGGCGATGCTCCTCGGGAAATGGCCCGCGTTGCTCGCGCCGCCCGTGCTCCTCGTCTTGCTCGGCTACTCGCTCGCGAAGCGCTTCACGTGGGCGGCGCACGCGTGGCTCGGCTTCGCGCTCGCGCTCGCGCCCGGCGGCGCATGGCTCGCGATGGGCGCCGATCCGAACACCGGCATCGTCGCGTTGATGCTGGGCGTGCTCACGTGGCTCCTCGGCTTCGATGTCCTCTACGCGCTGCAAGACGAGGCCTTCGACCGCGAGCAGGGGCTCTTCTCGATCCCTTCGCGCTTCGGAACGAAGAAGGCCATGCGCATCGCGACGGTCGCGCACGTCGTCACGGTCGCGATGCTCGCCCTCGCGGGCGCCTCGCTCCAGCGCGGACCCGTGTACTTTGCAGGTGTCGTGGGGGTCGCCGTCGTGCTCGTCGTCGAGCACCGGCTCGTGCGGCCTCGGGACGGCGTTTCGGCGGTCGATCTCTCGCGCATCGGCAAGGCGTTCTTCGATTGCAACGCGTACGTGAGCCTCGGGTTCTTCGTGACGACGCTCCTCGACGGATGGTTTCGCTGAAGTGCCGTCCACGAATGTCGGCGTGCGAACCTGCACGCCGACTGAGCTCCGCCCGCGCGCGGTTCGTCTTCGCCGTCCTCGCCGCCGCTTCGGCCTGGTCGTGCCGTCGCTGCGACGACGCGGCGGGCTCTGGGACGGACGGCGCGCCTTCGGACGCCGCGACGATCGGAGCCGACGCCTCTCTTTCTTTGGACCCCTCGGGCACGAAGACCGGTGAACCGACCGGCCTCGATGGTTCGGTCGATGGCGTCGATCTCGACGCTTCGGCGCGCGCCGCGACCGGAGCCGACGCTTCCCTGGAGCCGTCCGTCACGTCCGACGCCGGTGCGGGCGCGTGCCGTCTCGTCTACGGCCCTTCGGAGCAGATCTTCCGCGGCCCGGCCGCGCTCGTGGCCGACAAGAGCGAGCTCCACGTCATCGCGAACGATGGCGGGCGCCCGCGGGACTTCCCGGTCCCGATCGCACCTCCGCCGCGCACCGGCGTCGTCAAGCCACCGAAGCCCGCGGCGTTCATCGCGATGCATTGGCCATCGTGCGCGATGGCGGGAAAGTTCGCGTTCTGTTCGAAGATCGGCGGCGTCGTGCAGCGAACGACCCTCGGCGTGAACGACACGAAGGTGGTCGCGCAGCACAAAGCCGGGACGCGCGTGTCGGCGGCGCTCGTCGGCGGCACGCACACGGCGCTCGTGACGCTCGACGCGCGTCGCACGACGGAGGGCGAGACCCTCCAAGCCTTCGTGACGTTCGACGACGGCGAGACGCAGCGCCTGTCCGACGAAGGGGCAGGGGCGACGGTCGCCCACGTCACCGCGCGCGGCCCGGAGGCCGTCGCCGTCTACCTCGACGCGCGCATGGCGATGTCCCCGCTCCACGCCCGAGAGCTCTCGGTGCAGGGCCACGACTTCGCGCTCGGCTCGGACGCCGTCTTGTTCGTCGGCGGCTCCCCCGAGCGGAGGATCGACTTCGCGCTCGCCGATGCATCGGGCGCCTTCTTCGCGCTCGTCCCTCACTCCCGCGAGGCCGCCGAGTTCGGGACGGCCGCCGTCCCGATCGCGCATCCACCGAAGGACGACGTCGAGGCCGTCTGGTCCATCTACCCCAACGGCCTCGATCCGGCGCCCATCGCCTCCGCGCCCGCGCGCAGTGAAAAGGACACGGCCGGCGCGTGGGTCGCGCGCGTCCGCCCCGCCGCCCGCGCCCCGTCGTCGCCGAAGGTGCTCGAGCTCGGTCGCCTCGGTCGCGACGGCGTGTTCACGTCGGTCGACGTCCTCGCGAACGCCGACCACGTCACCGATCTATCGATGGCCGTCGACGGCCACGGCGCGATCTGGATCCTCTACGGCGACAACACCTCGACGTGGCTCGAGCGCCGCGTCTGCCCGTGACGCGCTCAGAACTCGGCCTTCAACCCGACCTGGATCCAGCGCGGCGCGTTCGGCCTCGCCCCGTAAGGCCGTCGCCCCGCGATGAACGCACCGCCGAGCACGTTGCGCGCGTTCGCATAGATGCGCAGCCACGAAAGGGGCCGCACGTAGCCTCCGACGTCGAGCCAGATCTGCTCGTCCGTGGCGACGGACTCGTCGATGGGCGCGCTGCCGGCCTGCTCGCGCATCTTCGCGACGTAGTTGAGCATCCCGTTCACGCCGCCGAGTTTGTGCTCGGCCGCGAGCGACGCGCTGAACTGGTGCTTCGGGATGTACGGGATCGCGTCCCCCTCGTGGACGTTCCCATAGATCGGGTCTTGCGACTGGAAGTCGTTCAGGAACTCGCCTTGCGTGAACGTGTAGGCCGCCGTCGCCGGGAAGCGGAATTGGTCGACGCGCAGCTCGTGGGACGCCGCCGCCTCGAGGCCGTAGATCCGCGCCTTGCCCGCGTCGAACTGGCGCTCGAGGTTCGCGGCGACGCACCCGCTCGACAGCGTGCAGATGTCCGTGAGGTTCGAGTAGGCGTTGTAGAAGCCGATGAGCTCCGCGCGCGTTCGCCGCGACGCGTACCGCGCGCCCGCCTCGTAATTGACGCTGTACTCCGGAGAGACCGTGCCGTCGCTCCCTGGCGGGGGCGGGCTGAAGCCGCGGTAGACGCCGCCGAGGACGCCCAGGTCACGGACCACCTCTTGGTAGACGCCGATCCCCGGCATGATGGCGGGCACGAACGCGTTCCGCGAATCGTTCGTAAGATGATTTTCCGTGTGCGAAGCGATGAGCTCGACCCGCGCCCCGGGCGTCACCGTCAGCTTCTTCCACGTCAGCGCGTCCGTCGCGTGGAGCGCCAGGGCGTGGGTCGAATCGAAGTTGCGCGCCGTCACGATCGTCGCCTCGCCGGCCGGGACGAGCGTGCCGTTCGACATGAGGAAGCCGTCCTCGGTGTGCTCGCGCGCGATCGAGTCGTAGTGGAACCTCACGCCCGCCTCGAGGCGGTGCTCGATCGGCCCCGTCGCCTTCGTCGTCGAAAAGACGCTCTGGATCCCTTGGCTGACGAACGTGCGGTGGTTCGGTCCGATGTAGAGCGTGTCGGCCGCCGAGCCGCTGTCGATGCGCCCCGTGATGACGGCGTAGTAGCCGGCGTACGACGGATCGTCGGGGTTCGCGAGCACCTGCGCGGCCCCCGCGGCCCCCAGCCGGTTCAACTTCCGCCACGTCCGATCGTAGTCGTAGCGGTACGCGGTCGTCTTCACGCGGTACGACGACTCGGGGCCTTCGACCTCGTGCGAGAGCACGATGCCCGAGCGGTGGTTCTTCATCTGATCGAGCGCGCTCGCCGGGTACCGTCGGTACGGGTTCGCCCGGAAGTCGGCGTCCGAGAGCCCGAGGTAGGTCTCGTTCGAGATCTCGTCGGCGTACGACAGCTTGAGCTGGAAGCGGTGCTTCGTCCGCGCGTCGGGATCGACGACGTACGCGCCCTTGACCATCCAGTCGTTGCGCGTCGAGCCCGTGTCGGCCCCGTTCGGCAGCTCGGCGAACCCCGTGTTCTGCAAGCGGACGCCTTCGACGAGGAAGCCGAAGTGCTCGTCGCCCGTGCCGAACGCGACGTGCCCTTTGCGGTAGTCGTACATGCCGATCGCCGCGTCGGCGAACCCGCTCGTCTTCGTCGGGATGGGACGGGTGAGGAAATCGATGGCGCCGCCCACGGTCTGAGGGCCGTACGCGATCGCCGCGGGGCCCTTGACGACGCGCACCTGCGTCATGCGGCCCATGAGCGGGAAGTAGTAGGCCGCAGGCGCGGAGTATGGCGCGGGACCGAAGAGGATCCCGTCCTCCATGAGCGTGATCTTCTTGCTTCGGTCCGGGTTCGCGCCGCGGATGCCGATGTTCGGCCGCAAGCCGACGCCGTCTTCGCCGCGGATGTAGACGCCCGGCACCTGGCGGAGGATGGCGGTCGGATCGTCGTACGCGAAGCGCTCGAGCTGCTCCTTCTTGACGACCTGGGCCGAGCCCGCGACGTGCGAGAGCCGCGTCCCGGAGACGATGACGTCGTCCACGTCGCGCGGAGGCGGTCCGCCGTGCGAAGGCGCGGCGAGGGGCGGGGTGAGAGGCAACGTTGCGTCGACGGGAGCGGCCGCGCCGGCGTCGGCGGCGTTGGCATCGCTCGTCGCCGAGGTGCCGCCGTCGCTCTCCGTGGAAGACGTGGAAGGGATGGCGCCGCCGTCGGCTTCGGTCACGTCGTCGGTCGAAGGGCTACTGTCGCTCGCTTCGTCGTTCGGGCGCACGGGCATCGATGCGGCGCCGCCATCGTCGCCCTCCGGCGTCGGCGTCGGCGTCGAGCCTGCGTCGGCGCCCTCGTCGCCGGGGATCGCGTCGGTTTGGGCGAGCGCCTTCGTGGCGAGCGCGAGAGCGCCCGCGGCGAAGAGGAAGGGAGCGAGGCGCACGCGCGTGCGCGGAGAGCGTTGGTACGAACGGGCCATGGTCGGAGGTGCGCTAGCGGACGGGTCGAATCGGAGGAGGGGCTTCGGAAGGAGCGGGGAGGATCCAGTCGGCGTTCGCCAGGCCGTCGCGGATCGTCCGAAGATCGACGTCGGGGCGAATGAACCGATGGGCGCGGCGGCCGTTGAGCGAGACGGTCGAGTCGACGTAGACCTCGACGGGGCCGCGGCCGCGCGCCTCGAAGTCTCGGCCGACGACGTGCGCGAGCTGGAGGACGAGGTCGGGTTGGCCGGCCATCTCGTTCTCTTGGAATGGGGTGAGGTAGTCGCGAGGACTGACGTGCACGGTCCGGCCGGTGGCTTTCTCGCGGACGAGGAACGTCGTCGCGCCGCCCTTCGCGCGCACCATCACGCGCCAAGAAAAGCGCATGCCCTGCTCCTCCCAAAGGACGTTTCCCCCGTAAAAGTGGCACCGCAGTGGAAGCACGATCTGGACGACGACGTAGAGCGCGCCGAGCCCGATCGCGACGAGTTGCCATCGGCTCGGTGCGCGTCGGTCGGTCGTCGTGGCTTCCTTCGTCGTCTCCTGATCGCGACGGTCGCGTTGGTCGCGCGCTCGCGTCACCTTCGCCAGGAGCCGTCGCGGCCAATCCGGTGGAAAGAAGACGAGCGCGAACGCCGTCATGAGCACCGGGAACATGCCGATGTCGAAGAGCAAGCGCGTCATCGCATGAAACGCGACGACCACCGCGTACGCCCACGGGCGCGTCCGTCGCCACGAGAGCCAGAGCACGATCGTGGTGTCGAAGAGAAAGCCGAGCCAGCTCATCACGAGCGGCGCGCCGGGCAACGTGAAGAGGGCACCGAGGACGGGGAGGTGCGTGCTCGCCCCCAGCCAGATCCCGAGCGGCTGTCCGTGGAGGAGCCAATCGCTCTGCGCCTTGGCGAGTCCCGCGAAGACGTACACGACGCCGATCTGGAATCGAAAGAGCCAAAGCCACGCCGTCGCGACGTGGGCTCCGGCTTCGTGCGCGGCCTCTCCCGGGCTCCTCTCCGAACCCTTCGCTCCCTTCGATCGACGCGCGCGCGCCTTCACCCAGGCGTCGATCGACCACGCGCGATTCGCGGGAGACAGGGCGAGGAGCCACGCGACGAGCGCCGCGAGGTAGTAGTGGTTGAGGTACGTCGAGACGTCGATGAGCTGGATGTACGTGAGGCCGAGCGCGACGAGCGGCGCCGTCACCCGAAACGCGAACCCCGCCGCCATCGCGAGTGCGAGCGCGCCGAGGGCGTAGAAGAGCGCGTGCATCGCCGAGCTCCCGAGCGGCTCGACCCACGCGAAACCCCAATAGTGGAAGCGATGTCGCGGCGCGACGAGGAGCTCGTCGATCCATCCGTACGCGACGAAGCGCTGCATCGAGATCGCGAGCGCGAGCCCGAACAGGACGCGGAGCGCGGCGAGCCACGCGGCGTCGACGGGGCGAACGAGCGCGTCGACCCATCGCGCGGCGACGGCGGCGAGGGCAGCCGTCGGCGTCGACGTCGCGGCCGACGAGCGCGGATCCGCGTGCGGCGCGGCGATGCGGAGCGCTTCAGTCGGTGTCACTGGCGGCGCTGGCGGGGAGCTTCAGATTGAGCGGGCTGCCCGAGCCGAAGAACGAATTCTTGAGGAGATCGCTGAGCGGCTTGATGGCGCCGTAGAAAGCGGAAAACTGCTCCGTCGTCGCCTGCGCGAACGGCGGAAACGCCGCCGCGGCCGCCTCGGCACCGTCGAGCGCCGCGAGCATGTCGGTCGCGAGCGTCGAGGCGCCGGTCGCCGTGAGCCAGTCGTCGAAGCCGATCCCTTCGCCTCCGTCCCCGCACCCTTGGAACAGCCTCCGGAACGCGCGGAGGTTCGTGCGCACGTTGTCGATTTCGATGCCCGCGAACGGCGTCTCGGAGTCGGGCGCGCTCGCCGCGACGCCCGCGCGCCCCGCGAGCTTCCAGTCCTTGATCTCCTTTTCGACGTAGAGGAGCGACCACGCGACGACGTTCAGCGTTTCTTGCTCGCTGCCGTAGCCCTCGTGGGCGAGGAGCTTGGCCCCGAAGTTCTCTCCGTCGCTCGCCCACACGTTCGTGATTTCCGCCGCGCGTGCGGCCAGATCGTCGCTCACGGCGCGCGCGTAGCTCACCTTGGCGCGGACGAGGTCGTCGGCGGACAGCGTCGCCCAGATCTTCGAGGCCTCCGCGTTCGGCAGGCACGCCGTGTCGACGCCCGGGTGGAAGAACACGTACTCGACGGCGAAGAGCCCGCGTCCTCCGGGGACGACGAGATCGAAGCCGTCCTTGGCGTAGCTCTTCGTCGCGATCTGCGTCTCGACCTGGCACCGGTTGGTCGCCGGCCACGGATGCACGAAGCTCCGGAGCCCTCGCCCATGGTACTTGTCGGTCGTCTTGCTGGCGATCGGGCCGAACTGGAAGAGCTCGAGGCCCGACCACGCATCCATCGCCGTGCGCCACGCGGCGCGAACGGCCGCGCGCGCGTCGTCGTTCGGTGAATCGCCGCCCTCGTGCGCGCTCTGCCGGAGGGCGACGACGGCGTTCTGGAACGTGCACGCGTGCCACGCGGCGCAGCTCGCCGCGGCGCCGAGGAGCGCGGGCCTGTCGAACGTCCCCGACGCCGCGGGGGCAGGGCCGCAGTCGACGGTCGCGTCGGGGACGTCGGCGTCGATGGAGCCCCCGCCGGTCGGCGTCGACGTCGGCGGCGGCGAGGTGTTCGTCGGTCCCGTCGCCACCCCCGGACGAGGATCGGGCGTCGACGTGCACGCGACGACGGCGACGATGACCGTCGGCGCCGTCACGGCGAGGGCACGAAGAGAGAAGCGGGACACACGGTTCATCGAAACACCTCGCGGCCGACGGCCGTTTACTGGCCGACCTTCAACCCGACGAAGAGCGCGCGCGTCGTCGTGACGGGCGGCGTGCCCGTCGTCGACGACAAGTGACGCGCGGTCGCGGCGATGCGGTTGCCGTCGGCCGATTTCGCGATCTTGAAGAACTGCGTCTCGGCGCCGTACGAAATCACGCCGTCGTGCCCGACCGTCTCGTCGAGCGCGCCGTCCTTCGTCGTGACGAAGAGGCTCGCGAGCCCGTCGTAGCGTCCAGCGTGCACCACCCGATCGTCCGAGAGCACGACGAGATCGCGCCCGCGCTCTTCGAAGCCCGTGCTCGAGTTCGCGCCCGCCGTCGGATCCGTCTCGCTCTGGATCGCGAACGAGCCGAGTTTGCCGTACTGCGGATCGAGGTCGTCGCTCTTCACGCCGAACGACACGAGGTCGGGCTTCACGGTGGGCGCGTCGAAGTGCGACGTGCCGTAGCCCGTCGTGACGTACCGACCGCTCGCCTGGCGACCGACGTTGTACGCCTCGGCCTCGCCGGAGGCCGCGAGGAACGGGTTGAACTTCGTCTGCCCGGCGATGCTCGACCCGAAGCCGAACGAGGTGTCGGCGGCGCCGGCCTTCGTCAACCGAACGAGCGCGACGTGGTTGCCCCCGGGCTCGAACGACGTGTAGCCGGCCGAGACGATGGTGCCGTCGGCCTGGACGATCCCGCGCCGCGCGTTGTCGGGCCGCTTCGCGCCGTCGACGTCGGCGGTGAACGGCGCGCCGCCGTTGAAGTCGGGATCGATCGGAAACCCTTCGCTCGCCAGGACGCGCGTGATCCAGCGATCGTTGTCCGTGCGCTGCTCGCCGGCCTCGACCTTCTTCGGCGCGCCGTGGGCGAAGACGACGATCTTCTCCTTCGTCGCGTCGCTCCGGTCGAGCGCGATGCCCCACGACGTGTAGTTGGGCGTCGTCGCGGGCGTCGCCGTCGTCCCGGGCCACGCCGAGAAGTCGTCGTCGTCCCAGCCGAACGCGACGCGCGCGGGCGCATCGAACGCGAACGAGCCGTCGCCCTGCTTGGCGAGCTTGACGAGGTAGACGCGCGCGGGCAGCCCCGTCGCCGCCGCGCTGCTCGCGTGCACGACGAAGTCTCCGCTCTTCAACTCGACGATGTCGTACGAGGTCTCGGCGCCGGGGACGGCGACCGTGAGCACGCCGTCCGTCCCGAACGTCGTGTCGAGCGCGCCGCTCGCTTCGAAGCGCCACACCGCGAGCCGTTGGTCGGTCGTGGGCGGCACGGTCGTCGCGTCGGTCACGACCATCGTCGCCCCGGAGACGTAGAGCTTGCCGTCGCTGCCGAAGGCGATGCCGAACGGATCGAGCGCGCCCGCGATGGTCTTCGTGAACAGCGGCGTGACGGCGTCGGCCGGCGCCGCGGCATCCTCGCCCACCGAAGCGTCCTCGTCCTTCGCGCCTCCGTCGGGCGACCCGCTGTCTTCTCCGGTCGGGGGAGACGACGCGTCACCCTGCGCCGTACCACCGTCCGGGACCTCGGTCGGAGAGCCTTCGTTGTCGTCGCTGCATGCGGTGACGAAGCCGAACGTTCCGAGGGTGAGCGCCAGGAGACTCGTCCGAATCGCGTATCGATGGGTTCGCATGGGATCGCCTTTGGTTGGAAGCCGCTATTCGGCGGACGCCGCCGTTGGCGCGGAGCTCTAGCGAAAAACTTGTTAATGATGAAAGTCATTTTCAATATGATGCATTTTGCGTCGCACCTCGGCGGAGCGCGTCGACCCGTGCAACACCTCCCGACGCCGCCGGCTCCGCGTGCTAAAAGCGCGACGCGATGATGGAATCCGGCCAAACGGCGCGCGCGACGGAGGACGATCTCGACGCGACCCGCGCGTACTACGACGAGTTCAGCAAGAGCTACGAGCGCCACCGCCGGCCGAACGACGCGGACGGCTACCATGCGCTCGTCGACGATCTCGAAGTGGAGCTCTGCGAGCGCTACGGCCGCGGCAAGGACGTGCTCGAGTGCGGTTGCGGCACCGGGCTCATCCTCGAGCGCCTCTCGCAGTTCGCGGGCCGAGCCGTCGGCATCGATCTCTCGCCGGGCATGCTGGAGCTCGCGCGCGCCCGCGGCCTCGAGGTCCACGAAGGCAGCGTCACCGAGCTGCCGTTCGACGACGCCTCGTTCGACGTCACGTGCTCGTTCAAGGTCCTCGCGCACGTCCCCGACATCGGCCAAGGCCTGCGCGAGATGGCGCGCGTGACGCGTCCGGGCGGCGTGATCCTCGCGGAGTTCTACAACCCGCTGAGCTTCCGCGGCCTCGCCAAGCGCCTCGGCCCCGCCGGCAACATCAGCGATCGCACGAAGGAAAGTGCAGTCTACACGCGCTTCGACGCGCCGTGGAACCTCCCGAAGATCCTCCCGCCCGGATGCCGCATCGAGGGCGCGCGCGGCATCCGCATCGTCACCCCGGCGGCGGCGGTCATGCGCGTTCGTCCGCTCCGGGGAATGTTCCGGCGCGCCGAGCGGTTGCTCTGCGACTCCCCGGCCGCCGTCTTCGGTGGCTTCTACGTCGCCGTGATTCGCAAGAGCGCGAGCTAGCGCCTCGCCCTGCGGAGGCGCCGCGCGCCGTCCGTTCGTCGTGGGGGGCGCTTCGTCACGTGCCCGACGTGCCGGAGGCGCGACCCATTCTCGCCTGGCGCGCTTCGGCTCGCGCGTGGGAGCCTCCATCGACCCGCGAAGAATCCTTCGAGCGGCCCGCGAGGAGTCGAACCGTTTGTCGCGCGAGGGTCTATACTCGTCGCCCATGCGTCCTTTCGCGCGCGCGCTCAAGCTCCTCGCGCTGTTCACGACCTTCGGCATCGCCACTTGGCTCGCGTTCCGTCTCCACGGCGGCGGGCTGTGGGACGGCTTGGCGCCCGCCAACGCCGCGAGCGGCGCGACGGCGTCACGGGGCCCCGCCAACTACGACCTCACGCAACTCAAGGTCGTCAACGAGGTGCTCCAGAACGTCCGCGACAAGTACGTCGATCCGAAGCGCGTGCAGCCGAAGGAGATGCTCCTCTCGGCGCTCAACTACGTGCAGCGCGACGTCGCGCAGGTCATCGTCCTGCACGAGGAGAACGCGCCGACCGTGAAGGTCCGCGTCGACACGCAAGAGCGCGAGTTCCGCGTCGACAACGTCTTGGGGCTCTGGGACGTCGCGAGCCGCCTCCGCGAGATCCTCGGCTTCGTGCAGGAGAACCTCAAAGGCACCGAGGTCGATCTGCGCGACGTCGAATACGCGGCGTGCAACGGCATGCTCCACACGCTCGACCCGCACAGCGTGCTCCTCTCGCCCGAGGCGTACAAGGAGATGAACCTGTCGACGAGCGGCCAGTTCGGCGGCCTCGGCATCGTCATCTCGATCCGCGATCAACAGCTCACGGTCATCAACCCGATGCCGGGGACGCCGGCGTCGCGCGCGGGGGTCCGCAAGCTCGATCGCATCGTGAAGATCGGCAACGAGTCGACCCTCAACATGGGCCTCAACGAGGCTGTCCAGCACCTGCGCGGCGCGCCCGGCACGAAGGTGACGGTCTGGCTGCGTCGCGACGGGCCCGACGGGTGGCAGAACCCGAAGCCGTTCGAGCTCACGCGCGAGGTCATCAACGTCTCGAGCGTCGAGCACCAGCTCCTCAGCGACAACATCGGCTACGTCCGCATCAAGCAGTTCCAGGCGAACACCTCGAAGGAGCTCGATAGCGCCCTCGCGGCGATGAAGAAGAACGGCGAGCTCAAGGGCCTCGTCCTCGACCTCCGCGGCAACCCCGGCGGTCTGCTCGAGCAAGCCGCGCGCGTCGCCGACAAGTTCCTCGTCAGCGGTCCCATCGTCGCGACCGTCGAGAACCCCGGCTCGGGCGAAGAGCGCGAAGAGAAGGTCGCGCACCCCGAAGGCACGGAGCCGAACTACCCCATCGCCCTGATCGTCAACGGCTCGTCGGCGAGCGCCAGCGAGATCGTCGCCGGCGCGCTCAAGAACCACGACCGCGCCGTCGTCGTCGGCGAGACCACGTTCGGCAAGGGCTCGGTGCAGCTCGTCTTCACCGACCTGCCCGACCGCGCCGCGCTCAAGCTCACGATCGCCCAATACCTCACCGAGCCGGGCGACATCTCGATCCAGGGCACGGGCGTCACGCCGGACATCGAGCTCGATCCCATGACCGCCGACGTCCAGGAGATGGATCTCACGGTCGACACGGGGCTCATGCTCAAGGAGCGCGATCTCGCGAAGAGCTTGCAGAATGCACGCGCCCGCGAAGGGCAGAAGCCGCAGGAGATCGTGCGTTACAACCTGCCCGAGTCGCTCCGCCGCGAGCTGCGCGAGCGCGGCGGCGATCCCGACGAGCAGATGGGGCCGGATTTCCCGTCGAAGGATTTTCCGGTCAAATTCGCGCGCGACATCGCCGCGAAGGTGCAGCCCGGCAAGCGCCTCGAGCAGCTCAAGGCCGCCAAGGACATCATCGCGCAAGCGCGCGCCGCCGAGCTCCAGAAGGTCACCGCCGATCTCCAGAAGCTCGGCGTCGACTGGAGCGACGCGCCCGCCGACGTCGCGCAGGCGGCGCCCAACGCGCCCCCGGCGAACGTCGACGTCAAGCTCGAGACGGATCGACCGAACAACCAGGTCACCGCGGGCGACGCGATGACCTTGAAGATGACGGTCACGAACAAAGGCAACGCGCCGCTCTACCGGCTCGCGGCCGTCACGAAGAGCGACAACGGGCTCTACGACAACAAGGAGCTCGTCGTCGGCAAGCTCGATCCGGGCAAGACGAAGACCGTGACCGTGCCGCTCGGTTGGTGCGACGTCGAAGGCCGCAAGCCGGGCTCGACGGCGCCGCTCCCGCAGAACGCGCCGCGCACGTGCCGCATCCCGCGCGACACCCTCTCGCGGCAAGACGGCATCGTGCTCCGGTTCGACGAAGCCCGCGGTCGCGTCCCGGGGCCGCGCGAGCTGCGCGTGTCGGTGGCGGCGCTCGAGCGCCCCGTCTTCGCGTACGACTACCAGATCTCCGACAACCTCAAGGGCAACGGCGACGGCAAGGTGCAGAAGGGCGAGCACCTGACGATGTACCTGACGGTGAAGAACGTCGGCAAAGGCCGGAGCTACGAGACGCAGGCGAACCTGCGGAACCTCTCGGGCGACGGCCTCCTCTTGCACGAGGGCCGGTTCGACCTGTCGAACATGCAGCCGGGCGAGATCCGCAACGTGGCGTTCACGTTCGACGTCGAGCCGACGCTCGCCGACGCCGAGGCGAAGGTGGAGCTGTCGATCGCCGACCGCGATCTGCGCGAGACCGTCGTCGAGAAGGTCCGCATGCCCATCGGGGTCCCGACGTCGCTCACCGCCGCGAACGGCACGATGAAGGCCGCGGCCTCGGGCGCGACGCTCTTCGAGTCGCCCGATGCCGGTGCGCGCTCGTTCGGTCGCCTGCCTCCGGGGACGGCCGCCACCGTGCTCGCGAAGACGGCGGACATGGTCAAGGTGTCGTTGGGCGACAGCCGCTTCGGGTTCGTGAAGGCCTCGGAGCTCGAGCCGGGAGGTACGCCCGCGGCGAAGGTGACGTTCGACGAGTCGATGAGGCGCTTCCCGCCGTCGATCGAGCTCGCGCCCGCGCCGCTCGCGACGACGGAGTCGACGACGACCATCAAGGGCACGACGAGCGACGCCGATCACTTGCTCGACGCCTACGTGTTCGTCGGCAACAAGAAGATCTTCTACCGATCGAACCGCAACGGCCAGGATCCGAAGCGGATGCCGTTCGAGACCGTCGTCCCGCTGCGTCCGGGCGTGAACGTCATCAACGTGTTCGCGCGCGAGAACATGGACACGCTCGGCCGCAAGACGATCATCGTCCGCCGCGACGGGCCGCACGGCGAGCTCCTCCAGACGCCGAAGACCGAAGAGGATCTCGAGGCGGCGGGCGGGGTCGACGACGACTGACGGGCGAGGGATCCATGCGTCTTCACATCAACGTCGACCACGTGGCCACGCTCCGGAACGCGCGGGGCACGACCTACCCGGACCCCGTCGCCGCCGCGCGCGCTTGCCTCGAGGCCGGCGCGCACGGCATCACCGCGCACTTGCGCGAAGACCGCCGCCACATCCGCGACGACGACGTCGAGGCGCTTCGGCGCGCCTCGCGGGCGACGTTCAACCTCGAGATGGCGGCGACGCCGGAGATGGTGGCGATCGCCGTGCGGATCCGCCCCGACGTCGTGACCCTCGTGCCCGAACGGCGCGAGGAGCGCACGACGGAGGGCGGGCTCGAGGTCGCAGGAGCCTCCGCCGCGCTCGGCGATCACGTCGCCGCCCTGCGCGCGGCCGGGATCAAAGTCAGCCTCTTCATCGCCGCCGAAGCGCGGCAGATCGAGGCTTCCCGCGCGCTCGGCGTGGAACAGATCGAGCTTCACACGGGCGAGTATGCGCACGCGTTCGGCACGGACTCCGAGGCGCGCGAGCGGGGCAAGCTCGCGACGGGCGCCAAGAAGGGCCACGCGCTCGGGCTCGAAGTGGCCGCAGGGCACGGGCTCACGACGGCGAACGTCCCGAAGATCGCCGCCGTTCCGGAGATCGTCGAGCTCAACATCGGCCACGCCGTCATCGGCGACGCGGTGTTCGTCGGGCTGCCGGCCGCGGTTCGCGCGATGCTCCACGCGATGGACGAAGGTCGCGCGGCGCGGCCATGATCGTCGGCCTCGGTGTCGACGGCGCTCGAGCGCCACGGCGACCGCTTCGCGAAGCGCATCTGCACGGACGACGAGCTCGACGCCCTTCGCGGCGATCGCGCGACGGCACTTGCAGGGAGGTTTGCCGTCAAGGAGGCGTTCGCGAAGGCGCTCGACGGCGCCCGGGGCGTCGGCTGGCACGAAGTGGAGGTGGGCCGCGAGCCGAGCGGCAAGCCCGTCCTGCGGCTCCGCGGCAACGCGCTCGCCATGGCGACGTCGTTCGGCGCGGACACGTGGCACGTCACGATCTCGCACGACGCGAACGTGGCGGTGGCCGTCGTCGTCCTCGAGAAGGATGGTCGCGGAGCGCGTCGCGATCCGAACGCGTCGCGTGGATCGAGCGAGCCGCGCGGGTCGGGAGGAGAGGGTGAAGGGGAGGGGGAGCGACCATGAAAGCCGTGCTTTCGCGCGCCGAAATGCGCGCCTTCGACGCACACGCCATCGAGATCTGCAAGGTGCCGAGCCTCGTCCTCATGGAGAACGCGGGGCGTGGCGCCGCGGAGATCGTCGAACGTGAGCTGCTCGGCGACCCGCGCCAAAAGCGGATCGTGGTCGTGTGCGGGACGGGCAACAACGGCGGCGATGGCTTCGTCGTCGCGCGGCGTCTGTTCTCGCGCGGTGCCCACGTCGAAGCATGGCTCTCTGGGGACGTGGCGAAGCTCACGCCCGACGCGCTCACGAACATGGAGGCGTTCGCCGGGATCGGCGGGCACGTCGTCCCGCTCCCCCTCGGCGCCTCGCCCGCGCCGCTTACCTCGGCCCTTCGCGCGGCCCACCTCGTGGTCGACGCGCTCTTCGGCACGGGCCTCGATCGACCCGTGATCGGCGCTCTCGCCGACGTCATCGCCGCGATCGGCGAAGCCCCGTGCACGAAGGTCGCCCTCGACGTGCCCTCTGGCATGAACGCCGACACCGGCAGAGCGATGGGCGCCGCCGTCACGGCCGACGCCACCGTCACGTTCGCGCACCCGAAGCGCGGCCTCTTGACCCCGCACGGCGAGCGGCTCTCCGGCAAGCTCCACGTCGTCGACATCGGCGTGCCGAGCGGGCTCCTGGGGGGCTCGTCCACGAACCTCCTCGAACCGAGCGACGTCCGCGCCCTCGTGCACCCACGACCGGCCGACACCCACAAATACCGAGCCGGACACGTCGCGGTGTTCGCGGGCTCGCCCGGAAAGGTCGGCGCCGCGCTGCTCTCCGCGCGCGCGGTGCTCCGTGGCGGAGCCGGCGCCGCGACGATCGTGACCTGGCCCGAAGCCGCGGACGCGCTCGACGTCCGCGTCGTCGAGATCATGACCGCGCGCATCACGGACGACGACGCGCGGATGGATCGGATCGACGCCGCTCTCGTCGGCAAGCGCGCGGCGGTGCTCGGCCCGGGCTTCGGCACCGGCGAGAGCGCGCGCCGCGCCGTCGACCACGTCCTCGCGACGTATCCAGGTCCGATGGTCTTCGACGCCGACGCGCTGTCGCTCCACGCGGCATCCATCGCGTCGTTCGAAGCCGCGGGCGGACGCGCCGTCCTCACGCCCCACGCGGGTGAGCTCGCGCGCCTCCTCGGGACGACGAGCGACGCCATCGAAGCCGATCGCTTTGCCGCCGTCCGCGACGCCGCCGCGCGCTCGAACGCCGTCGTCGTCTTGAAGGGTGCCCACACGCTGATCGGCGCCCCGGACGGGCGCATCGCCGTCAACGACACGGGCAACGCCGTCCTCGCGACCGCGGGCGCGGGCGACGTCCTCTCCGGCCTCACCGGCGCGCTCCTTTGCTCGCTGCCCCCGTTCGAAGCGGCGTGCGCGGCCGTTCACCTCCACGGCGCGAGCGGCGACGCCTGGCGACGCGCGCACGCCGATCGGGGCATGCTCGCGAGCGACATCGCCGAAGGCCTCCCGGCCGCCTTCGCCGCGCTGGTCCGCGGCCCCTGAACGGCGCGTGGCCCTTGCCACGCGGTGTTGGCGCCTGGACACGCGCGCGTCCGCGATTCGTCGAATTCCTCAACGATATCCAGCGTGGCGACCTTGGTATTCGGGTTGCGAAGACGTCTCCGTGGAGGAATCGCCCCCATGTTCTCGCCTTCGCCTTCGTCTTCGACTTCGACGCGCTCGGCCCGTCCCGACGCGCACCTTCATCGCGAAATGACGTCTC